>NZ_CP022253.1:1280000-1580000 GCF_003119195.2 Azospirillum baldaniorum | reverse complement strand
GCGGGATCGTGAACCGGGTCATGGAGGACATCGCGGACGGTGACGCCCTGCCCTTCCCCCTTCAGAACGCGCTGACCCGCCCGATGCGCACCGCCGCCGCTCAGCAGGGGCGGGCGGAGTTCCTGTCGTTGTGGGCCGGACAAGGGGTCCGTCTGGCGCGGAGGCAGACGGCGGCGGAGCTTATGGCGCGGCTGGTGGACGAAACCGACGCCGCGGTCCGACGCCTGACCGGCGGCGGCTGATGCATCGGGACTGACGGCTGGCGCTCAGCCCGTCACCGTGGCCTCCGCGCAGACGCGGTTGCGCCCGCCGCGCTTGGCGGTGTAGAGCGCCTCGTCGGCGCGGCGCATCAGAGCCAGCAGGTCCTCGCCGGGGCGGTATTCGGCCGCCCCGACCGACAGGGTGACCGAACCGTAGGTGGCGTTGCGCGTCCGGTTGATGATCTGCCGCGACCCCACGGAGGCGCGAAGCTGCTCGGCCAGCTTGATGGCGTTGGCAAGCGCGGTGTGCGGCAGGATGACGCTGAACTCCTCCCCGCCGTAGCGGGCGACGGTGTCGCGCCCCTTCACCCCTTCGGTCAAAACCTTGGCGACCAGTTTCAGCACATGGTCGCCGACGAGATGGCCGTGGGTGTCGTTGAAGCGCTTGAAATGGTCGATGTCCACCATCAGCAGCGTCATCGGCAATCCGGTCTGCGCCGCATCCTCCGCGGCGGAGACCAGCGCCAGATCGAAGCCGCGCCGGTTGGCGATTCCGGTCAGCCCGTCAGTCATCGCCTCCCGCCGCGCCGAATCCAGGACGACGCGCAGCTCGGCCAATTGCTGGCTGGATTCGAGAAGCTGGCTCTGCAAGCGGGTCTGGCGATCGGCGATGGCGGTGGTCTCCGCCGCGATGGCTGCCACCATGGCGCGCAGCTCGGCCAAGCTCATCGGCTGGTCCAGCTCGCCCCGGAAGCCGGCCAGCGCCTGCCCGTAGCGGTCGGTCTCCGAACCGACGCTGCCCAGCTGGTCGAGGATGCGGCCCAAGGCGACGCGCGCCCGTTCCGACGTCTCGCGGATGGCCTGGGCCTCGGCATCCAGCGTGAAGAAGCGTTTGTACAGCTCGTCGCAATGGCTTTGCGACAGCGTGGCACCGTCACGCTGAGCCAGCTCGATGGCGCGCGTCAGGTCCGGATTCTGACCGCCAAAATAGGCGTACCAGAGGGTGAAATTCTCCGGATTCGGCAACAATCCATTGGCGTCGATCCGATCCATGGCGCGGACAGCGAGAATCCGCGCCGTCTCGAAATCCTCTTCGCCCGCCATTGCCATTGCCTTTCCACTGCTCATTGGCAAAAAGGCTACCGCAGCGGCAAAGAGACGGGCAAGGAACTTTGGAGTAAGGACATTATATTACATATGATCGGAAATATACTTGCCCGCCGATCAGTTGCACTGGCCCAGGGATTTCTCGGCGCAGACCGTCGTGCCGTCGATCCAGATGGCCCCGGACAAGTCGGCGTGCCGCAGGTCCGCACCGCCGAGGCGCGCCCCGGTGAAGTCGACCTTCTGCAGGATGGCGTTCACCAGTTTCGCGTTGCGCAGGTCGGTTTCCTTGAGGGAGGCCCCCGTCAGATCGGCCCGCGTGAAATCGGCCTCGATCAGGCGGGCGCCATCCAGCTTCACCCCCGGCATCGTGGCGCTGAAGAATTTCGCGCGATAGCTGTCGGTGTCCGACAGGTCGGCGTCCTTCAGCGTGGCACGCTGGAAGGTGGCGTCGCGCAGCATCGCCCCGGACAGCTTCGCCGACGACAGATCGCGCCCGTCGAAGTAGCAGCGGCGCCAGTTCACCTTAGGCTGCGCCGGGTCGGTGCATTCGGCGAGAGCGACGGAGGGAACCAGGGCTGTGCCCAGGAAGGTGGCAAGTACCGCGAAGGCGGCGAAAATTGTCGTCTTCATGCGCCAACAGATAGTGTCGCAGGGGCCGAATAACAAAGGGTCCGGCGCAACAAAAGGCCGCGGCGGGCAGCGACTTACCGTCACGCCCCCTTCGGAGTCCGCAGCCCGACCGATCGCCCGGCCTGCGGCGGCACGGGCAGAGTGGCGTGCTCCGCCACGGTGCGTGTCAGCCGCTCCGCGGTTTCCGGAGCCAGCGGCACCGAACGGCGCTCCGCCAGATCGACATGGAGCAGAACGAATTCCGCCGTAGCGGCGAGGAATCCGTCCTCCTCATGGCGCATTTCGTGGAACAGATGCAGCCGCTTGGCGTCCGCGCCCAGCACCAGGGACGTGAAAGTCAGCCCGTCACCCTCCGTGACCTCGTGGGCATAGGTCAGGTGCGCCTCCACCGCGAACATCGACCGCCCCTCGCCCTCCGCGTAGGCCTTGCCGATCCCGAAATGGTCGAGCACGGCGTCGGTCGCGTGGTCGAAGGCGAGCAGGTAATAGGCCACGTTCATGTGGCCGTTGTAGTCGATCCACTCCGGGCGGACGGTTTCCCGGTGCAGGCGAAGCGGGGTGGGCGAATGGTTCATGCCCTCAAGGATAAGCGATGCCGTTGCGCTTTGGGAACCGGCTTGGATGGTCAGCCAAGCCGGTTCCGGCGATCCTGAAGACGCCTCCTTCCCCATTGCGACACGGGAAAGGAGGCGATGCCCCGGTCCAGGCGCTCCGCGTCACACGCTGAAGTACTTCGCCCGCGGGTGGTGCAGGACGATGGCCGACGTGCTCTGCTCCGGGTGGAGCTGGTGCTCGTCGGACATCTCCACGCCGATCCGCCCGGCGTCGAGGAGCTTCAGAAGCTGCTCCTGGTCGGCGAGGTTCGGGCAGGCCGGGTAGCCGAAGCTGTAGCGGCTGCCGCGATAGGCCTGCTGCAGCAGCTTCTCCTTGTCGCGGCTGTCCTCTGCGCCATAGCCCAGTTCGGCGCGGATGCGGGCGTGGACATACTCCGCCATCGCCTCGGTCATCTCCACCGACAAGCCGTGCAGGTAGAGATAATCCTGGTAGCGGTTCTCGGCGAACCACTCCCGCGCCACCTCGGCGCAATGCTGGCCCATGGTGACGATCTGGAGGCCCAGCACGTCGCGCTCGCCGTCGTTCACATCGCGGAGGAAGTCGGCGATGCACTCGCCGTCCTCCTTGGCCTGACGCGGCAGGCTGAAGCGGGCGACCTCGCTGGTCCCGTTCTCGGCGAACAGGATGACGTCGTCGCCGTCGGCCGCCGCCTTCCAGTAGCCGTAGACCGCCTGGGGCCGCAGGATCTCCTCCTTCGCGGCGATCTGGAGGATGCGATCGAGCACCGGGCGAAGCTCCTTCTTCGCCCACTCCTTGAACTCCTCGAAGGACTTGCCGTCCTTCCGGTAGCCCCACTGGAGCTGATAGAGCATGCGCTCGTTCAGATAGGTCACCAGCGTCTTCAGAGGCACATGCTCGATGACCTTCGGCCCCCAGAAGGGCGGCGTCGGCACCGGCACACCCTCGGCCAGACGGGCGCGGCGGGCGCGGGCGGCGTCCTTGTCCACCGGACCGATGGTGGCGCTCGTCGCCTGACCGAGCACGCGGCGGCGGTTGACCGCCCGGCCCGCCCGCTTGGCCTGCTGGATGGCGAGCTGCTGGTCGAAGCTGCCGCCCACCACCTGATCCATCAGGGTCAGCCCGTCGAAGGCGTCGCCGGCATAGGCCACGCGGCCCGAGCCGTAGGAGGCCACGCAGTCCGTCTCCACATAGGCGCGGGTCAGAGCGGCGCCGCCGAGCAGGACCGGAACCTCCAGCCCCTCGCGGGTCATCTCCTCCAGATTCTCGCGCATGACGACGGTGGACTTCACCAGCAGGCCGGACATGCCGACGGCGTCGGCCTTGTGCTCCTTCGCCGCCTGGATGATCGCGCCGACCGGCTGCTTGATGCCCAGGTTGACGACCTTGTAGCCGTTGTTGGTCAGGATGATGTCGACGAGGTTCTTGCCGATGTCGTGGACGTCGCCCTTCACGGTGGCCAGCACCATGGTGCCCTTCTGCTGGCCGTCCAGCTTCTCCATGTGCGGCTCCAGCCACGCCACGGCGGCCTTCATGGTTTCCGCGGACTGGAGCACGAAGGGAAGCTGCATCTTGCCGGCGCCGAACAGCTCGCCCACCACCTTCATGCCGTCGAGCAGGTAGGTGTTGATGATCTCCAGCGGCGGGTGGGTCTTCATCGCCTCGGCGAGATCGTCCTCCAGCCCGGTGCGGTCGCCGTCGACGATGCGCTCCTTCAGCCGCTCCTCGACCGTCTCGGCGCGGGCCTTCTTCTTGGCGTCCGCCGCCTTGCGACCCTCGAACAGGGCGATGAAGGCCTGAAGCGGGTCATACCCTTCCGCGCGGCGGTCGAAGATCAGGTCCTCGGCGGTCTTGACCTCCTTTTCCGGGATCAGGTGCAGCGGCATGATCTTCGACACATGCACGATGGCGCCGGTCATGCCGCGCTTCACCGCATGGTCGAGGAAGACCGAGTTCAGCACGTGGCGGGCCGCCGCGTTCAGGCCGAAGGAGACGTTGGACAGGCCCAGGATGATCTGGCAGCCGGGCATCTCGCGGCTGATCGCCTCGATGCCCTCCAGCGTCCAGATGGCCAGCTTGCGGTCGTCCTCGTTGCCGGTGGCGATGGTGAAGGTCAGCGGGTCGAACAGCAGGTCGTGGGCCGGCAGGCCAAACTCGTTGACCGCGAGGTCGTAGAGGCGCTTGGCGACGGCGAGCTTGCGCTCCGGCGTCTTCGCCATGCCCTCCTCGTCGATGGTCAGAGCGATCACCGCCGCGCCGAACTTCTTGGCGAGCGCGAGGCGCTTGCGGGCCGGCTCCTCGCCGTCCTCGAAGTTGATGGAGTTGATGATCGCCTTGCCGCCGTAGAGCGCCAGCGCCTTCTCCAGAACGATGTATTCGGTGGAGTCGATGACCAGCGGGGCGGTGACCGAGCCGGCGAAGCGCTGCACGACGGCCTTCATCTCCGCCACCTCGTCGCGGCCGACGAAGGCGGTGCAGACGTCCAGCGTGTGCGAACCTTCCTTCACCTGCTCGCGCGCCATCTCGACGCAGCCGTCCCAGTCGTTCTTCTCCTGAAGCTCGCGCCACTTCTTGGAGCCGTTGGCGTTGCAGCGCTCGCCGATGGCGAAGAAAGCGTTCTCCTGGCGCAGCGTGACCTGCGAGTAGAGCGAGGCGACCGCAGGCACCCAATGGACCGTGCGGCCCTTCGGGTTCGGGCGGTGCGACCCGGCCGGGGCCAGCTTGCGCAGCATCTGGTTGGCCGCCGCGATGTGCGGAACGTTGGTGCCACAGCAGCCGCCGACGAGGTTCACCCCGTCCTCGGTCACGAAGCGCTCCAGCCAGTGGGCGAAGTCGTCGGCGCGCAGCGGGTAGTGCGTCTTGCCGTCGACCAGTTCCGGCAGGCCGGCGTTCGGCTGCACGGAGACGAGTCCCGGCCAGTTCTGGGTCAGCCACTTCACATGCTCGCTCATCTCCAGCGGGCCGGTGGCGCAGTTCAGGCCCATCAGCGGGACGTCCAGCGCCTGGATCACCGTGGCCGCCGCGGCAATGTCGGTGCCGACCAGCAGCGTGCCCGTGGTTTCCACGGTCACCTGGACGAAGACCGGCGTGTCGCTTCCAGCTTCGGCGCGGGCGCGCTTGATGCCGTTGACGGCGGCCTTGATCTGCAGCGGGTCCTGGCAGGTCTCGACCAGGATGGCGTCGGCGCCGCCGGCGATCAGGCCGGCCGCCTGGACGAAGAAGCTGTCCTCAAGGTCCTGATAGGGGATGTGGCCCAGGCTGGGCAGCTTGGTGCCCGGCCCGACCGAGCCGATGACGAAGCGCGGCTGCCCGTCCGTGAAGGTTTCCGCCGCCTCGCGCGCCAGCTCGACCGCGCGCTGGTTGATCTCGAACGCCTTCTCCGAGATGCCGAATTCGCCCAGCGTCACCGGGGAGGCGCCGAAGGTGTCCGTCTCCACCATGTCCGCGCCGGCCTCGAAATAGCCGCGGTGGATCTCCCGCACGATGTCCGGACGCGAGAGCGGCAGGATGTCGGTGCAGTTCTCGTGCCCCCAGTAGTCCTTCTCCACATCGAGGTCGAGCGCCTGGATGCGGCTGCCGAACCCGCCGTCGCAGAGCAGGACGCGGTCGCGGAGAGTGTCGAGAATGTGCGGCATGGGAAGGGTCTGGTCCGTTTCGGAAGGAAGGTCGTGCGGAAAGGTTCAGGAAGTCGGCGATTTACTCAAGGCCGTGGCGGTTCGTCGGCCACCAGTCCTCATCGAGAATCTGCTCAAGGGCGTAAGGACACTCGACAGGAAGCTCCCGCTCATCGATGCGATCCTGCCCGAGCCCGTCGGTGGCGAAGCCACGGCCGCGGCGGAAGGCGAACGGAAGGTCCATGTGGCTCTTCAAGCTTGGGCTGTCGGCCAATGCATCCACGGCAGCGGCCCGCTGTTCGCGCACGGACTTCCGCCAACCGCTGCGCGGGTCGGACGCCGGGGAAAGTTCCAGCTTCAGAAGATGCTCGATGACACGGGCCAAATGGCTGTTGATCGCGCGCCGGTCGTTCCGCCCCATGTCCTCGATCTCCTCCGCCACATGCTCCCAGTCGATGGGCGTGTTCAGACGTTCGCGGGCGGCTTCGCGGAGAAGGCGGGCCTGTTCCTGGGTCCAGGCGTAGAAGTCGTCGTCGTACCCGATCCGGCTGTCCATGGCCCCTCCTCCGCGACCGCGATCATCCGCAACACCCTAGCACAGGGGGGCGGTCAGGACACCGCCGGCTGCTTTGCCTTGACGCCCAGCATCCGGCAGATGGCCACCGTCAGGTCGGAGCGGTTCAGTGTGTAGAAATGGAAGTCCTTGATGCCCTGAGCCTGAAGCGCCTGGCACTGCTCCGCCGCCATGGTCGCGGCGACGAGCTGGCGGGTCTCCGGATCGGAATCCAGCCCCTCGAAGGTCTCGGCGAAGCGCTGGGGCATCGCCGCCCCGCACTTGCCGGCGAACTCCACCGCGCGGGCGAAGTTGGTGATCGGCAGGATGCCGGGCACGATCGGCACGGTGATGCCGGCGGCGGCACAACGGTCGAGGAAGCGGAAATAGGCGTCGTTGTCGAAGAAGAACTGGGTGATCGCCCGCGTCGCCCCGGCGTCCACCTTGCGCTTCAGGTTGTCCAGGTCGAACTGCGCGCTCGGCGCCTCCGGATGGGACTCCGGATAGGCGGCGACGGAGATCTCGAAGTCGGCGACCTTCTTCATCCCGGCCACCAGATCGGCGGCGTAGGCGTAGCCGCCGGGGTGCGGGACGTAGCGCCCACCCACCCCGCCCTCGGTCTCCGGCGGATCGCCGCGCAGGGCCACGAGATGGCGGATGCCGGCGTCCCAGTAGGTGCGGGCGATGGCGTCGATCTCCTCGCGCGTCGCACCCACGCAGGTGAAATGGGCGGCGGCGGGGATGCCCGTCTCCTTCTGGATGCGCGTCACCGTGTTGTGCGTGCGTTCGCGCGTCGAGCCGCCGGCCCCGTAGGTCACCGAGACGAAGGAGGGGCTGAGCGGGGCAAGGCGCTGGATCGCCTGCCACAGGCTCTGTTCCATCTTCTCCGTCTTGGGCGGGAAGAATTCGAAGCTGACCGACGGGATGCCGGACGTCATGACTGGGCTCCGCTGATGGAGAGGATGGAAGGATCGGCCGGAGATGCGCCCTTCGCGGCGCGCACCGCCGGCCAGATGGATACGGTAAGCGGTTCGCCCGGCAGATGCACCACGGCACCGCAGTCCAGACCGCATTGGCGGCACCAAGCTGCGACCTCGGCGTCGGCGAAGCCCAGCCGTCGGTGCGCGTGCTCCGCCCGCAGGGATTCCAGAGCGTGGGGAGCGAAGTCGACCAGCAGCAGCAGGCCGCCGGGCCGCAGCACCCGCGCCGCCTCGGCCAGCAGATCGGCCGGCGCCTCCGCGAAATGCAGCACCTGATGGACGATCGCCGCGTCGAAGGACCCCGATGGGAAGGGAAGCTGGTACATGTCCGCCTGCCGCACATGGCAGTGGCGGAGCGCCGTGTCCTCCAGCTTGGTGCGGGCGATGGACAGCATCTCGCGCGACTGGTCGACGCCCACGGCGCGCCGGGCGCGCGGACCCAGAACCTCCAGCATGCGGCCCGTGCCGGTGCCGATGTCCAGGAGGTCCCCGATCCCGTCGGCGGGGATCAGGCGCAGCAGGGCCTCCTCCACCTCGCGTTCCGGGACGTGGAGGGAACGGATTTCATGCCAGCGGGCGGCGTTCTCGCGGAAATAGCTGGCCGCCGCCTCGGAGCGGGCGCGCTTGATCGCCTCCAACCGCTCCAGATCCAGCGTCATGGTCGGATCGTCGGAGGGGATCGCGTCCACCAGCACCCGCGCCAACTCCGCCGAGGCGCCGCGCTCCGTCAGCCGGTAGAAGGCGAAGGTGCCCTCCCGGAAGCGGTCGAGAAGACCGGCGTCGCACAGCAGCTTCAGATGGCGGGACACCCGCGGCTGGCTCTGCCCCAGGATCTGGGTCAGCTCGGTCACCGTCAGCTCGCCATGCGCGCACAGCGCCAGCAGCCGAAGCCGCGTGGTCTCCGCCGCCGCCTTCAATGTCGCAAGCAGTTCGTCCATGACCGCCGGCACCATCCCGAATCGCCCCAAAGGGCCGGCCGGCCACCACGGCCCGCCATACGGGATACAGATATAAAGATATCTTTATGCAGCGTAAACACGTTTTCACCGCTCACCCTTCCAATCGGGCGGCATCGGCTGACGGGACGCCCGGACGGCACGCGAAGGGCGCGGCAATCCTACCACATAGGGCGGTATCCGTATGGTGACCTCGCGTGGCACGCTGGTCAAAAGGCGGCGCCTGTGTTAGGCACGGAACAAAGGGATCGCACGGATTTTCCGGGCGATGTCCTGTCCGGCAGCGCCTGTTGCCGCCCGGCGAGGGGACGAACCCTTCTGACGTGGCGCGATGGGGCCGCGGAATCGGATGCCCCGCCCAAAGTCGTGTCCCCAGAAAGAGCCGTCGCCGATGAAGCTGGCCAACCTCTCCCGCTCCCTTCTTCGCTCGGCCGCCGTAGCCGTCGTCGCCTTCGGCATGGCGGGCTGCGCAACCGCGCCCGGCAGCAACGAAGCCGATGTCACGGTCAGCGATCCCCTGGAGATTCCCAACCGATTCGTCTTCGCCGTCAACGAGACCGCGGACATCCTGCTGATCCGCCCGGCGACGGAAGTGTATGTGGGCGTCGTCCCCGACCCGCTGCGCCAGGCGGTGCACAACTTCATCCAGAACCTGCTCGGCCCGCTCTACATCGCCAACAACCTGCTGCAGGGTGATTTCGAGGGCGCCCAGGTCGCCACCGGCCGGTTCATGACCAACACCATCCTCGGCATCGGCGGCCTCGCCGACGTGGCGACGGAGGCCGGAATCGGCGACCGTCCGGAGGATTTCGGCCAGACGCTCGGAGTTTGGGGTGTCGGACCGGGGCCATACGTGGTTCTGCCGTTCCTCGGCCCGTCGAACGTCCGCGACACGCTGGGCTACGGCGTCGACACGCTGGCCGACCCGTTCCGCATCGGCACCAACGCCGCCGGGGCGGACAACGCGATGTACGGGCGGACCGCCGCCGCAGGCCTGGACCGCCGCTCGCAGCTCCTGCGCGAGATCGACGACCTGCGCAAGAACTCGCTGGACTTCTACGCGACGGCCCGCAGCCTGTACGCGCAGCAGCGCCGCGCCGCGATCGCCAACGACATCGCGCCGGCGACGCCGGAGTTCCCCGATTTCGACGAACCCGCCAAGAAATAAGGAGGAGGCCTGCCGCGGTGCGACCGTCCGCGCTCGATCCTTTAGCCGATTGAGTGTTGACAAAGCCCCCGCGGCAGCCACTTTTGCCTTGCCATGCTGACACGTCGCCTGTTTCTCGTGTGCGCGGCCCTGCTCGCGGTGAGCAGCTGGGCCGCCCGTCCCGCCGCCGCGCAATCGGCTGATCCGGGCGCGACCGCGTTCATCCAATCGCTGGGGAACGAGGCCGTCGCCACCTTCTCGAACAAGAGCCTGTCGCGCGAGCAGGCGGTCCAGCGCTTCCGCGGCCTGCTCTATCAGGGCTTCGACGTGGCCTACATCGGGCGTTGGGTGCTGGGCCGCTACTGGAACTCCGCCACGCCGCAGCAGCACGACGAATACCAGAAGCTGTTCGAACGGCTGATCGTCAACACCTACGCCGACCGCTTCGTCGAGTATTCCGGCGAGACCTTCCGCATCACCGGGTCGCGGGTGGAAGGCGAAGCGGACACCATGGTCACCACCCAGATCGTCCGTCCCAACGGCCCGCCGGTGAATGTGGACTGGCGCGTGCGCAAGCGCGACACCGCCTACAAGATCATCGACGTGGTGGTCGAGGGCGTGAGCATGGGCGTGACCCAGCGCCAGGAATTCGCCTCCGTCATCGGCCAGAACGGCGGTCGGGTCGAAGGGCTGCTCCAGGCGCTGCGCCAGAAGGTCGGCAGCGCCGGCTGATCCTTCGCTCCGCGCGTCCCGGAAAGACCGGACATATCAAGGGCTGCCTTCGGGCGGCCCTTTTTCATGCCTGCTTTTCATGGGCTCTTTTTCATGATGGTCCAAACGGCGATTCCGTGACGAACACGGCCGGAAGGGGTATGGTCCCGCCCAAAGCCTCTCTTGTGTGTTGCAGCAGCGGGCGCCCCATCCGATGGCCGACCGGACTCCAAACGAGATCGAAGAGATCAAGGCGATCATCCTCGCCCACCAGACGTGGCTGACGCGCCGCGGCGGGCGGCGGGCCGACCTCAGCTTCCGCGATCTTTCGAATCTCAACCTCGACCGGGTAAACCTGAACGGGGCGAAGCTGGCCGGGGCCAATCTGGTCGGCGCCCGCCTCGTCCGAGCCGACCTTTCGCAGGCCGACCTGTTCGGTGCCGACATGGAAGGGGCGAACCTGACCGCCTCGACGCTGATCGGGGCGGATCTGCGCGGCGCCAACCTGCACCGCGCCATCCTGACCGACGCCAATCTGCGCGGCGCCGACTTCCGCGCCGGATCGCTGATGAACGGGACGGACGACAAGCCGCGCAGCGACGGCGTCACCCGCCTGACCGAGGCCAAGATGGAGCGCTCCATCCTGGCCGGAGCGAACTTCACGGGCTGCGACCTCAGCGGCGCCGATCTCAACGACGCCGACCTGACGGGCGCCGACATGACCGCCGCCGTGCTGGTCGGCGCCGATTTCTGGGGTGCCACGCTGGACGGCGTGACCTTCGACGGCACGACCATCGACGAGGCGACGCTCGACCGCAACTACCTGCCGGCCTCCCTTCCCAAGAACGCCATCGTCAAGCCGGCCTACAAGCCGATGCCGTCGGGCGTCTTCCTGGAGGCCGTCGCCGAGCATGAGCGGTGGGTGAACAGTCAGGGCGCCGAGGGCCGGCACCTCGACCTCGATCTCGTGTCGGTGATCGGGGCCGATCTGACCGGCCGTGTGCTCGCCGCCGCACGGCTGCGCCGTTGCCGCCTGATGGGTGTGCGGCTGCGCAAGGCCAGCTTGGAGATGGCCGACCTCTCCTACACCGAGATGATCGGGGCCGACCTGACGGAGGCCTGCCTGAACGGCACCAACCTGCGCCGCGCCGGGCTGTCCCGCGCCGTCCTGGCCCGCGCCGACGCCCGCCCCGCCCGCCTGTCCGGCGACCGTCCCTGGCCCGCCAATTTCGACGGCGCCAACCTGACCGGCGCCGACCTGCGCGACGCCCGGATGGAGGACGCGGTGCTGCGTTCCGCCAAGTTGGGTGGCGCGAAGCTCGACGGCACGGGGGTCACGGTGACGGTGGACACCGCGCCATCGCCGCCCCCGGCACCGGAGGAACGGCGGGCGCAGAAGCGCTACGCCCATCCCTGTCTGATCGTCCAGACCGACCGCGGCGCCCATTCCTCCCGCAACTGGTCGATCGGCGGCGTCAGTTTCTACGCTCCGGACGATCTGTTCGAGGAGGGCGAGACGATCGAGGGCCGCCTGTCCATCACCGGGCGGAACGACATCATGGCCACCGCGCGGATGGTCGTGGTGCACAAGGGCGCGGGGAAAGGCCAAGTGTCCGTGCGCTTCCACCAGTATGGCGACGATCTCAAGCAACTCTTGAAGACCGCCTTCCTGGAGCATCAGAAGCTGGAAGGGTAACGGAGGAAGGCTCCCCCTCCCGGATGGGGAGAGGGAGCCTGCCGGAGCCGCCGCTCAGGAACGGACCAGCGGCTTGTACTTGATGCGGTGCGGGTTCACCGCATCCTCGCCCAGACGGCGCTTCTTGTCGGCTTCGTAGGCTTCGAAGTTGCCCTCGAACCACTCCACATGGCTGTCGCCCTCGAAGGCCAGGATGTGGGTGGCGAGGCGGTCGAGGAACCAGCGATCGTGGCTGATGACCACGGCGCAGCCGGCGAAATTCTCCAACGCCTCTTCCAGCGCCCGCAGCGTGTCGACGTCCAGATCGTTGGTCGGTTCGTCGAGCAGCAGGACGTTGGCGCCGGACTTCAGCATCTTGGCGAGATGGACGCGGTTGCGCTCACCGCCGGAGAGCTGGCCGACCTTCTTCTGCTGGTCCGGACCGCGGAAGTTGAAGGACGAGACGTAGGCGCGGCTGGGCATCGACTTCTTGCCGAGGTCGATGATGTCCAGCCCGTCGGAGATTTCCTCCCACACGGTCTTGTTCGGGTTCAGCGAATCGCGGCTCTGGTCGACATAGCCCAGCTTCACCGTCTCGCCGACGCGGAAGGTGCCGGCATCCGGCCCGTCCTGCTCGGTGATCATGCGGAACAGGGTGGTCTTGCCGGCACCGTTCGGGCCGATCACGCCGACGATGCCGCCCGGCGGCAGGCGGAAGGACAGGCCGTCGATCAGCAGGCGGTCGCCGAAGCCCTTGTTGATGCTCTCGGCCTCGATGACGACGTTGCCCAGGCGCGGCGGCGTCGGGATGACGATGCGGGCCTCGCCCGTCGCTTCCTTGCCGCTCTCGGCCAGCAAGGTCTCGTAGGCGGAGATGCGGGCCTTGCTCTTGGCCTGACGGGCGCGCGGGGACTGCCGGATCCATTCCAGCTCGGTGGCGAGCTGCTTCTGGCGGGCCTCCTCGGCGCGGCCTTCCTGCTCCAGGCGCTTCTGCTTCTGCTCCAGCCAGGAGGAGTAGTTGCCTTCCCACGGAATGCCCGACCCACGGTCGAGTTCGAGGATCCAGCCGGTCACGTTGTCGAGGAAGTAGCGGTCGTGGGTAACCAGGACGACGGTGCCCTTGTAGTCCTCCAGGTGCTTCTGCAGCCACGCCACGGACTCGGCGTCCAGATGGTTGGTCGGCTCGTCGAGCAGCAGCAGGTCGGGCTTTTCCAGGAGCAGCTTGCACAGCGCGACGCGGCGGCGCTCACCGCCGGACAGCTTGGTCACGTCGGAATCGCCCGGCGGGCAGCGCAGCGCGTCCATGGCGATCTCGACCGTGCGGTCGATGTCCCAGGCGTCGGCGGCGTCGATCTTCTCCTGAAGCTCGGCCTGCTCGGCCATCAGCGCGTCGAAGTCGGCGTCCGGGTCGCCCATCGCCTCGGACACGGCGTTGAAGCGGTCCAGCAGGCCCTTGGTCTCGGCCAGGGCCTCCAGGACGTTCTCCTGCACCGTCTTCGTCGGGTCGAGCTGCGGCTCCTGCGACAGGTAGCCGACCTTGGCGCCCTGCGCGGCCCAGGCCTCGCCCGAATAGTCCTTGTCCAGGCCGGCCATGATCTTCATCAGGGTCGACTTACCGGCGCCGTTGACGCCGAGGACGCCGATCTTCACGCCGGGCAGGAAGGACAGCCAGATGTTGTCCAGAACCTTCTTGCCGCCGGGGTAGACCTTGGACAGGCCCTTCATCACATAGACATATTGATAGGACGCCATGCGCCGCTCCGACCCTTCTGCACAAAAAGGAAAAATCCAGGACGCCACCCGCGGCGCCACTTCGCTCGCTCAGGGTTTTAGCGCATAAGGACGCGGCATGAAACGGCGAAGGAGGGAAGCCGGGTGGTCGAGATTTATGTGGATGCCGATGCCTGCCCGGTAAAGTCGGAAATTTACCGAGTGGCCGGGCGCAACGGAATCAAGGTCTGGATCGTCAGCAACGGCCCGCTCCGCCTGCCCAACGAATGCCTGTCGGAACTGGTCGTCGTCGGGTCGGAGTTCGACGCCGCCGACAACTGGATCGCCGAGCACGCGACCGAGGCCGACATCGTGGTGACCGCCGACATCCAGCTCGCCGACCGCTGCGTCAAGAAGCGCGCCGTGGTGATCGGCCCGACCGGCCGCCCCTTCACCGAGGACAGCATCGGCTCGGCCATCGCCACCCGCGCGCTGATGCAGGATCTGCGCGACATGGGCGTGGTCAGCGGCGGCAACAAGCCGATGAGCCAGCAGGACAAGTCGAAGTTCCTGCAGACGCTCGATCAGGCGGTGCAGGCGCTGAAGGCCGGGCGGCGCCCGAAATGGCGGTAAGGCGTCAGTCGGGCAGGATTCACTCGGGCAGGATTCACTCGGGCAGCGCGCCGGCCTGACCGGCGGCGAAGGCGCGCGCCTGTCCGTGCGTGGCGATCCCCAGCTGCTCCAGCCGCGTCAGCAAACCCGCGGCCAGTTCCGCTTCGACCAGGGCGGGGGCGAAGGGACCCAGGCGGCGGTCGGTGGCGATGCCGAAGGCGGCGGCCAATTGCACCAGCGAGGCCCCCTCCAGCGCCGGATCGAGCGCCGCGGCAAGCCGGGCGAGGTCGAGCGTCGGCGGCGCCTCCGGCTCCGGCAGGCCGGCGTCGCGGCAGGCGCGGGCCAGCGTGCCGAGCGCCGTGTCCACCCCCCAGCCGACCACCGCGCAGCCGCGCAGGGCGTCGGCGATCACCAGCCAAGCCGCGGCGAAGGGGCGCGCGCCTTCCACCATCGCCGCGGTCACGCCGTGGGTCGCAGTGCCCTCCGCCGGGATCGGCGCGCCGGGATCGATGAACAGCTCCAGCGACAGGCTGCGGAAGACGCGCGGCCCGACCATCCGCACCGTCCCCACGGCGACGACCGGCCCCTCCGCCGCCCGCCCGGTGGCGGTGGCCACCCACAGGCTGACCATCGGCAGGGCCAGCAACGGGTCCTCGTCGCCGAGATGGACGGGACGGGCGTTGGGGCGCAGCAGCCTCCGCTCGCCGGACAGCAGCGGCTGCGCCTCCCCCGCCTTCGCCGGGAAGACCAGGGCGATCCCCGACTGGAGCCCCAGATCCTTGACGCGGACCGGCACCTCGCCCCCCTGGGCGCGGCGCAGCAGGGCGGAGACCATCTGGCCGTCCTCGCGCGCCCGCTCGATGGCGCGGAACAGCTCGGGGCGCGACAGGTGGTCGTAGATGTCGGCCCCGGCCGCCAGCCCAAGATGGGCGGAGGCCGCCGGATTCAGCGTGTCGATCCGCCCGAAATCGTCGAGCACCACCACCGGCTCCTCCAGCGCGGCGATCACCCCGGCCAGCCGTTCGCCCGGACGGCTTTCGCCGTGGCGGCCATGACGCAGCGCCTCCGCCGCCGCCCGCGCGAGGTCGCCGGCCTCGTCCTCCTTCGCATCAGCGGCGAGGGAGGCGGCGCTGCGTCCACGCCACGCAGACAGGGTCTCGCGCAGCCGGCCCAGATCGCGGAAATGGCGGTTCAGCCGGGCAAAGGCCATCCACAGCGCCAGCACGCCGATCCCGACCGCCCCCATGTCCAGCAGGGAACGCTCGGGATCGGCGATGGCCAGCCGCCCGATCTCCACCCCCAGGAAGGCGAGCGCCATGCCCGCCACCGCAAAGCCCAGCACCGCCGAACGCCACGCCCCGCCCCGCATCGGGCCGCCTCCACACACCGTACGAATGGCGCGACTGTAGCGCCCCCGGGTGCCGGCGGAAAGGGAGCGGGCGGGTCAGCCCTCCCGCTCCCGCCCTGCTAATCCGCCGCGAAGCAGTAGAGCAGCCCCGCGCCGCCCGTGCTCTTCAAGGCATCCTGGCTGCAACCGCCCCGCGTCAGGTGCGAGCTGTTCCAGGATTTGGCCGAGGGGTCGTCGCCGAGCCCCATGCGGTCGTGGTGACCGACCATGGCGGCGCCCTCCGTCCCGCTGCGGGTCCAGTTGCCGCAGGTCCGGTCCTCCGCACCATCGAAGGCCGTGCCGTCCGGCTGGCTGCCGGTCAGGATGTCGTGGGTGTTGGGGGTGTCGCCGCGGCCTTTGACCGTCTCACCGGTTTCGGTCAGCCCGGTCTGCTTGGTCAGGCCGTTGGTGGTGTGCAGATCCTCCACGCTGCGGGCGATCACCTGCCCCTTGGCGTTCTGCCAGGGGCCGGGGCCGATGCGGTCGCGGGCGTTCACTGCGGGTCGGCCGTCGGCCGCCTGGGTGGACAGATAGGCCTTCCAGTCGCGGTTCCCCGCCCCGACGGCCTGCGCCAACTGCCGGCAGTGACGGTCCGCGCCCTCCAGCCCACCGAGGTCGGCGCCCTTTCCCGATCCGACGCTGGTGACGAAAAAGCTCATGCCCGTGGAGCCTCCGGACGTCTGCGCCGACGCCGGTGCCGCCGTCAACAGAACAGCCGCCGAAATCGCAGCGCCGATACCAGCCCCAAAGATGGTGCGGACCATGGATGCCCTCCCCTGCCTTGTTGTTCAGACGATGGTTGCTCGTGGACGCTGGAGCGGACGGCTTTATTCCCGCATCCCTTCGGCGCATCACCCAGCCGCATGGCCGATCCTTCTTTTTTCCCCTTCCGGCGCAGCGCGAAATCCTTATCGTCCCTGGCGGCTCCCACACGCTGGCGCGGCCACAAGATTTAATACGAATTTCGAACCATTTTATTCCCATAACGACAAAAAGGTTTGCGCAACTCAAAATAATAATGAGAGAAAGCGCGAACGACCACACGCTCTCGTTATCACGCTTTTAAACATTCAAAGACTTATTCGAGCGCTGTTAATCGCTCATTAAGGCAAATTCGGCAGATTTGATCTTGCGTTCTCCTTCACATTTTTTGGGTCCGGCGATGGTGATGGTCTACCACCCTTACGCGCTCCAGCATCGGCAGGAACGGCGGTCCGGGCGCAGGCTTGCGCTGGCGTTGATCGTCGCCCTCGGCCTCCCCCTGGCGGTGGGCGCCGGCTACACCCTGGAGACGGTGCGCGGCTACGCGGTGCAGGCCCGTTTGGCGCAGGCCGTGGACGCGGCGGCCCTGGCCGGCGGGCGGGTGATGTTCGACGACCAGCGCGACGGCCACATCCGCACCTTCTTCGACAACGCCTTTTCCAAGAGCTTCCTGGGCGCCCACACCGCGGCGCTGAGGATCGAGGACGATACGAACAGCGGCGTGCTGACGGTGCACGGCCGGGCAACCGTCAAGGCGCTGTTCACCCGCGTCCTGGGCGGCAGCGACCTGATCGTGGAGGCGCAGTCGGTCGTCCGCCGCAACGTCCGTGGACGCAAGGGGGCTTAAACCCTTCGAAGCGCGTCACCGGCGCCTTCGGATGGACAGCCACTACGGCGCTATGACCCCTGACCGATTTTTTTAAGGCATCGGGAAGGTTTGCGCTGATACCATGCGGGTCGAGGCTCAACCCCAACCCGCCCTGCCCCCCGTGTCCAGCATCCTGTCCCTATCATCGGCGTCGAACGCTCAATCCTTGTCCGGGATGAGTCGGCTTCGGCAGATGCTGGCCAGCGAAGCCATCGCGGTGCAGCCCATCCGGCGCGTGCCGGGGGAACAGGAACGCCGGCGGTCCGACGATGTCTCGGCCACCGACGATGCGCTGAAAAGCGGAAACCGGACGGAACTGGGCGGAGCGGAAGGCAATCGCGCCGGCCGAGCCGGTTCCTCCTCGAAATTCGCGTTGGACGATGCGGAGAGTGACGACCGACCGGTCACCGGCGCGTCGCCGCGCCTGAGCGCCACGCCCAACGCCGGTTTCATCGCGCAGAGCATCCATCAGGACGCCATGGGCAGCGGCCTGCACATCGAACCCTGGTCCACCGCCATCACCGCCTACCGCAAAGCCGACGCCGCGGCCTATGCGGCCGGGACGTCGGCGGGAATGTCCGTCTAGGCGGCGGACCGTTCCCCATCGCTTAGGACGAAGAATCCTCACCGTAGATCTGCTCCTGCTGGTAGGCGGTCAGGCCCACGCGCTGGATCAGGTCGAGCTGGGTCTCCAGCCAGTCGATGTGCTCCTCGGTGTCCTCCAGGATCTCCCGGAAGATTTCGCGGCTTTGATAGTCGCGCACCGCGTCGCAGTCGGCGATGGCTTCCAGCAGGTTGCCGCGGTTGTGGCTCTCGATGCCCAGGTCGGCGGTGAACATCTCCGGCAGGTCCTCGCCGATCTTCAGCTTGTGCAGGTCCTGAAGGTTGGGAAGACCTTCCAGGAACAGGATACGCTCGATCAGCTTGTCGGCGTGCTTCATCTCGCCGATGGATTCTTCGTAGACCTTGCCCGCCAGCCGGTGCAGGCCCCAGTTCTTCAACATGCGGGCGTGCAGGAAATACTGGTTGATGGCGGTCAGCTCGTTCGTCAGAATCGTGTTGAGGTGCCGGATAACCTTCGGATCACCTTTCATCTACCCCTCCGTCTTGATTGGCCACGCGGAATCGCGCGCGGCGCGCTGTTCTTTTGCCCGACGACTGCCGCCAAGTGTAAGCCAATAGCGCAGGATCGCAATCGGCTTCCGGTTCGGCTGGCTTCAGGACCGCTCGCTGCGGACCGCCTCGGCCAGCCGGCGCAGCCCTTCGTCCCCGGCCATCGCCTCCACCGGCATGCCGAGGCGGCGGCGCCAGTTGGGATGCTGGTCCACGGTGCCCGGCAGGTTCGGCTGCTCCACCTCCCCCAGCGCATCCTCGATCTGCACCATGGCGATGCGGCCCGGCGAGCGGGACAGGTAGCGGTGAACCGCTTCCATCAGCTCGCGCGAGAAGGGTTGCGAGCCCTCGTTGTTCGGGTAGCTGGCCGGGCGCAGCCCTTCCCGCTCCAGCGCCTGAAGCATCCACCAGCGGTCCACGCCGCGGTCCCAGACGTCCTTGTTCCGCGCCGCTTCGTCGGGATAGAGGTCCAGTTTGGCGCGCCAGTCGAGGTCGCGGTTGGTCCAGAAACCCTTGAAGGTGGCGAGGTCGTGGGTGGTCACCGTGACCATCGCCCCGGCCGGATACTCGTCCGGCGCCTTGAACCCGCCGTCGGCGCTGCGCTCGAAATAGAGCACGCGGTAGCTGAGGATGCCGGCCCGCTCCAGCGCCGGGCGGAAGCCCTCCGGCACGGTGCCGAGATCCTCGCCGATGACGATGCAGCCATTGCGGCGGCTTTCCAGCGCGATGATCCGCAACAGGTCCTCGAACGGGTACTCGACATAGGCGCCGTCGCTGCCGTCCGCCGGAATCCAGAACAGGTGCTGCAGCGCCATCACATGGTCGATGCGCAGCGCCCCGGCGTGGCGCATGTTGGCGCGCAGCATGGCGATGAAGCTGCCATAAGCCGATTCGCGCAAGCCCACCGGCGACAGCGGGGCGAGGCCCCAGTTCTGCCCCTTCATGTTGAACTGGTCCGGCGGCGCGCCGACGTTGGCCCCCTGCACCAGAATGTCCGACTCGCCCCAGGCCGCCGCCCCGCCGGGATGCGCCGCCACGGCGAGGTCGCGGTAGAAACCGATGGGCAGCCCGGCCCGTCGTCCGCGCTCCGCCGCCGTGCCCAGCTGGCGGTCGGCCTCCCATTGCAGATACTCGAAGAAATCCACCCGCTCGGCCTGCTCGGCGGCGAAGGCCTGCACCTCCGGGCTGTCCGGGTGCTGGAAGGCCGGCGGCCACGTCCGCCACATCCATTGGGACGGGTCGCGGCGGTAGAAATGCTCGTGCAGCGCCTCGAACACGGCATGGCGGCGCAGCGGCTCGCCCATTTCGCGCCGGAACGTCTCGAACGCCTCGCGCCGCGCGTCGCTCTCGCCCAGCGCACGGAAGGTCGCGTGCAGCGCCTCCAGCACCGGCATCTTCAAGGCGGAGACGGCGGGATAGTCCACCAGTTCCATCGCCCGCGCGGCGGCCAGCCGCTGGCGGAACTCCTCCGACGCGATGAGGGCCTGCGCGTGCGGCGTGGCCGCCAGTTCGGGCACCCGCTCCACGTCGATGTAGAGGCTGTTGAGGAAGGTCCGGCTGCTCGGCGAATAGGGGCCGATGTGGTTGGGGTCGGCCGGGAACAGCGCGTGCAGCGGGTTGAGCCCGACCAGCCCGGCGCCGAGCCCCGCCGCCGTCTCGGCGAAGCGCCCGAGGTCGTCGAAGTCACCGATGCCCCAGTCGTCACCACTCTTCAGCGCGTAGAGCTGGAGGCCGATGCCCCAGGTCCGCCCGCCGGGAACCACGTCCTCCACCGTCAGGCAGCGCTGCGGGGCGACGATCAGCACCGTGCCACCCTCCAGCGTACCACCCACGCCCTGGGGACGGATCACCACCGACAGCCGGTGATAGCCGAGCGGCAGGGTCGGCGGCAGGCGGGTCGAAACCGTCCGCCGCTCGTAGGCCACGCCGTCGAGCACGCGCTGCTCGGCCAGCGGCAGGTTGCCGACGCGCAGCGACGCGCGGTGGGCGAGCCCGCCCTCCTCGGTCAGCGTCCAGGTCAGCTCGGCGTCCTCCAGACCGGCCGGGACGGCCAGGGCGAGGTTGAGCGGTGCGCCCTCGTCGATCACCAGGACGGGGGGCAGCATGCGCCGCCACGTCCGGTCCTCCACCGCGTGCAGGCTCGCCGCCAGTTCCTCGCCGGTGCCGGCGGGATAGCCCATGGCGGCGGACAAGGCCCGCTTCGTCGCGTCGGAGGTCTCGCGCCGGTTGCCCCAGATGTCATGGTAGAAGGGCTCGATGCCAAGCCGTTCGGCAAGCCGGTCGAGATCGCTCATTCAGGGGTCCCCGCGTTTGTCGGTCGTGGCGTCTTGGTGGCGTCATTCTGGCCGCAACGGCCTGCGCGCGAGCATTGCGCGTCGGGCCGATTCCGTCCAGCCCCGAACATTCGAATTTTCATATTGACCGCAACGCTTTCGCGCGCGGCGACGGGGCAAGGGTGACAACGCGCCGCAACCCTGGATGATCCGGCCTTCTTCAGCGGCTCACCATTTGCGGGATCACGACCCGACCGCCTCTTTCGCCGCATCGCCATTCGCCACGGGCGCGACCGTGGCGGCCCGCGCGGCCTCCGCCTTGGCCGCCTCCGCCTTGGCTTGGGCCATCTGCTCCAGGCGGGTGCGGTAGCCGGTCACAGCGGCAGCGACCTCCCCCATCATAGCCTCCAGGGAGCGGGCCGCATCCACCGCCTGCATCAGGTCGCGGGCCAGCGCGCGGACGCGCTCCAGCTCCTCCGCCGCGACGGCGCCTGATTCGGCCTGAAGGCGCAGCCGCTCGGCCATCATCTTCAAGGACTTGGCAACGGACTCCGCCGGCCCCGGCTCGCCCAGGTCGTCGAGGCGGCGCAGCAGGTCGTCGAGGAAAGCCGGGACGCGGGCCAGATGCTCCACCGCCATGCGCTCCGGCGGGCGGGCGGTCAGGCCGATGGCGGCGAACTCGATCAGGAAGGCGACCTGCACGCTGATGCGCAGCAGCTTCTGCTCGTTGACGAAATGGTTGGCCTCGGCCATGAGCTGCCGGGCGTTGATGTGCGCCCAGCGGTTGGTCGCCTTCAGCCGCAGCGTGTTCGGCGCGTCGAGCAGCGGTACCTGGGCGCCCTCGCGCGGCGACTTGCGCCGGTCGGGGCCGGTGTAGTCGGCGGTCACCACGAACTTCTTGCGCGATTCGATCAGGGCGGCCAACCGCTCCTGCACCTGCTTGGGCGAGACCGGTTTCACCAGCAGATCGTCGGCCCCGGCGTTGGTGACGCGCATGACCAGAAGGGGCGTCGGCTGCCAGGTCGTGGCGACGATGCAGGCGTAGGGGTTGCGGGTGTCCGGCTCGTTGCGCAGGCGGCGGATGAGGCGCAGCGCCTCCGCCTCCTCCCCGTCGATGTCCAGCAGGATCAGGTCGGGGGTGGCCGCCGCGGCCATGTCCGCCGCGTCCCGGACCGAGCCGTAGGTTTCCGCCCGCTTCATCCCCAGCCGCGCCAGAACCTCGCGCAGGACGCGCTGGGTGTTGGACTGCGTGTCGATGATGGCGGCATCAACCAGGGAATAGTCGTATTCGGGCATGCGTCGATTCCGCGGAAACCGGAGGTGGAAGGGCCACCCCAGGCCAGGACGTTAGCACAGGCGGAAAATACCGCCTATTGACCCGCATCAACGACCGGGCGATTCGACCTGCACGAACACCAGCGCCGTCCGCCCGTCCACCGGCATCGTCCGCCCGGCGAGTTGCATCCGCCCGTCGCCGGCCCCGTCCGCCACGCGGGTGTCGAGCACGCTGCGCCAGCCCCGCGCGTCGGGAACCTCCGGCAGGGTGACGTTGACCGTGTCGGTGTGGGCGTTCAGCACGATCAGCAGCACCCCGTCGTCCTGCGGCGCCCCATCCACCCCGGTGTAGGTTCCGGCATGGCCGTTCAGCAGCAGCATGATGCAGCGCGCGTGGCCGTTGCGCCAATCCTCCGCCGACTTCTCCACCCCCTGCGGCGTGTACCAGACGATGTCCTTCAAACCATCCGCGGAGGTCCGGCGGCCGTGCAGGAACACCGGACGGCGCAGCACCGGATGGGCCTTGCGCAGGGCGATCAGCCGCTTGACGAAGGCCAGCATCGGCCCGCCCTCGCCCTTCAGCCGCGCCCAGTCCAGCCAGGAGGTCTCGTTGTCCTGGCAATAGGCGTTGTTGTTGCCCTTCTGGCTGTGGCCAATCTCGTCACCGGCCAGCATCATCGGCGTGCCCTGCGACAGGAACAGGGTGGCCAGCAGGTTGCGCTTCTGCTTGGCGCGGGCCTCGCGGATCGCCGGATCGTCGGTCTCCCCCTCCACCCCGTGGTTCCAGGAATGGTTGGCGGAATGGCCGTCGCGGTTGTCCTCGCCGTTGGCCCAGTTGTGCTTGTCGTTGTAGGAGACGAGGTCGTGCAGGGTGAAGCCGTCGTGCGCCGTGACGAAATTCACCGACGACCAGGGCCGCCGCCCGCGCTTCTCGAACAGGTCCGACGAACCGGCGATGCGCCCGGCCAGCTCCGGCAGCATGCCGTCGTCGCCGCGCCAGTAGCGGCGCACGGTGTCGCGGTAGCGGTCGTTCCACTCCGCCCAGCCCGGCGGGAAGTTGCCGACCTGATAGCCGCCGGGACCGACGTCCCATGGCTCGGCGATCAGCTTGACGTCGGCCAGCGCCGGGTCCTGCCGCACGGCGTCGAGGAAGCCCGAACCGGGGTCGAAGCCATAGGGCTCCCGCGCCAGCACGGTGGCGAGGTCGAAGCGGAAGCCATCGACGTGCATCTCCGTCACCCAGTAGCGCAGGCTGTCCATGACCATCTGGAGGACGCGCGGGTGGCTGAGATTCAGGGTGTTCCCGGTGCCGGTGTCGTTGATGTAGAAGCGCGGATTGTCGGGCAGCAGCCGGTAGTAGCTGAGGTTGTCGATGCCCTTGAAGGACAGGGTGGGGCCGAGATGGTTGCCCTCACCCGTGTGGTTGTAGACCACGTCGAGAATGACCTCGATCCCAGCCTCGTGCAGGCGGGCGACCATGGTCTTGAACTCCGACAGCACGCCGGTGGTCATGTAGCGCGGCTCGGGCGCGAAGAAGCCGACGCTGTTGTAGCCCCAGTAGTTGCGCAGGCCCTGCCCGACCAGATGCCGGTCGTCGGCGAAGGACTGCACCGGCAGGAACTCCACCGAGGTGATGCCCAGCGCCTTCAGATAGTCGATCACCGCGTGGGTGGACATGCCGGCGAAGGTGCCGCGCAGCGGGGCCGGCACCTCCGGGTGGCGCATGGTGAAGCCGCCGACATGCGTCTCGTAGATCACCGTGTCCGACCAGGGCACCGCCGGGTGACGGTCGTGGCCCCAGGTGAAGGCGCGGTCCACCACCCGGCACTTCGGCATGCCGCGCGCGTTGTCGCGCCGGTCGAAGGACAGATCCTCGCGCGTCGAGCCGACGCGGTATCCGTAATGGGCGTCCGACCAGCGGAACGGCCCGAACAGCGCCTTGGCGTAGGGGTCGAGCAGGAGCTTGTTCGGGTTGAAGCGGTGCCCCGCCGCGGGCTCGTAGGGGCCGTGGACCCGGTAGCCGTAGAGCAGGCCGGGCCGGGCCTCCGGAAGGTAGCCGTGCCAGACCTCGTCGGTGTGCTCCGGCAGGACGACCCGCTCGACCTCGCGCTGGCCGGTCTGGTCGAACAGGCACAGCTCGACCTTTTCGGCGTGGGCGGAGAACAGGGCGAAATTGACACCGAACCCGTCCCAGTTCGCCCCGAGGGGATAGGGCTTGCCGGGCCAAACGGCGGTGCGCGTGGCGGTGGAGATGGCCATCAGACGACGATCCCGTCTTGTGGGACCGTCATGGCCGGTTCCCTTCGATCCGCATCAACTCCGCGACGACCACAGCCCTCAGCGGCGAAAGTTCGTGTTGAATGGTGTGCCACGTAAGAGCGTCGTCCACGTTGTCGTAATCGTGCCGGTAGATGTTACCGGCACCGGCTATGGCCCGCCAATCGATTTCGGGATGGCGCTGTCTGACGTCATCGGGGATGCGCCGAGAGGCTTCCGAAATGATTTCGAGAGCGCGCAGCACGGCGTAGCTGGTCTTCTGATCGGCCAGAAAATCCTCGAACCCCATTCCAGAAACGAATCGGGCAATCGCATCGATGTTCTGAACGATGTCCTCCAGCCGCCGCTGCGGCGACCTAGAAGGCATGCACCGCCTCCTCCGCCACGCTGTCCCGAAGGGCGGGTTTCAGATTCTTCCGCACCACCACATCCGTCGGCCGGTCGAACAGGTCACCGATGTCCAGCGTCACCCGCGTGTACTCGAACAGCCCCATGGGACGCCCAGGGTCCAGATCGATCACGATGTCAATATCGCTGTCGGATCGGGCCTCGCCACGCGCGACCGAACCGAAGACCGCGGCATGCAGGACACCACGCCGACGCAGGTCCGCACTGTGGCTGCGCAGGATGCGCACCACGTCTTCGACGGACGGCGGCCGGTTCCTCATCGTCATGATCGTTCCCCCGGACGCTCGTCCGCCCGGAGCCTGTGCGGGATAACCAAATCAATAAAGAGGAGGCACGCACCGCCCGTCAAGAGTGCCCATCGGGAAGAGATGGCGCGCCCCTACCCCACCTTGCGCTCCAGCACCAGCGTGCCCAGCGGCGGCAGGGTCAGGGTGATGGAATGCGGACGGCCATGCCACTCCGTCTCCTCGCTCTCTACACCGCCGGCGTTGCCGACGCCGCTGCCGCCGTATTCCGGGGCGTCGGTGTTCAGCACCTCCTCGTAGCGGCCCGGCAGGGTGACGCCGACGCGGTAGCCGTCCCGCGGCATCGGGGTGAAGTTGCAGACCACGACCACATGGTGCTCCGGGTCCTCCCCGCTCTTGCGCAGGAAGGCGAGGACGGAGTTGTCGCTGTCGTTGGCCTCGATCCATTCGAAGCCCGCCGGGTCGCAGTCGGTCTGGTGCAGCGGCTTCAGGCCGCGGTACATGCCGTTCAGGTCGCGCACCAGCGCGTGAAGCCCCTGGTGCAGCGGCTCCTCCAGCAGGTGCCAGTCCAGGCTGCGCGCCTCGCTCCACTCGCGCCACTGGCCGAACTCGCCGCCCATGAACAGCAGCTTCTTGCCGGGATGGGCGAACATGAAGCCGTAATAGGCGCGCAGGTTGGCGAACTTCTGCCAGTCGTCGCCCGGCATCTTGTTGATGAGCGAGCCCTTGCCGTGCACCACCTCGTCGTGGCTGAGCGGCAGGACGAAGTTTTCCGAGAACTGGTAGATCAGGCCGAAGGTGAGCTGGTGGTGGTGGTAGCGGCGGTGGATGGGGTCCTTGGCCATATACTCCAGCGTGTCGTGCATCCAGCCCATGTTCCACTTGTAGCCGAAGCCCAAGCCCCCGAGATAGACGGGCCGCGACACCGCCGGCCAAGCCGTGGATTCCTCGGCCACCGTCATGATGCCCTGGTTCTGGCCGTAGGTCAGTTCGTTCATCCGCTTCAGGAAGGCGATGGATTCCAGGTTCTCGCGCCCGCCGAAGCGGTTCGGAACCCACTCGCCGGCCTTGCGGCTGTAGTCGAGGTAGAGCATGGAGGCCACGGCATCGACCCGCAGCCCGTCCAGCCGGTAATGCTCCAGCCAGAACAGCGCGTTGCCGAGGAGGAAGTTCTGCACCTCCGTCCGGCCGAAATTGTAGATCAGCGTGTTCCAGTCCTGGTGATAGCCCTGGCGCGGATCGGCGTGCTCGTAGAGGTGCGTGCCGTCGAACCAGCCCAGCCCGTGCGGATCGGTCGGGAAATGGCCGGGGACCCAGTCGAGCAGCAACCCGATCCCCGCCGCGTGGCAGGCGTCCACGAAATACTTGAAGTCCTCCGGCGTGCCGTGGCGGCTGGTCGGCGCGTACATGCCGATCGGCTGGTAGCCCCAGGAGCCGTCGAAGGGATGCTCGGTGATCGGCAGCAGCTCGATGTGGGTGAAGCCCAGATCCTTCACGTAGGGCACCAGCCGGTCGGCCAGTTCCCGGTAGGTGAGGAAGCGGTCGCCTTCCTCCGGCACCCGCGCCCAGGAGCCGAGATGGACCTCGTAGATGGAGATCGGAGCGGTCAGGTCGGCGCTGGCGGAGCGGGTCCGCTGCCACTCGGCGTCCTGCCAGTCGTAGGATGGCAGGCCGTGCACGACGGAGGCGGTCTGGGGACGGAACTCGGCCTGGAAGGCGTAGGGGTCGGACTTCAGCGGCAGCAGATCGCCGCCCGCCCCCTTGATCTCGAACTTGTAGCGCTGGCCGACGGTGGCGTGGGGCACGAATATCTCCCACACGCCGGCCTCCGTCCGCTTGCGCATGGGCAGGCGGCGACCGTCCCAGTCGCAAAAGTCGCCGACGACGCTGACCCGCCGGGCGTTGGGCGCCCAGACGGCGAAGGCCACGCCGGCCACCCCGTCGATCTCCCGCGGGTGGGCGCCCAGCCGCTCGAAGCTCTTGAGGTGCGTGCCCTCGGCCAGCAGATGGATGTCAAGTTCGCCCAGGACCGACCAGAAGCGGTAGGCATCCTCGAACTCCACCGTCGCCAGCGGGAACTGGACGCGCAGGCGGTAGCGGAAGGGCTCCTTGCGGTCGGTCAGGACGGCGACGAAGAAGCCCTCGCCATGGACCTTGTCGGCCTCGCCCACCGGGTCGCCCGACGCGCTGTCGATCACCCACAGCTTTTCCGCGCCGGGGATGAAGGCGCGGACCTCGACGGGCTGGTCCTTGCCGGTCTGGTGCATGCCCAGGATCGCGAAGGGATCACCGTGGTTGGCGTGGACGATGGCCTCGATGCCGCCGCTCAACGGCGACGCGGCCTTCGGCGACGCTTCCTGCGCCTTGGCACGGTTTCCCGTTCGGATGTCGTTCGGCATCGGCTGACTTTCCCCTTACCCTTGCTCGTTCTTGGGGTGTGAACATAGCGCCGGGGCGTTTGTCACACCACGCCCGCGGCGTCCTATGTCCCGCATCGGGTTTCGCCTCAGGACTCGCCGTCCAGAAGCCCCAGCACGCCCTTCACCGGAATGCCGATCCAGTTGGGCCGGTTGGCGGCCTCGTAGGCGATCTCGTACAGCGCCTTCTCCATCAGGAAGAGCGCGAGGAGACGGCGGTCGGCGGTGGTTCCGTCCGGCACGTCCGGGCAGGCCCCCATGGCGGCGCGGTAGGCCTCCAGGAAGCTCTGCATGCTGCGCCGTTCCCAATCGAGCGCCGCCTCCATCACGGCACCGGCCTCCTCCAGCACGCCCGTCTCGTCGATCCGGAACAGCGCCGCCCAGGTGGCGTAGTTGAAGGAGCGCAGCATCCCCGCCACGTCGCGCAGCGGGCTGTGCTTGGCCCGGCGCTCCTCCAGCGACTTCGCCGGCTCGCCCTCGAAGTCGATGATGTACCAGTCGTTCTGGGCGCGCAGCACCTGCCCCAGATGGTAGTCGCCGTGGATGCGCGTCTTGTCGCCCTGCGGCGGGGTGTCCGCCAGCTCGGCCAGCCGGTTCATCACGTCGGCACGGCGGGCCAGCAGCGATTCCGCCTGCTCGCGCACAGCAGGGGCCAGACGGTCCAGGGCGCCGGGCAGCGCGGCGAAGGCGGCCTCGGCCTGACGGCGGGCGGCCTCGCCCCAGCCCTTCAGGTCGTCGGCGGTGACCGGTTCCGGATCGAAGGCCGGATCGCCGGTCCGCTTCGCCAGCGCGCAATGGAGTTCCGCCGTGCGCTGGCCCAGCGTCGCCATCGTGGCGGCGTGCATGCCGAAGGGTTCGCCCTCGGTCGGCTCCTCTGGGTCGTGGGACAGGCCGAGACGGATGTCGTCAAGATCGCGCACCAGCGAATCGACGGTGCTGCTCCAGCCGTCGCCCTGGTTGCGGACATAGCCCTGGAGCACGAACAGCGCGGTCGGCGTGCCGTCCTCCGCCACATGCTCGACCGAACCGAGCAGCGGCGGCGTGTTCTGGAATCCCGCCACCTCGGTCAGGAAACGCCCGACCTCCAGTTCCGGATGGGCGCCGGGGGTCAGGCGGCGGAATGCCTTCAGCACGGCCTGGCTGCCGACGAGGATGGAGCTGTTGCTCTGCTCCACGCCGAGGCGGCGGATTTCGGTGTCGTCGTCCACCGACAGGTCGGCCATGCAGGCCGTGGGCGAGAAGCGCAGGTGCCCGCTCGACGCCGGAACCTCCCGCCCCTCGCGCAGGGCGGTCAGCAGGCTGCGGGTGAAGGCGTCGGCCTGCATGGCGTCGTAGATGGCGCCGGTCCGCGGACCGCGCCGGGCCTTGGCCAGCGTGAAGGGGAGCAGCGGCCAGCCGGTGTTGCCGGCGTTCTCCTCCCAACTCATGGCGAGCGGCAGGAAGTAGGACTGCGGCTTGGCGCCAGTCAGGGAGACATCGGCCCGCACCATCATGAAGCCGTCGCCCGGCCCGTTGAGCCGCGCGAACATCGGGATGTGCGCGCTCTCGATCCGGCGGTCCTTGGCGGCGAACCAGCGCTGCTGAGGCAGGTAGGCCTGCAGGATGTCGCGCGCCAGCTCCTCGCCGGCGCGGCCGCTGATCAGGCTCTGCCAGCCGTCGCGCACGACGATGGTCAGCAGGTCGGGCACCGGCTCCGGCATCGTCTCGTGCCAGGACGGCAGAGCCGCCTCGGCGGCCAGCGCGAACCAGTAGAAGCCGTAGGCGGGGATGGTCAGCAGATAGGGCAGATCGCCGACCGGCGGGAAGACCGTCCGGCCCAGCATCTCAACCGGCACGCGGCCGCGGAACTGTTTGAGGTCAAGCTCCACCGCCTGGGCGGAGCGGGACAGGTTGGCCACGCAGAGGATGACTTCGTCGCCCTCCTCCGTCGAATGGCAGCGCAGATAGGCCAGGACCTTGCGGTTGCCCGGATAGAGGAGCTGGAAACGGCCGCGCCCGAACGCCTTGTGCTGCTGGCGCACGGCGATCAGCCGCTTCATCCAGTTCAGCAGAGACGACGGGCTGCGCTGCTGCGCCTCCACGTTGATGGCCTGGAAGCCGTAGATCGGGTCCTGGATCGCCGGCAGATACAGCCGCGCCGGGTCGGCGCGGGAGAAGCCGCCGTTGCGGTCGGGCGACCACTGCATCGGCGTGCGCACGCCGTCGCGGTCGCCGAGATAGATGTTGTCGCCCATGCCGATCTCGTCGCCGTAATAGAGCACCGGCGTGCCCGGCATGGACAGCAGCAGGCTCTTCAGCAGCTCGATCTTGCGGCGGTCGTTCTGGAGCAGCGGGGCGAGGCGCCGCCGGATGCCCAGGTTGATCCGCATGCGCCGGTCGGCGGCATAGAAGTCCCAGAGATAGTCCCGCTCGCGGTCGGTGACCATTTCCAGCGTCAGCTCGTCATGGTTGCGCAGGAAGATGGCCCACTGGCACTCGTCCGGGATGTCCGGGGTCTGGCGCATGATGTCGGCGATGGGGTGCCGGTCCTCCATGGCAACGGCCATGTAGATGCGCGGCATCAGCGGGAAGTGGAAGGCCATGTGGCATTCGTCCCCGCCCTTCTCCAGATCGCCGAAATAGGGCAGCACGTCCTCCGGCCACTGGTTCGCCTCGGCCAGCAGCATGCGGTCGCCGTAGCCCTTGTCGATCTCCGTGCGGATGGCCTTCAGGACGTCGTGGGTTTCCGGCAGGTTCTCGTTGTTGGTGCCCTCGCGCTCCTTCAGATAGGGCACGGCGTCGAGCCGCAGCCCGTCCACCCCCATGTCCAGCCAGAAGCGCATGACGTTCAGCACCTCCTGAAGGACCTTCGGATTGTCGAAGTTCAGGTCGGGCTGGTGCGAATAGAAGCGGTGCCAGAAATAGGCCTGCGCCTCGGAATCCCAGGTCCAGTTGGACTTTTCCGTGTCGCAGAAGATGATGCGGGTGCCCTGGTACTTCTGGTCGGTGTCGGACCAGACGTAGAAATTGCGGTGGTTCGATCCCGGCTTGGCCTGACGGGCGCGCTGGAACCACGGGTGCTGGTCGGAGGTGTGGTTGATGACCAGTTCGGTGATCACGCGCAGGCCGCGGTCGTGGCATTCGCGCAGGAACCGCTTGAAGTCCTGGAGATTGCCGTAGGACGGGTTGACCGCCTTGTAGTCGGCGATGTCGTAGCCGTCGTCGCGCAGCGGCGAGGGGTAGAAGGGCAGCAGCCACAGCGTGGTGACGCCAAGCTCCTGGATGTAGTCAAGCTTCTGCGTCAGTCCGGCGATGTCGCCGATGCCGTCGTTATCGGCGTCGAAGAACGCCTTGACGTGAAGCTGATAGATGACCGCGTCCTTGTACCAGAGCGTGTCGTTCCGATCGATCCGGCCATTGTCCGAGTTCTTCATACCGCCCCGTCGCTCCGCTGGTCTGGTGGAGCGGGGCCGCCGCACGGGCGGGGAATCCCGCGCCCATCCGGCAGCCGCGCCACATCATAAACCAGTTAGAGTTGGGTCCGTTCCACGGCAAAGGCAACGTTGGACGCGAAACCTGCGATGGCGGACCACCATTGGAGGCGGTGCCGGACTCAGGCGGAGGCCCGCTTCCGCTTGGCACTTGGGGTCAGGCTGCGGTACACGCCCTGATCCTCTTCGATGAAGTGGGCGATCAGGCGGTGCTCGACCCAGTTGGTCAGTTCGTTGGGCGTGCAGAAGACGACGCCGTACGGCCCCTCGAACCGCAGGGCCAGCAGTTCTTCGGTGATCTGCCGGTGCAGCCGCTTGTGCTTCTCGACGCCGGCGCTTTTGGCGTCGATCCAGAACTGTTCCTCGTCGGAGAAATGCTCCTCCGTGTACTTCACCAGGGCGGCGAAGGCGTTCTGGATGATCTTGTAGCCCTGCCCCGCCGCGACCGCCATGTGCAACAGCCCGGCCAGTTCCAGAAGGGTCCGGTGCTGCTCGTCGATGGACTCGTTTCCGACCGTGTATTCGGACTTCCACGGAAAGCGGGCGGATGGCTGCATGGGGGGCCTGCCGACGAACGGCTGTGCTGAAGGTGTGGGGGACGCCGCAAGATAGCACCCCGCACCGCCCGCCGGGGTCGGACAACTTGCCGCAAATCGAGTCTCCGCCCGGCGCGATGGATGCAATTTTTGGCAAATTATCACAAAGGCGTCGGATCAGCCTTTCACAGGCTTGGTCATGTAGGTCATGCCGCCGCCGTAGGAGGCGAGCTTGGCCGCCAGCCCGGCCCCGCCGTCATGGGGCCGGAATCCTTGCGCGTCCCAGAAGGCCCGCGCGCCGGGGGTGGAGGTCAGGGCCAGCCAGCGAAACCCCTGCCGTGCCGCCAGCGCGTTCATGCGCTCCAGCGCCGCCACGCCCAACCCCAGCCCCCGTGCCGCGGGCAGCAGGGCGACGTCGTGCAGATAGAGGCAGTCCGGCACTTCCGGCAGCGCGCCGAGCGGCGAATCGAGCGGCGGCGGAACGCCCAGCCGGCCCGGATGCATGACGATGTAGCCGATGCAGGGTCCGGCCGCCTCCACCCCAAAAGCTTCCGCCATGGCGCAGCCGTCCGGGTAGAGGGCCAACCGCTCGGCGAAAACGGCGCGGTCCTCCGGGTAATCGGGGTGCACGACCTCGGCAATGGCCATCACACGGTCCAGGTCCGCCGTTTCCATCGCCCGCCAGCCCGCGTTCATCCGCATTCTCCCGTCCTCCCCGCCCTTTCCAGCCTTCCAGCCCACCATCCGGGCGCGCTATGGTGACCGTTCGCACACCAGCCGACCGGAGGACCACCCATGACCGACACCGCCGCGGCAAGCCTGCTGCCCAAGGTGCGGACCATCGCCCACGAAGCGGGTCAGGTGATCCTGCGCTTCTACAACGACGGCATCGACGCCGCCACAAAGGTCGACGGCAGTCCGGTCACCCAGGCCGATCTGGCCGCCGAGCATGTCATCACCCCGGCCCTTCACCATATCGCCCCCGGCATTCCGGTTGTCGCGGAGGAGGCCGTGGCCGCCGGGCACCGGCCGGACATTTCCGGCGGGCGGTTCTGGCTGGTCGATCCGCTCGACGGCACCAAGGAATTCATCAGCCGCAACGGCGAGTTCACCGTCAACATCGCCCTGATCGACGGCGGGCGTCCGGTCCTGGGCGTCGTCTACGCGCCGGCCACCGGCGATCTCTACGCCGCCTGCGGGGCCGGCACCGCCGTCCATTGGGTGGAGGGCCGCCACGACTACCCGATCCAGGTGCGCAAGCCGCCGCCCGACGGGCTGACCGTGGTCGCCAGCCGCTCCCACGGCAGCGGCAGCGAACTGGACGGCTTCCTCGCCGGCTACACGGTGAAGAACCGGGTGACCTGCGGCAGCTCGCTGAAATTCTGCACGGTGGCCTCGGGCAAAGCCGACCTCTACCCCCGCTTCGGCCCGACCAGCGAATGGGACACCGCCGCCGGCCACGCCATCCTCGCCGCCGCCGGCGGGCGGGTGGAGCAGCCCGACGGCTCGCCCTTTCTCTACGGCAAGGCCGACATCGTGAACCCCCATTTCGTTGCGTATGGATGGTGACGACTCTGTGTGACGCGGCCGTCGCGGTTCTGACCACCGCGGCGCCGCTGGAGAAGGTGCGCCTGACGCGGGACTACGCCGCGGCATGGCGCGATGGCCTCATTCCCGAGTTCGGCGCGCGGGTCCCGCCGGAGCGCCCCGCCCGTCCGGAGCGTCCGCCGCTGATGCTGCCCCGCGACATGCCCAAGCGCGGGCGCGGCGGCAGCGCACAGAACCGCCTCGCCCTGCTCCACGCGCTGGCCCACATCGAGCTGAACGCCATCGACCTCGCCTGGGACATCGTGTGCCGCTTCGTCGGCGAGGGGATGCCCAAGGGCTTCACCGACGACTGGGTGCAGGTCGCCGACGACGAGGCCCGGCATTTCCAGATGCTGGAGGAGCGGCTGAACCAGCTCGGCTCCGGCTATGGCGAGTTGCCGGCCCATGACGGGCTGTGGCAGGCCGCGACCACCACCGCCCACGACCTCGCCGCCCGGCTGGCCGTGGTGCCGATGGTGCTGGAGGCGCGCGGACTCGACGTCACCCCGGAAACCGTCCGCCGCCTGCGCGAGTTCGGCGACGCCGAGAGCGCCGCCCTGCTCCAGGTCATCCATGACGAGGAGATCACCCACGTCGCCGCCGGACGCCGCTGGTTCGGCCATCTCTGCGCCAAGCGCGGCGTGGACCCGGTGGAAACGTGGCAGGATCTGGTGAAGCGGTATTTCCGCGGCGGCCTGAAGAAGCCCTTCAACGTGACCAGCCGCCAAGCCGCCGACTTCGGTCCGGAATTCTACGAGCCGATTGCGGAGTGACGCCCATATCCTTCGCTTCCCTCTCCCGCCCCGGGAGAGGGAGGGGCCCACGCGTGGGAGGGTGAGGGTACCAGCAAGGATTGGTGGATCAATCCTCGCACAACCCTCACCCGGCCCTTCGGGCCACCCTCTCCCGGGACGGGAGAGGGAATACCTGATCTACCCCCGCAACAGCTTCGGATTGGCGATGCCCAGCCGGGCCTGGACGATTTCCTCCAGGCACTCCATCAGCACGTCCTGGCCGTGGTGGTCGAAGTCGCCCGCGGCGATCTCGATGCACAGCCGGTGCTGCAGGGCCTCCACCCGCTGGCGCAGGTCGGCGCCGGACAGGCTGTCGTCGGCGTCCTCGCCGTAGAGCAGGGCCAGCGCCGCCAGCATGGCGTGGCCGGCCTCGTCCGAGCCGGCCAGTTCGCGCTGCACGATGCCGAGCGCGTTGGCGATCATCAGCGCCGTGTAGCGCTGGGCCGGCGGGATGTGGGGAAGCAGGTCCGTCCGGAAGGTTTCCGCGACGATGCTCAGCAATTCCTGGACGTCGGGGCTGGTGCGCATCAGGCGACCCTTTCTTCGTCGGCATCGCCGGACGGTTCGGCACCCACCGCCGCCGGGGCGGACGCCGTCAGCCCCAGCCCACGGATGTGGCGCAACAAGTCCAACTCGATCTCCGGCAGCATCCGCCCGGTCAAAGCCAGCTCCAGCGACGGCTCCTCCCCCGACGTGTGGCGGCGTCCCTGGAGGACCGCGATGGCCGCCCAGCGCATGTAGGCGGCGGTTTCCCAATAGGCCACCGCCTGCGGGTCCACCCGGCGGCCCGAGGTCTCCTCGTAACCGGCGTAGAAGTCCTCCCGACCGGCCAGCCCGCCCGCCTCGCGGTCGTGGCGCCCGAACCGCCAGGAGCGGGCGCAGAACCAGCCGAGATCCTCCATGGGATCGCTGAATCCCGCGAATTCCCAATCCAGGATGGCGGTCAGGCCGCCGTCCTTCACCAGATAGTTCCCGGTGCGGTAGTCGCGGTGGCACAGCACCAGATCGCCCGGCGGCGGCGCGTGAATTTCCAGCCAGCGCAGGCCCCAGGCCAGAACGGCGTCGCGCAGCGCCAGATCGCCCAGCCAGTCGCGGTAGGCGTGGACGCAGTCGAGCGCCGGCGACGCGGCCGGCACCGGCAGATCCTCCAGCCCCGGCGTGTCCGGCCCGGCCTTGTGCAGGCGGCCGAGTTGCCGGCCAAGCTCGCGGGCGAGCCCGCGCTGCGGCTGGTCGGCTTTCACCACCTTGTGCCCGGCCCCGATGCCCTCGGCGCGGCGCATGATGTAGAAGTCGGCGCCGAGAACCGCCGGGTCGCCGCAAGCGGCGATGGGTTCGGGCGCCGCCACCCCGGCGCCGAAGGCGGCGCGCAGCACGGCGAACTCCTGCGCCTTGGAAATGCTGGCCTTCATGCCGGACGCCGCCGCGCCGCCGCCCGGCTGGGCACGCAGCACGCAGGCGTGCCGCCCGGCCTGCGGCCCGCCATCGATGTCCAGAGTCACCGCGAGGTTGAGCGAGATGGCTCCCCCGCCCAGGGTGCCTTCGTCGGCCACCGACACGCGCGTCGCGCCAGTCGCCCCGGCCAGCCACGATTCCAGCCGCGGCCGGCTTTCCCCGTCGATCAGTGCGCCCATCCCATCACCCCCAGGCCCAGAAGCCGTCGCCCTCGTCCATGTAGAATCGCGCCAGGACCATCTTGTGGACCTCCGACGCCCCGTCCACCAGCCGGGCCTGCCGAGCGTAGCGGTACATCCACTCCAGCGCCGTGTCCTTCGAATAGCCCCTGGCCCCGCAGAGCTGGATGGCCGTGTCCACCGCCTTGTGCAGCGTGTCGGCGACATGGACCTTGGCCATCGACACCTCCTTGCGGGCGAAGTCGCCGCGGTCGAGCTGCCACGCCGCCTTCATGACCAGCAGCCGCCCGATCTCGATCTGCATGGCGACGTCGCCCATCATCCACTGCACGCCCTCGTGCCCGGCGAGCGTGGTGCCGAAGCTCTCGCGCTCGCGCACATAGGCGGCGGCGATCTCCATGGCCCGCTTCGACAGGCCGGTCCAGCGCATGCAATGGGTCAGCCGCGCCGGGCCGAGGCGGATCTGCGTCGCCTTGAGCCCGTCGCCGACGGTCATCAGGACGTTCTCGTCGGAGACCTCCAGCCCGTCGAAACGCAGCTCGCAATGGCCGCCATGCTCCTCCGGCCCCATGATCGGGATGCGGCGGACGATCTCCCAGCCGGGCTGGTCCTTGTCGAACAGAAAGGCGGTCAGCCCCTTGCGCTTGTCGTCGGAGGTGCGGGCGATCAGGATGAAATGCTGCGCCTCGCCCGCCCCGGTGATGAACCATTTATGGCCGGAGATCACCCAGCGGTCGCCCTTGCGCTCCGCCCGGGTCTTCATCATCGACGGGTCGGAACCGCCGCCGGGATGCGGCTCGGTCATCGCGAAGGCGGAGCGCACCTTGCCCTCGACGATGGGCTGGAGCCAGCGCTCCTTCTGCGCCTCGGTCGCGACCTTGTTGAGAAGCTGCATGTTGCCGTCGTCAGGGGCGGCGCAGTTGAAGCAGACCGGCCCGAAGATGGAGCGGTTCATCTCCTCGTAGGCGGCGGCCATGCCGACGATTCCCAGCCCCTGCCCGCCGCGCTCCACCGGCATCTGCGGCGCCCACAGCCCGGCGGCCTTCACCTCCCCGCGCAGGCGCTCCAGCAGGGCGGGCGCGATGTTCTCGTGCGCGTCGTAGGAGGCCGGGTCCGCTTCCAGCGGCAGGATGCGCTCCTCCACGAAGGCGCGCACGCGGCGGCGGAATTCCTCGATCGGCGGGGGCAGGCTGAAATCCATCGGTTCGGGTCCTCTCCGTCGTTTTTTCTTGATTACAGGGTGCTGACTAGATGCCCGCCGTCCACCGGCACCACCGCTCCGGTCATGTAGGCCGACGCGTCGGAGCAGAGCAGCAGCAGCGGCCCGTCGAGGTCCGCCAGCCGTCCCAGCCGCCGCTGCGGCACCCGCCGGATCAGCGCCTGCCCGGCGTCGGTCGCCAGGAAATCGCGGTTCAGGTCGGTTTCCATGTAGCCGGGGGCCAGCGCGTTGACGCGGATGCCGTAACGCGCCCATTCCAGGGCCACCGCCTGGGTCATCTGCACCAGCCCGGCCTTCGACGCGGTGTAGGCCACGACATGGCCGGCCACCCGCAGCCCGAGGATGGAGGCGATGTTGACGATCGACCCGCCCCGCCCCTGCTCCCTCATCACGCGCGCCGTCTCCTGCGCGGTGAGGAAGGCGCCCTTCAGGTTGGTGTCGATGACGCGGTCCCACTCCTCCTCCGCGTAATCCAGCGCGGGCTTGGCGACGGTGGCCCCGGCGTTGTTGACGAGGATGTCCAGCCCGCCGAGCGCACCCGCCGCCTCGCGGACGCCGTTGCGGACGGAGGCAGCGTCGGTGACGTCCAGCGGCACGGCGATGGCCTGCCCGCCCGCCGCTTCGATCTCGGCGACGGCGGCGTCCAGGCTCTCGCGCCGCCGCGCAGCCAGAGCGACGCGGGCGCCCGCCGCAGCCAGCACACCGGCGAAGTGACGGCCCAGGCCGGCGGAGGCCCCGGTGACCAGGGCGGTGCGGTTGGTGAGAGGGAAGGTCATGGAAGTCCTGAGTTTGTGAAGGTGGGGTTCATGCGTCGGGTCCCCTCCCTACCCCTCCCCCGCTTCGCGAGAGAGGGAACGGCTCCTCCCCCTGCGCAGCGGGGGGAGGTTGGGAGGGGGGCCCGATGCGACCTCTCCCTCACAACCCCCTCGCCTGCTCGCGCAGCACGAACTTCTGGATCTTCCCGGTCGAGGTCTTCGGCAGGGCCCCGAACACCACCGTCCGCGGCGTCTTGAAGTGGGCGAGATGGTCGCGGCACCAGCCGATCACCTCGGCCTCGCTCACCCGCCCCTCCGATCCCGGCTTCAGCGTGACGAAGGCACAGGGAGTCTCGCCCCATTTCGCATCGGGACGGGCGACGACGGCGGCCTCCATGACGTGGGGGTGCTTGTAGAGGACCTCCTCGACCTCCAGCGAGGCGATGTTCTCGCCGCCGGAGATGATGATGTCCTTGGCGCGGTCCTTGATCTCGACGTAGCGGTCGGGGTGGAGGACGGCGAGGTCGCCGGTGTGCAGCCAGCCGTCGCGCAACGCCTCGTCGGTCGCCGCCGGGTTCTTCAAGTAGCCCTTCATCACCGTGTTGCCGCGCAGCGCCAGTTCGCCCAGCGTCTCGCCGTCGGCGGGCACCTCGCGGCCGGTGTCGGGGTCCAGCACGGTCTGCTCGGACATGGTGACGTTGGGCACGCCCTGGCGGGCCATCTTCACCGCCCGCTCCTCCAGCGGCAGCTCCGCCCAGGCCTCCTGCCACGCGCAGCCGGTGGAGGGGCCGTAGCATTCCGTCATGCCGTAGAGGTGGGTCAGGCGGAAGCCCATCCGCTCCATGCCCGCGATCACCGCGCTGGGCGGCGCGGCGCCGCCGGTCGCCACCTGCACCGGGCCGTGGTCGAAGGCGCGCTTCACCGCGTCCGGCGCGTGGATCAGCATGGTCAGCACGACCGGCGCGCCGCAAAGATGGGTGACCTTCTCCTCGGCGATCAGGCGGAAGATCGCCGCCGGGTCGACGGCGCGCAGGCAGACATGGGTCGCCCCGACCGCCGTCACCGCCCAGGGGTAGGTCCAGCCGTTGCAGTGGAACATGGGCAGCGTCCAAAGATAGACGCTGTCCGGCCGCAGCCCGAAGGTGATGACGTTGCCGAGCGCGTTCAGATGGGCGCCGCGGTGATGGTACAGCACACCCTTGGGGTTGCCCGTGGTGCCGGAGGTGTAGTTGAGCGCGATGGACTCCCACTCGTCCTCCGGCCTGCGCCAGGGCGCCTCGGGGTCGCCGGTCTTGAGGAAATCCTCATACTCCAGATCGCCCACCGGGTCGGCGTCCTGCGCCGCCGGGTCGTCGATCCACACCACCCGCGGCGGGGCCGTCATGCGCTCCAGCGCGGCGCGGGCCACCGCGGACAGGCCGCGGTCCACCAGGAACAGGCGGCTCTCGGCGTGCTCCAGGATGAAGGCGACGGCGGGCGGGTCGAGCCGCGTGTTGATGGCGTTCAGCACCGCACCGGCGCCGGGAACGCCGAAATGCGCCTCAAGCATCGCCGGGGTGTTGAAGGCCAGGACCGACACCACCTCCCCCGGCCGGACGCCGGCCCGGCTCACCGCGGAGGCCAGCGCGCGGGCGCGGTGTTCAACCTCCAACCAGCTCCGCCGCAACGGGCCGTAGACCACGGCGGTCTTGTCCGGATAGACCATCGCGGAGCGGCGCAGGAAGTCCAGCGGCGTCAGCGGCACATGGTTGGCCGTGCGCCTGGACAGCTCTGCGGACGGAGTGGTGGCGTCCACGCTCGTCTCCTTCCCTGTTCTGCGGTCCCTGCTTTTATGAACCGGCGCCTTACATCGAACGCCTTGCCAACGATGGTAGTCACGAACCATTGGGCAGAACAAGTTTCACCTTTGGTCGGTCCCGTCCCCAATGCCCGCAAGAACGTGGCAGGGACGGGCGAGCGCGTTACCGCCTCTGGCGCCGCGGTTGCGAGCCGTCCGCCCGCTACACTGTCCGGCATCGAGCCGTATGGGGGCGACCATGACGACGGTGCGGATCGCGTTCGACAAGGAACTGGTGCTGTCCGGGCATTTCCTGCTGAAGCATCTGGAGAAGCCGGAACTGCAACGCCTCGCCGCCAGCGCCCGGCTGGCCTATTTCCGGCCCGGCGCGGTCATCTTCCAGAAGGGCGACCCCGGCGACAGCATGATGGCGGTCATCCGCGGGCGGGTGAAGATCTGCTCCCACTCCACCGACGGCAAGGAGCTGGTGCTGAACATCATCAACAAGGGCGGTCTGTTCGGCGAGATCGCCCTGCTCGACGGCGAGCCGCGGACCGCCGACGCCGTGGCGCTGGAGGAGACCGACCTGCTGGTGCTCGACCGCTCGAAGTTCGTGCCGCTGCTCAACGAGCGCCCGGCGGTGGCGCTCCAGCTCATCACGGTGCTGTGCAAGCGCCTGCGCCAAACCAGCGAGCATCTGGAGGACACGCTGTTCCTGGAGGCGTCGTCGCGCTTCGCCCGCGCGCTGATGCGGCTGGCTGACGTGTTCGGCAAACCGGCGCCGGGCGGGCTGAAGCTGGACATCAAGCTGTCGCAGCAGCAGCTCGGATGTCTGGTGGGCGTCTCGCGGGAGAGCATCAACAAGCTGCTGGGCGAATGGCAGCGCAACGGCGTGATCGCCGTGGAGTCGGGGCGGATCACCCTGCTCGACCGCGACGCGCTGGAGGAGATTGCCGAGGCGAATGGATAGAGGTGTCGCGTCGGGCCCCCACCCCGGCCCTCCCCCGCTGGGCGGGAGAGGGTGCCTTCTGCGAAGCGTCATCTGTCCCCTCCCCTGCGTTAGCGGGGGAGGGTTAGGGTGGGGACACGACCCAACCACTCCTCAATTTAACTCCCGCAGCACCCGCACCCCGTTGTTCAGGTACCGCACGTCGGGATCGTAGAACAGCCGCGCCGTGTCGGTGATGTCAGCCAAGCCGCCCCGCCACGACCCGCCGCGCAGCACGCGCTCCCGGCAGTTGGCCGGCGTCCAGGCGCTGCCGTCCGTCGGCGCGCCCGCATAGTCGGCGTGCCAGCAGTCGGCGACCCACTCCGCCACCCCGCCGTTCATGTCGTGCAGGCCGAAGGGGTTCGGCTTGTAGCTGCCGACCGAGGCCGGGGTGAGCCGCTCCTGCGCCCCGCCGCAGTCCTTGCAGTTGGCGAGCGTCCCCGTCTGCCCGTCCCACCAGTAGCGGCCGGTCGTGCCGCCGCGCGCCGCGTATTCCCACTCCGCCTCGGAGGGCAGGCGGTAGCGCTGGCCGGTCTTCTGGCTCAGCCACTTTGCGTAGGCCTGGGCCTCCAGCCAGGAGATGTTGTGGATCGGGGTGCTGTCGGTGGGCTTGGTCATGCGCGGCATGCCGCCGGTGCAGCCGCCGCCCTCGACGCAGGCGCGCCATTCGGCCACCGTTACCTCGTAGGCGCCGAGCGCGAAGGGTTTGGCGATGGTCACCTTGTGCACCGGACGTTCGGAGCGGTCGCCCTGGTCGCTGCCCATGCTGAAGCTGCCGGGCGCGATGCGCACCATCACCGGGCAGTCCGGGCAGTCCTGGAAGCTGGCCGACTTGCTGTGGTTGCGCACCGCGCTGTTCCCGTTGCCGCTCGGGGGCGCCGCGGCCAGCTGCTCCGGCGCTGGAACTGGCGCTGGCACTGGCTGCGGCGGTGTCGGCGGGGGCGGTGCCGCCGCCTCGACGACCGGTGTTGGGGCCGGGGCCGGGGTCAAAGCCGGAGGAGGAGCCGATTGGGCCGGTGGCGGCGGCCGAACCGACGCGACCTCCGGCGGCTTGGCGGCGGGGGTGAGCGCGCCCAGCTTCTCGCGCGCCGGCTTGGCGTAGGCGCCGTTGCCGAACAGGCGCAGGAAGGCCTCGAAGTCGGCGGGCTCGCGGCTGCCCCTGACCATCTGCCACAGCGATTCCTCAAGCGCCGGCGCAGCCGGAGCGGTTCCCGGCGGGGCGATCTCCAGCGTCACGGTGCCGGTGGCCTTGCCGCCCTTGCCGTCCTCCACCTGATAGGTGAAGGCGCCGGCGGCACCCGGCCGTTCCTGCTCCGGATCGAAGGTCAGCCGGGTCAGCCCCTCGGCCGGCAAGCGGTCGCCGGGGCGGATCAAGGTGGCGCCGTCGCGCACCTTGCCGCGGTCGGGCACGGCGGTGACGGTGATGGTCAGCGGGTCGCCGTCGGGGTCCACCGGCGCCTCGATCGCTAGGCGATTCGGCAGGGCGCGGATGGTGCGCGCACCGGCCACCACCGGCTCACGGTTGCTCGGCTTGATGGTGATCGCCACGCCGCCCCGCACCATGCCGCCCCGCCCGTCCATGATCGCGAAGTCGAAGCGCCCGGCGTCGCCCACCACCGTCGCATCCGGCTTGAAGCTGGTGGCGGCGAGTTGCTCCACCGTCAGGTAGTCGCCGATCAGCACGATGCGGTCGCCGATGCGCACGCTGCCGCCGCGCGGCAGGCCGGAGATCTGGGCGAAGAGCTGGTCGTCGTCGGGATCGGTCGGGCGCCCGATGCGCAGCGGTTCGGCGTCGGCGCGGTCGGACAGCTCCAGCGGGCGGATCTCGCCGAGCACAGGCGGGCGGTTGGGCGGGCGCGGGTTGAAGTAGAAGGGCGCCGCCCCCAGCGAGCCGAAGATGTAGGGCTCCTGCCGCCCGTTGGTCGCCTGCCGCACGGTGTCGCGCACGTTGCGGAAGAACAGGCTCAACTCCAGCCCCGGCGTCTGGAGGTGCTGGAGCAGCGCGTCGGTGTAGGGGCTGTGGTCGCCCTGCCCGTCCTCGGCCAGCTGGTCGGCGCGGGTGGCCATGGCGACCAGCGTGTCGCTGGGCGTGTCGTCGACACGGGCGAAGCCGTAGTTGACCTGGATGCGGTTCTGCCCGGCCTGCTTCAGCCGGTCCACGAAGGGGTTGTTGCGGCAGGAGTCGAGCATCAGGATGCCCAGCTTGCGCGCCTGCGACAGCTCGCCCAGCATCAGGTTCAGCGGCATTGCTTCGTAGACGAGGTCGCGCTCGCGCTCCAACCTTGCGTCCGCCGGGACGATGTAGTTGTTGCCGCCCACCTGGATGCCGTGCCCGGCGTAGAAGATCACCGCCACGTCGGCCTGCGAGGCGCGGATGCCGAAGTCGCGCAACGCCCGCTCGAAGCCGCGGTTGTCCATGTCGAACTTCTCGTCCACGTCAAACTGCAGCTTGCGCAGGGCCTCGGCGATGGCCTTGGCGTCGTTGACCGGGTTCTGGAGTTCGGGGGCGAATTCGTACTTGCCGATGCCGACGACCAGCGCGATGCGCTTCTCCGGGGACTGGGAGGCCTGGGGTGATGGAGATTGAGAGGGAGCGGATTGGGCGGCCGCGCCCGGAGCCCACCCGAAGAGGCTCAGCAACAGCAGGACGAGGCCGAGCGACCAGAGGTCCCTGCCCAAACGATGCTGCGTCGAAGGTCCGTCGAACATCGGCCGGCTCCATGGTGGGAAGGCGGTTGCGCACCCCATACCCGGCACCTGTCGGCATAAAATTGCCAATTAGCCGATGTTAATATTTCGATTCCTGCGCACCAAGCGTTCATTCAGCCTAATCCCGAATACGGAGAAGGCCCGCTCACTCCCCGGCCTCCGCCGCGGGCCGCGCCTCCTCCCCCTCCCGGTCGAGGACCAGCCAGGCGCGGACCGCCTTGCGCTTGCCCTTCAGCGCCATCTCGCCCACCGGCAGTCCGGCCACCGTGCCCTGCACCGCCGTCCAAGTCGGCTCCCCGATGACGATCCGGCAATGGGGGGAGGAGCGCATATCAACCGTTTTGCCCAACGCCTCCAGCCGGGCCGCCGTGTTGGCGGTGTCGCCGAGCAGCGAATATTCCATGTGCCGCAGCCCGCCCAGGCTGCCCGCCACCAGCGGCCCTGTGTGGATGCCGACGCGGATGCCGATGGCCGGCAACCCCTCGGCCTGCCAGCGCTTGTTCAACTCCCGAAGCTCACGCCCCATCTGGATGGCGCATCGCACGGCGCGCTCGGCGTCGGCGTCGATCTCCGCCTGGGTGGTGCGGGCGACGGGAGCGCCGAAGACCGCCAGGATGGCGTCGCCGATGAAGCGCAGCACGATCCCGTCATGCGCCGCCACCACCCGCACCATGGCGTCGAGGTAGCCCTCCAGCCAGAGGATCAGCGGCTCCGGCTCCAGCGCCTCGCAGACGGTGGTGAAGCCCTCGATGTCGGAAAAGAAGACGGTGGCGGTCAGTTCCTGCGGACGGGGTCGCCCGCCGGCCAGGAAGGTCGCGCGCTCCCGCCAGATCTCCTCGGCGACGGGCTGGGAGACGTGGTTGGCGAACAGCTGCATCAGGCTGCGGCGGTCGGTGCGCTCCTTCAGCGACAGATGCGCGGTCATCGCGGCGATGCCGCCCAGCCACGCCGCCGACGGTGCCATCATCGCCACCAGCGGCCCGCCCTGGGCGAACAGCGCCAGCGCCGCCGCCCACAGGGCCAGCAGCCCGAGCAGGCTGGCCGGCACCAGCAGCCACACCGGCCAGCCGGCCACCGCCAATGCCACCCCTGCGGCGCTCAGCGCCAGCACCAGCGCGATCATCCAGCCGTCGGACAGGTCGCGGCTGGTCCGCCCGTCGAGGATCTGGGCCAGCGCGTGGGCCTGGATCTCCACCCCCGGCGTGGACAGGCCGGCGACCGACAGCGGCGTGCGGTGCTGGTCCACCCCGACCAGGACGGTGCCGACCACGGCGATCCGCCCGGCCAGCCAGCCGCGCGGCAGCATCCCCACCATGTCCGCCGGATAGGTCGGGAAGGGCGGCGCGTCCGGCGACGGGCGGGCGTGCCAGTCGATGCGGAAGGGCTCCACCGGGACCTCCCCCCCGGCCGCTCCTCCCGCAAGCTGGGCCATCCGCGCCGGAAAGCTGGGCAGCCCGTCCGGCCCGCGCGGCACATGCCAGCGCACCGTGCCGTCCAGCCGGTCCTTGGCAAGGTTGGCGTGGCCGTGCGGGATGCCGTCGAGGAAGCGCCCGAGGTAGCGGCGCTGCTCCTCCGTCAGCGGCGTGTCGCCGAGCGCGGTGATGGCGACCACCGGCACCGTGGCGCGCTGGATGCGCTGGCGCAGCCGCTCGTCGAGCGCCGGCAGGGTCGGCTGGTCGAACAGGATGTCCAGCCCGATCGCCCGCACACCCGCCGCCTCCAGCGTCCCCACCAGATCGGCGAGGAAGCCGCGGTCAACCGGCGACCGGCAGGCCAGCGCGGCGAACAGGTCCTCCCCCAGCGTGACCAGCACGATGCCGGGATGCTGCGGGGCCGGCGGCGTGAAGTAGGCGATGGCGAGGTCGCGGAAGCTCTCGTCGGCGGAGCGCAGGGGCGGCACCAGCCGGGTCAGCCCCAGCGCCGCCGCCGACACGCCGACCACCGCGGCCAAGCCCACCAGCCCTCTGGCCAGTCCTTTGGCGAGCCACGGGGCTTTTGCCCAGCTTGGCCTGCCCCCCGATGTCCCCAACGGCGGCGCCCTCACTCCACGCGCAGGATCACCTGCGCCATCACCAGTTCGGTCTGCTTCAGCGAGGCGAGCGTCCGTTCCAGCCGGGCCGCCGCCTCGTCGGACAGCGGCCGGAAGGCGTCCTGCCGCCCCGGCAGGTCGGCGCCCAGATCGCGCCCGGCGGCGAAGCAGCGCACCTCCTGGTCGGCGGACAGGCTCCCCGACCGCTCCGCGGCACGCAGCGGCACCGGCATGCGGTCGCCGGCCAGCGTCAGGGTGCGATGCCCCTCCACCAGCGAGCTGGCCGACGCCCCCGGCGGGTAGATCGGCGTCAGCTGGCCGCGCGTGTTGCGCAGGTAGCAGTAGAGATGCGCGTCCCGGTTCGTCTGGAGCACCAGCGTCACCGCCTCCCCGGACCGATAGGTCGGGTAGAGGCCGCGATCGGTGGCGAGATAGAGGTTCAGCGGCGCCACGCTGTCCCGCACCGGGTCCAGCAGAACCGCCGCCTGGGTGGCGCAGCCGGCACCAGCCAGCCGGACGGCCAACTCCGCGCCTTGCCCATCGGCACTGACCACGCGCAACGTCATGCTGTGGCGCACCCGCCCATCCGGCCCGGCGACGGAGACAGCGGTGCCGTCCGTCATCGGAAGCTCACGCGGCCAAGGCATCGTCACCCCCTTGTCCCAGCGCAGCGTGGCGGTGGCGCCGCGGTTTTCGTCACGCAGGGTGGCCGGAATCAGCGCCGGGTCGGCGGGCTTGCGCAGCAGCACCGTGCCGCCGGACTTCACGCATTGGGTTCCGGCCCGGCCAGGGTCGAGGGTGAAGACCTGCTCCTCCCCCTTCTGCATCGGGGTGCCGACCGCGCGGGCCGCGCCCAGGTCGGTCTGGAAGAAGCGCTCGCCGCCGACGAGGTTGCCGACGCCGGTCCAGCCCGAGGCGTCGGGCATGCGGTCCAGCGGCCCGTCGAACGGCCCCTTGATCCGCAGCATGCGTCCGTTGGCGAACAGGAACATGGCGTTGGCGCCGTCCGGCACATTGACCGCCGCGCCGTCAGGAACCAGTTGCCCCTGCGCGTAGCCTGGGGCGGTGGAGGCGACGACCACCGCCTGCTCCGCCGCCGCGCGGCCGGCGGTGACGCCGACCGCTCCGACGGCGGCCAGGGTCAGGGCCGCCGCCACGAGTCCGCTCAGGGTCCTGTGCGCCATGCTGGCCTCCACCGGCGGGGATCGCGGAATCATTGGCGTTTCCCGGACGCCTGTCCAGGCGGCGAAGGGGGAAGGACGGGGCTGCGGACCCGGCCCAAAGAAGGGCGGACGCCGTGAACGGACGGGCATGGTCGGACCTCCGAAATGATGCGCGCCGGCCAATTTGCCGGCCCGTCGAGGCTAGACGGCGAATGCGGTGGCGGCTGTGAGGTGCGGCACAAAGTTGCGCAGGAGTTGGCCCCCCTCCGACGTACTGAGTGTGGCGGGCTCCACAGCGCGGCCCGGTCCAGCCCCCTAGAGTGCTGGGCAGGACCGGCGCCCCGTTGGTCCGCCCCAGCGCCCGAGGAGACCGACCATGACCGACCGCCGCACCAAAGCCGACGCCGCCGAGGGTTTCGATGACCGCTTCGCCCGTCATGGAATCCTGGAAGTCGCCTATCTGCGGTCGGTGGAGATCGACGGCCTGCCCGCCTACGCCGTGTACGCCGCCAACGGCACCTGCCTGTGGCTGGACACCGACCGCGCTTCGGCGGGGGCGACGCTTCAGGAGCATGGAATGGAACTGGTCAGCGTGCATTGAGAGCGGAGGTGATGGGGGCATTGCCCCCACCCTCCCCGCTTCGCCGGTCCCCTCCCTCCCCCGCTTCGCAGGGGAGGGATTTTTTGTACATGCAGCACCAATTCCCTCCCCTGCGAAGCGGGGGAGGGTCAGGGTGGGGGCAATACTCCCATCATTCCTTCGGGCTCAACAGACACGACGTCCGGTTCCGCGTCACGATGGCGAGACTGTTCTCCGGCTCACCCGCCCGGCGGAAGCGCAACGCGTTCAACTGGCTGGCGACGCTGAGTGACAGGACGTTCAGATCGCTCTCGTCGATGATCTTCTCGCCGTCCTGCCAGCACTGGATGCGCACGCGGCCCTTGGGAACCCCGACGTCGATGCCGCCGGGCTGCACCCCCGCGTCGCTGCTCCTCTTGCGGACCACCGTCGCGTCGGCGGCGCCCCCGACGAGGGGGAGCGCCGCGATCGCCACCAGGAGAAGGAGTTTTCGGACCATGGCGCGCGTCCCCCTTCCCTCTCGGTCACTGGATGGGCCGGAACTCGACGCGCCGGTTGCGGCTGTCGGTCGGGTCGGGAGTCAGCGGCTGGCTCTTGCCCAGGCCGGCAATGGCAATGCGCTGCGGCTCGATGTGGTGGACGCGCACCAGATACTCGCCCACCGACACGGCCCGGCGCTCGGAGAGGGCGATGTTGTATTGCTCGCTTCCCACGGCGTCGGTGTGACCTTCGATGACGAGGCGGAGTTGCGGGTCTTGCGACATCAGCCCACCGACCGCGTCGACGTAGGAATAGAACTCCTTCGGCACGTCGGCGGAGTTGAAGGCGAAGTTGATGCGGAAGCCGAAGCCGTTGGTCGGGCGGGTCTCCGCCGGGGTCTCCGGCGCGGAGAGGGTGGCCGGCTGCACGCCGTTGGAGCGGCGCGGCGCGGCCGGCGGCGGGGCGACGGGCGGGGCCGCGGCCTCCTGCACGGGCGCGCGCTTGGGCTTGGGCTGGGGCGCCGGTTCCGGCTGCGCCACCGGCGCGGTCGGCGGGCTGTAGCTCTGTTGCGAGGTCGCCTGCTGCTGGGCCGGCGCGCCGTAGTTCACGCTGTCGGTCGGACGCGGGCGGTTGGCGCTGTTCATGCCGCCGCCGATGATCTCGATGCTGCGGGTGCGGATCTTCGGCTGCTCGCTGCCGTCCGTCGCAGGGGCCGCCGCGGGGCCGGGCTTCACCGCCTCGCGCAGCTCCTCCACGGTCGGCGGGCGCTCGAACATCATGACCCGATTGCCCCCGGAACCCTCGACGGTCTGCGCCCGCGCCGGGACCGCCATGCAGGCCAGGGCGATCATCGGCAGAGCCAAAGCGGGAAGCGCCACGCCGTTCAGCCGTCGGGCGATGGTCTTGGAGGTCGGTCGCGGCATCGGTGGTCTCCCATGATTCGGCGCCATGATCTGGCGTGGTGTTCTGCTGCCCCCTTCTCTACCCCCGCCCCCGTCCCCGCGCTGTGAGCCGGCCCACAATCCCTATCCCAAAGCCCTAACGTTGAGCCGACACGGCGGGCAGAACCTGCACGGCCATCTGCCGGCTGCGCACGTTGGTGCCCTGGATGCTGCCGTAGGCGCCCACCACGTCCGCCAGCGTCGCGCCGGGGATGGGCTGAAGGTCCTCGGTCTTGTAGCGGTCGGCGATGCGCGTACCGAGTTCGTCGGGGGAGACCACGCAGGCGATGGTCTCGGAGGCGCCGGGACGGTCCATGCGCAGGTTGAAGGGCTTCTGCGCTCCCGGCGGGACTTCCACCTGCTGGTTGGCCTGGACGAAGCTGTCGGGCTGGAAGCGGTTGGGGAAGATGCGGGCCACCGACCCGGCGGCGTCCTGGTAGTAGCAGTAGACGAAGCCGTTGGCCGTCGGCTGCACCTTGACCACCAGCGCCTCCCCGGCACGGTAGCGCGGCTGCGGCCCGCGGTCGGAACTGAGGACCAGATCAGGCGGCGCCCCGGCCGGTGCCGGCGTTGCGCGGGGCAACCCCTCCCCGCCCGCGTTCGACACCGATTGCAGGCGCGGCGCCCCCGGCCCCTTCTGGCCGCTGGGCTGGGCCAGCATGCGCTGGTAGAGGTCGAAGTCGATGCGCCCCGTGGCGATCAGGTCGTTGTCCGCCTGATAGCGGGAAATCGCGTCGCGGGTGCGCTCGTCGAGCTGGCCGCTGTCCGAGCCGTCGTAATAGCCCTCGGCCAGCAGGACGCGCTGGACGTAGGCGACGCGCTGCGAAGGCGCCATGCCGTCGAACCAGTCGCGCGCCTGGCCGGCGAAGGCCGGGTTGGTCTGGTCGATCCCCAAACATTGCCAGTAGGGGGTGCGGGTCATCTTGCCCAGCACCTCGATCGTGCTGAGTTCGATCAGCGTGCGCACTGCCTGATGCAGCCCCTCGGACTTGTTGAGCGAAACGTTGAAGGAGAGGCCGGCCTTGCCGATCACCGCCCCGGCATCCGCCCCTTTGCCCGACGAGATGATGGCGAGCGAATTGCTGGCCGACAGGCCGGGGATGATCTGGCGCGTCGCCAACTCCCCGATGTTCAAATCCACCGAGATCACCGACATCACCTGATCGGCGGAGATGCCGAGGTCGAAGGTCGGCAGGGAGATGCCGGCGCTGGCCGCCTCGCTCACCACATTGTCGTCGAGTTGGGTGATGGCCCCGCGCACGTAGTAGGACGGCGCGCGGAAGTTGGGCTGCACCCCGATCATCCAGTAGAGCGCGTTCACGTCGTCCAGCGTCGGCTCGAAATCGACGAAGCGGAAGGCGTTCGACCGCTCCGACATGCGCGACACGGCGGTGATCAGCATCTCCTTGGTGCCGCCGGCCACCCGGCCCGTGGCGTCGGGGATGCCGTTGGAGGTGATGAAGATGTCGCGCTTGCCATGGTTCCACATCAGCGTGTCCATGCAGCGCAGCGCCTCGCTGAAGTTGGACACGGTGCGCACGGGCGGGGTCTTCGGCTTCTGGACCACGGTCGCCTGTTCGCCCGAGGTGACGCAGGCCCCGAGGAGCAGGAGCAATGCGACCGCCGCCACTCTCGCGAAACCGGTGCGCCCGACAACTCCCGTCGCCTCAAATGCCATGGCCTCACTCCCTGGACGTTCAGCGGACTGGATCAGCGGGCCAGATCAGCGGACCGACACGCGTGTGCTGTCGCCGCCCGGACGCACGGTGATGGTGATCTTCTTGGACAGGATCGGCGGGTCGTGCGGGATGTGCTCCGCATCGCCCATCAGAAGCTGGAGCGTGTGCCGCCCCGGCGGCAGCTCCAGATAGGTTTCCGTCTGTCCCTTGCCGAAATGGATGTAGTTGCGGTTGTTGGGGATCGGCTCGTCCATCGGCGGCAGGTCGGTGTCCACCAGCAGGTGATGGTGGCCGGTGTTGTCCTTTCGCACGCCCGCCGGAGCGACGCCGAAGTTGCGCAGGCCGAACCACACCTTGAAGCGGCCCCTGACCACCTCGCCGTCGTTGGGCCAGCCGACGTAGATATAGACGTCCTTCGGCGCCGCCGTCCGTCCGGACTTCGCCGCATCGGGGGTCGAGGGCGTGCTTTCATGCTCGTGCCCTGGGCTGGCCGGCTGCGGGGTGTTGGTGGTGTCGGACAGCGGCTTGTCGAGCGGGTCGGCTTCCGGCGACGATTGCGCGGCCAGCGGCCCGGCGGCGAGCAGGACGGCCAGAAGGACCGGGACGGCGGCGGTGCGCATCATGACTTCCTCCCTGTCGCGCTCCCGTTGAGGGGCGATGCCCTTAAGGGACGATGATGGTGACCTTCTGCGACATGATCGGCGGGTCGTGCGGCACATGGTCCGCGTCGCCCAGGATCATCTGGAGCGTGTGCCGACCCGGCGGCAGCTCCAGCCGCACCTCCGTCTGGCCACCGCCGAAATGCAGCGACTGCTTGGTGTTCGGGATGGGTTCGTCGTAGGTGGCGAGATCGCTGTCCACCAGCAGATGGTGGTGCCCGGTGTCCTCCTTGCGGATGCCCGCCGGGGCGATGCCCATGTTCTGCAAGCCCATGCGGACCCACAGCTTTCCGCCGGAGATGGTGGTGCCGTTGGACGGCCACATGATGTAGGCGCGCGCCCCTTCCGGCGCCTTCACCCGTCCATTCGTGCTTTGAGCGTTCGCGCTTTGGGCCGACGCCGCGCCCGGCAACAGGAGCAGCGCGGCCGCCACGATCATGGCGGCATGAGGCATGGACACCTCGCTCTTCTGGCTCTTCTCTTTGGGAATTTCAATCTTATGCTTGGTGGGCGGACAATGTTCGCGGTTTTTCGGACCTCATCCTTTCTCTCTCCACCCTCCGAATATTAAGGAGCGAAGGCATTCCCCAACCACCCCATTTTGCGCGAAGACCGGGGCCGCTTCGCCTATTCCTATTTTGGGCTTGACGGTTCCGCCCGCGGTGCGAAGGTCACGGGGCAGGAGGTTGCCGGTCCCGCATGCCCGATTCATCCCGCCTCGCCCCGCTTCCCATCGGCCCCACCGGCGCGCCGCCGCGCCTCGGTTTGCGCCACCTGCTGGCCCCGGCGCTGCTGACTCTCGGGGCGGCCGGTCTGGCGGGGCAGCGTCCCTGGCTGTCCGGTCACATCGCCCCCATCGCGGGTGCCATGGTGGCGGATGCGCTGGCCTCGCTGCTCGCCGCCGTGGCGTGGCTGGGGGCGGCGTGGCTGGGGTCGCGGGTCATCGACCTCGTGGTGGCGCGCAACGCCCGCGCCACGCCGATGCCGCGCCTGCTGACCGACCTGCTGCGCGCGCTGCTCTACGGGCTGGCGGTGCTCGGCATCCTGGCCTTCGTGCTGGGGCAGCCGGTGACCGGGCTGGTCGCCACCTCCGGCGTGGTGTTCGCGGTGCTGGGCTTCGCGCTGCGCAACATGATCGCCGACATCTTTTCCGGCATCGCTCTGAACGTCGAGCATCCCTACCGCATCGGCGACTGGGTGGAGCTGACCCCCGGCGTCACCGGGCGGGTGGACGAGATCAACTGGCGGGCCACCCGGCTGGTCACTCTGGACGGCACGGCGCTGGTGGTGCCGAACGGGCTGGCCGCGGGCAACCGCATCACCAACTACAGCCAGCCCGGCAGCGGCTTCCGCGCCGGCGTGCCGGTGACCCTCGACGCCGAGGTGCCGGTGGCCCGCGCCAAGCGGATCATCCTGTCGGCCATCGTCTGCTGCGACGCCGTCCCCACCGAGCCGCGGCCCGACGTGGTGGTGGACGCGATCACGCTGAACGGCGTCACCTATCAGGCGCGATTCTGGGTGGCGGACTATTCCCGGCTGGCCGCGACCCGCGACGCCGTGGCGACCACCATCCTGGAGCATCTGGCCCGCGCCGGGCTGGAACCGGCCAGCCCCAAGCAGGAGATGCGCCGCCGCAGCAACCGCCCGCCGCCCTGTTCGGCGCTGGGGCTGGGGCGGGACCTGCTGTCCCACGTGGACCTGTTCGCCGCCTTCCGCCCTGAGGAGATCGACGAACTGGCCTCCGGCATGCATCTGCGCCATGTCGCCGCCGGGGAGGCGGTGGTCCGCCAGGACGAGACCGGGACCTCCCTCTTCCTGGTGGCCGAGGGCGCGCTGGACGTGCGCGGGGCCTTCGGAGGGCGGACGCTCCTGCTCGACCACATGGGGCCGGGCGATGTGTTCGGAGAAATGTCGCTGCTGACCGGCCAGCCGCGCAGCGCGTCGGTGATCGCCAACACCGACGCCGTGGTCTACGAGCTGGACAAGGAGGCGCTCGATCCCGTCCTGCGCCGCCGTCCGGAGTTGGCCGCCCGGCTGGCCGACCTGATGGGCCTGCGCCAGCGCCGCAACGACGCCCACCGCCGCGCCAGCGCCCCCGCCGCCGTAACCCAGACGACGACCGAGCATGACCTGTTGGCCCGGCTGAAGACGTTCTTCAGCCTGTGACTCAGCTGTTCAGCGGAGAGAAGGGCATCCCCGCCTGCTCCAGCGCCTTTTCGATCACCTCCGCCGAGGTCTGGTCGAACAGTTGCAGCAGCAGGTCGTCGATCTCCCGGTCCTGGCTGTTGCCGCAGGCGTCGAACAGGGTGGCGATGGCCTCCGTTTGGAAGCGCTCGCGCCCCTCGTCACCGCCGCGGTAGTCCAGCGCCTTCGCCACCGCGATGGCGACGCGGAAGGGCTTCAGCAGGGTGAAGGACAGGCCCGCCTTGGCGAACAGCCCCTTCAGCGCGTGCGGCCCGCCGTCCCAGGCGAGCTGACGGGCGTTCTCCGGCGGCAGGTTGGCGCGCACCGCGATCCCGGCGTCGAAGAGCGCGATCTCCCCGGCGCACAGCGCGCGGAAGAGCAGCGGCGCCGACAGCCGCCCGCGGATCAGCAGATGCCGGGCGAGAAGCTCCACGTCCGCCTCGCGCGGGGTCAGCGGCTTCAGGAGGAGCAGAGTCACCGCCTCCCGCGCCCGCTCCACCAGGATGCCGATCAGGCGGGGGTTGAGGCGATGGCTGCGGATCAGCCGGTTGCGGATCTCCTCCGACACGAAGAGGATCAGCTTCTCCACCACCGCCGCCGACAGGTCGGGCCGTGCCGCCATGGCCTCGTTCACCGTGGCGACGCCGCCCCAGCGGTCGAGCACGCTGTGCAGGGACGGCTCCGGGATGACGGCGCCCCGGTTGCGCAGAAGCTCCGTGATGACGATGACGTTGCCGTTGCGCACCAGCGCGTCGGACACCACGGGCGAGACGGAGCGGCGCCCGGCTATGGCCAGTTCCTTCGCCGGGCGCCGTTCGCGCAGGATGTCCAGGAGCAAGCCTTCGCTCAGCTTCTCCGCGTGGCGCAGGATGGGGAAGGCCACCCGGTCGACGTCGCGGGCCAGCTTCTCCGCCAGCCCCTCCGTCAGCAGGGAGGAGTTGTGGATCTGCCACGCCACCGCCTCGCGCACGGCGGTCACCGCGTCGGCGGCGAAGCGCTGCAGGATGTCCATGGCCAGCGCCCGCTCCGCCTCGGCGAGGTCCCCCGCCTCCAGGTCGCGCACCAGATGGGTCATGGTGTCGATGCGCGCCTGGGCGTCGGGCGCGGCCAGCAGGCGCTCGACATCCTTCTGGCTCAGGGACCGCTGTGACATGCGCTGGGTCTTCCGGAACGGACGCTCGGGATCAGTACTCCGGCGTATCGTAGCGGATCAGATCGCTCCACGCCCGTTCCAAACGGCGCAACGTGCGGTAAGTCGTCTCCAGATCGGCGGCTTCCTCGTCGGTGCGGATCAGCGCCTCGCCCCGCACGGCTTCCAGCCCGCGTAGCGCCTCGCACAGCTTCAGGCCGCGCTCCGACAGGCGGAGCCGCGCCGTGCGCCGGTCGCGCTGCGAGGCGGAGCGGTCGACATAGCCCGCCTCCACCAGATGCTTCAGGTTGTAGGAGGCGTTGGAGCCGAGATAGTAGCCGCGCTCCAGCAGGTCGCGCACCGACAGCTCCTCGCCGCCGATGTTGATCAGCATCAGGGCCTGGCCGGGGCTGAGGTCGTCGATCCCGATCCGCGCCAGCTCCATCCGCAGCACGTCCAGGAAACGCCGGGTCATGCTCTCGATGATGCGGCCAAGGTCGGTATAGACGGCGGGCAACGACGCGCCCGCCGGGGCGGTGCTGTCCGGCGTGGCTCTCTCCGGCACGGCTGGGGTCGGCTGCTGCTTGGCGGTGGCGCTCATCGCGATACTCCCGCTTTGGAAAAAACCATCATGGTATGGCGTCGATCCAATTCCGAACGGTGGACGGTTACCCCGTCCTTCTGTCGCAAGAATGATAAGATTTTAGTTTAATTTGTGGAAACAATGTTGGGACATGGCGGCCCTGCGCGTCGGAACGGCCCCGTCCACCTCCTGTTGCACCCCTGTCCCCGCAGCCTGCACCTGCAATCCGGAGGAGCCCGACCATGCCGCATTCCACACGCCGTTCCGCCAAATCGCAAGCATGCCCTCGGAGGGTCCGCTGATGCGCGGCAGCTTGGCTCTCGCGGCCGGTTTGCTGGCCGGCCTGTGGCTGGACACCCGCCGCCGCACCAACCGGGCGGAGCAGCAGCACCCGCCGACCGGCCATTTCATGAGCGTCGGGGGCACCCGCCTGCACTATCTCGACCATGGGAAGGACAGCGCGTCGCCCCCCGTGGTGTTCCTGCACGGCAACGGCACCACCGCCGACGACTGGGCGCTGAGCCTTCTGGACGAGGCGGCCCGGCACCGGCGCTGCGTCTGCTTCGACCGGCCCGGCCATGGCTACAGCGAGGCGACGCCGCGACGCGACGCCGGTCCCGCCGCCCAAGCCGCGCTGCTGCGCGCCGCGACCCGCAAGCTGGGGCTGGAGCGCCCCATCGTCGTCGGCCATTCGCTGGCCGGGGCGGTGGCGCTCGCCTGGGCGCTGGATTTCCCGGAGGAGATCGGCGGTCTGGTCATCCTGTCGGCCTTCACCCACCCGACCCCGCGGCTCGACTTCCTCCCCATGATGGGACCGGCCATTCCGGCGGTCGGGCCACTGCTCAGCCACACCGTCCTGCCGCCGCTGGACCGGCTGATCCTGCCGGCGATGATGCGCCGCATCTTTGAGCCGAACCCCGTGCCGCCCAGCTACAACGAACTGCCTCCCGACCTTCTGCTGCGCCCGACGCAGCTGGAGGCCGCCGCCGCTCAACTCGCCGCTTTGATTCCCGGCGTGGCGGCGATGGCCCCCCGTTATTCCGAGATCCGCTGCCCGATGGCGGTCGTCGCGGGACGGGAGGACCGCATCGTCGATCCCCACGCCCACGCGGTGCAGCTTCACAACGCGGTGGCCGGATCGACGCTGCATCTGCTGGCGGAAACCGGGCACATGCCGCAGCACGCCCGCCCGGACGCGGTGATGGCCGCCATCGAGCGGGTGGAGCGGGCCATGACCGGCACGTCGGTTCACGCGGAGGCATGAGTCGACTCCCCTGATTCGGCGACCGGGGATTGCGACTCGAAAAAAGCGACTCGTGGCGACTCGGGTGAGGGATGGTTAACAGTTTGGTTACGATCCAAGCGCTAACCTTCGGCCATATCGCACACTTTCAGCGCCTCAAGGATTACGCCGATGTCCATGGCCGCCGACGTTGACACCATCGAACGCACGTCCATCGTCGCCTACACCCTCCTCAACGAGCTGCACGACGTGCTGGCTCTGCCCAAGGCGCCCGATGACGTGACGCTCGGCATTCTGATGGGGCTGTCCATGTTCATGGACGACAAGGTCGGTCCGATGCGCTCCAAGCGCCTGATGTCGGAGGCGCCGACCATCGTCCTGAAGACCGACGCCCACGTCACGTCGGACCAGATGCAGCGGATCATGCCGGTCCTGCGTGCCTTCGGCGATCACCTGAAGGACATGCGCGCCAAGGCCGCCCGCCCGGTCGACGACACCGTCGCCTGACCGCGGAGCGCAGCAATCGCCTCACGAAAGGCCCGGCCGGCAACGGCCGGGCCTTTTCCGTTCCGGCGCCCGGCTTGACCCACTCGACATTTCATTGGATGCTGAAACCCTTCGTCCACCGGACGGTCGTTCCCGATGGTCCGGACGCAACGCAGGGGCGGCTTCGGCCATGGAACTGCCATCGGGGGATTGGGTCTGGGCTCTGGCCATCGCCGCCCTACTGACGGGTGCGACGGTCAGCGTGATCGTGCTCGCCGCCGTCGGTTCGATCCGCCGCAGCGTCAACGAGGGCGGCGCCCGCCAGTCCCAGAAAATCCGCAAGCTTGCGGAGACCGTCGCCACCCTGAACGTCCAGCAGCAAGTCGCCGAGGGCCGCGTCCAAGCCCTGACCGAGGCGAACCGCAAGCTGGCGGAGGAGGTCGCGGCGCTGAACGAGCGGCTGCGCGACGCCGATTCCGCCCCCCGCATCACCGGTACCGCAAGGCTTCTCCACTGACCATGCCCGACTTGTCCACCTGCCCCATCGACGGCGACGCCGAGCGCGCCCGCTGGACCGCCAGCGCCGACGCCTGGGACCGCTGGGCCGACCCGATGGCCGATCTGGCCGACAAGCTGAACCAGCCCCTGCTGGACGCCGCCGGGGTGACGGCGGGCGACCGGGTGCTGGACCTCGCCTCCGGCGCCGGCGAACCGGCGCTGAGCGCCGCGCTGCGGACAGGTCCTGACGGGCTGGTGGTGGGCAGCGACCTCGTGCCCGGCATGATGGCCGGCGCCCGGCGCCGCGCCGCGGGGATCGCCGACGGGCTGCGCCCGGCCTTCGCCGCCGCCGACATGACCGCCCTGCCCTTCGCCGCGGCGAGCTTCGACCGGGCGACCTGCCGCTTCGGCATCATGTTCGTCCCCGACGTTGCGGCGGCCCTGGCCGAGCTGCGGCGCGTGCTGCGCCCCGGCGGGCGGGCAGCCTTCATGGTCTGGGGGCCGCGCGCCGGCAACACCCTGTTCGACACGGTGGGCGACGCCGTCGCCGCCCAACTGGGCGAGGACCGCAGCCTGGACCCGCTGTTCCGCTTCGCCGCCCCCGGCCTTCTGGCGGAGGCCCTGCGCTCCGCCGGCTTCGCCACGGTGAGCGAGACCGACATCACCCCGGTCCGCAAGGCCCCCCAGGGCCAGCCCTTCTGGCGCGCCACGCTGGAGATGAGCTTCGGCCACCGCCTGCACGACCTCACCGCCGGGCAGCGCGCCGACCTCGACGCCGAGGTGACCCGCCGCTTCGACGCTCAGGCCCAGGGCGGCACGATTCCACTGCCCATCCACGTCCGCATCGTCACCGGCGCCTGATTCCCTCCCCTGCGAAGCGGGGGAGGGTCAGGGTGGGGGCAAGACTCCGCACCCCGACCACGCGCCCAAGTGCCGCAGCCATCCCACAGAGGCCTATCCCCGGTTGACCGCGCCTACGCATTCCTTTGGATGTTGCGTGCCGACAGGCCCTACCCGTCCGGCATCCGAGAGGAGGTGATGCGCTTGAAAAGGTACCAGACGTGGCTCCGACGCTTCTGGTTCCGGATGAAGTTCGAGTTCGAAGCCGGCTTCAACCAGGACCACGATCGCTAAGGAACCAATGGGCGGGGTCGGGAAACCGGCTCCGCCTCCAGGAGACCGAAGGCGCATCACCTCCTTGCCTCGTAAAATACCACAGCTCCCGAAGCCGTCAAACGCCGCGAAGGACAGAGGCTCAACCGGCGCTCAGGGTTCGCCAACGCGCCATTCAATGAAGCCTCATCGGGTCGATGGGGCGGTCGCCCATGACCTCCTCCAACGACGTCTTCCGGGGCGTTGTGGACGGCGGCCCCTCGTCCTCCGAAACACCCCGCACACGCGGACAGGGCGGGTCCCACACCGTGGCAAAGGCGATCCACGACAGTCCGAGTCCCACCAAGATCACCGAAAACGACACAACGTATGCGTAAGGAAGCCTGTCCCCGAGAAAGCTCATGGTCATCTCGTCGAGGCTGGCGATCAAACCCAGTTGCTTCCGATACCACCAAGTCCACGGCAGGGTAAGCGGTACCAGCAACCCACCCCAGATGATGAGCAACACGCCCGACAGACGCATGGTACACCCACAATCACACAAAGGTAATTTTAAGCTATAGCGTACTAGGTTGATGGTCAACGCGCATCGCCCGGAGGACAGTCCGGGCATGAAAGGGATGCAGCAATTCGGACAAATGCTCCGCGAACTTCGCGAGCAACGGGGGCTCACGCAGGAGGATCTTGCGGGATTGATCGAGCGTTCCGTTCAGGCTGTTTCCGCGATGGAACGCGGGCAGAATATGCCCAGATTGGAAACGCTAATTCGCATTAGCGAGAAAATAGACATTCCACTGGATGAGTTAGTAAAAATATTCGACCAAAGCAATTCAAGCAATCAAGAAAGGACACCATTGGAGATTACTATAATTGATGCTGCACGGCATTTAAGCCTTCGCGACCTTAAAATTTTATCCAACATCGCGAAATCATTTCCAAAAGAAAAATAAAAATACTTTCATAGCGCTGATGGCATTATAGGAAATCTCTCTATCTTCTTTCCCATGCCCGAACTCCCCACCCCTCTCCTCCCCGCCAACGTCCAGGGCTGGTTCCGGTCGCGGGGCTGGGTGCCGCACCCTCACCAGCTTGCCATGGTCGAGGCGGCGGCCGCCGGGAACAGCGCCCTGCTGATCGCGCCGACCGGCGGCGGCAAGACGCTGGCCGGCTTCCTGCCCTCGCTGATCGATCTGGCGGAGCGCCCGCGCGAGGGGCTGCACACGCTCTACATCTCGCCGCTGAAGGCGCTCGCGGTGGACATCCAGCGCAATCTGGAGGAGCCCGTCGCCGAGATGCGGCTGCCCATCCGCACCGAGACGCGCACCGGCGACACGCCCGAATCCAAGCGGCGGCGGCAGCGGGCCAACCCGCCGCACATCCTGATGACCACGCCGGAAAGTCTGGCGCTGATGATCGCCTACGCCGACGCGGCGACGATCTTCCGGCACCTGCGCTGCGTCATCATCGACGAGTTGCACGCCCTGGCCGGGACCAAGCGCGGCGACCTGCTGGCCCTGGGGCTGGCGCGGCTGTCCCGGCTGGCGCCGCAGGCCCGGCGGGTCGGGCTGTCGGCCACCGTGGCGGAGCCGGCGCAGCTGCTCGCCTGGCTGTCCAAATCCGGGCACGCGGATGGCGGCGACGTGCGGCTGGTCACCGGGCGGGCCGGCGCCTCCGCCGAGGTGGACATCCTGACGACGCGCGAGCGGCTGCCCTGGTCCGGCCGCATGGCCATGCATGCGCTGAAGGAGGTGTACCAGCGCATCCGCGCCCACCGCACCACGCTGGTCTTCGTCAACACGCGCGCCCAGGCGGAGCTGGTCTTCCAGGAACTCTGGCGCCTCAACGACGACACCCTGCCCATCGCGCTCCATCACGGCTCGCTGGCGGCGGAGCAGCGGCGCAAGGTCGAGGCCGCCATGGCGGCGGGCAAGCTGCGGGCGGTGGTGGCGACCTCCTCGCTCGACCTCGGCATCGACTGGGCGGCGGTTGATCTGGTGGTGCAGATCGGCGCGCCGAAGGGGGCGAGCCGGCTGGTCCAGCGCATCGGCCGCGCCAACCACCGGCTGGACGAACCGAGCCGTGCTCTGCTCGTCCCAGCCAACCGGTTCGAGGTTCTGGAATGCCGCGCCGCCCTGGACGCCGTGGCGGCCATGAGCCTGGACGGCGAGCGGCCCCGCCCCGGCGGGCTGGACGTGCTGGCCCAGCACATGCTCGGCATGGCCTGCGCCGAGCCGTTCCGGCCCGACGACCTGTACGACGAGGTGGTCTGCGCCGCCCCCTACGCCGGGCTGGCGCGGGACGAGTTCGACGACGTGCTGGACTTCGTGGCGACCGGCGGCTACGCGCTCGGCAATTACGAGCGCTTCCACCGGCTGACGATGCGCGAAGACGGGCGCATGGCGGTGGCCGGGCCGGCGGTGGCGCGGCAGTACCGCATGAACGTCGGCACCATCACGCAGGAGGCCATGCTGCGCGTGCGCCTGAGCCGCGGCCCGGTGCTCGGCGAGGTGGAGGAGCATTTCATCCAGGGCCTCACCCCCGGCGACACCTTCGTCTTCGCCGGCCAATTGCTGAAGTTCCTCGGCATCCGCGAGATGGAGGCGCAGGTCGCCAAGGGGGGCACCGGGGAGCCGAAGGTCCCGGCCTACGCCGGCGGGCGGCTGCCGCTGACCACGGCGCTGGCCGACCGGGTGCGCGCCATGCTGGCCGACCCGGCGCAGTGGCCCGGCCTGCCGGAGGACGTGCAGGAATGGCTGCGGCTCCAGCGCTGGCGTTCCGTCCTGCCGGCGCGCGATGGGTTGCTGGTGGAGAGCTTCCCCAAGGCGGGCAAGCGCTTCCTCGTCGTCTACGCCTTCGAGGGGCGGAACGCGCACCAGACGCTGGGGATGCTGCTGACCCGCCGGATGGAGCGGATGGGCTGCGGCCCGCTCGGCTTCGTCGCCACCGACTATGTGCTGGCGGTGTGGTCGCTGCGAACGCCGAAGGACATGGATGGGCTGTTCGACCAGGACATGCTGGGCGACGACCTGGAAGCCTGGATGGACGAGTCCTCGATGCTGCGGCGGACCTTCCGCAACGTGGCGCTGATCACCGGGGTCATCGACCGCCGCCATCCCGGGCAGGAGAAGTCGGGGCGGCAGGTCACCTTCTCCTCCGACCTGATCTACGACGTGCTGCGCAAGCACGACCCCGGCCATGTGCTGCTGCGCGCCACCCGCGCCGACGCGGCGGGCGGGCTGACCGACGTGCGGCGCCTGTCGGATTTCCTGGTCCGGGTGAAGGGCCGCATCACCCACAAGGACCTCGACCGCATTTCCCCCTCGCCGTGCCGGTCATTCTGGAGATCGGGCGGGAACGGGTGGACGGTTCCGCCACCGACGAGCTTCTGGAGCAGGCCGCCGCCGATCTGGTGGCCGAGGCGATGCCGGAGCTGGGGTCCGACGGTGACAGCCAAGGCCGCTTGACGTTGTGATGACCATGGACACGACGATGACCCTGCGGGGCGCCGCGCTGGCCCCCGATCCCTCCGGCGCGCTGGCCTGGCCGGCGGAGCGGACTCTGGTGGTCGCCGACCTGCATCTGGAGAAGGGCTCCGCCTTCGCGGCGCGCGGGCGGATGCTGCCGCCCTACGACACGCGGGCGACGCTCGACCGGCTGGCGGAGCTGGTGGAGCGGCTGGCCCCGGAGCGGGTGATCTGCCTTGGCGACAGCTTCCACGACCGCCGGGCGGCGAGCCGCATGGAGGCGGGGGACGTGGCCCGGCTGCGCGACCTGACCGGGCGGGTGGCGGACTGGCTGTGGGTCACCGGCAACCACGATCCGGAACCGCCGGAGGGGTTCGGCGGGCGCATCCTGGACGAGCTGGCGCTCGGCCCGCTGACCTTCCGGCACGAGGCGGTGCCCGGCGCCGTCGGCGAGTTGTCGGGGCATCTGCACCCGGTGGCCGCCGTCGTCGTGCCGGGCCGGCGGGTGCGGGAGCGCTGTTTCGCCTTCGACGGGGGAAAGTTGATCCTGCCGGCCTTCGGCGCCTTCGCGGGCGGGCTGAACGTGCTGGACCCGGCGGTGTCCGGCCTGCTGGCGGCGCGGTTCGAGGTGCATCTGCTGGCCCGCGGCAAGGTCCACCGCTTCCCGCGCAGCCGCCTCTCTCCCGACAAAGCGTCTCCGGACAAGGCTTGAAAAGAAAAAGCCCGGAGAGTCGGGGGAACTCTCCGGGCGAGTGGTCCTGCCGGCACTGGCGGTGAAACGTCCGGCAGGAGGGACCTCGATGAAAAGCAGAACGTCAGTTCGGCATCATGACCGTGTCGATCACGTGGATGACGCCGTTGGACGCCATGATGTCGGGCTTCACGACCTTCGCGTTGTCCACCATCACGCCGCCCTTCGTCGCGTCGATGTCCACGGTGGTGCCCTGCACGGTCTTCGGCGATGCCGTCTTGCCGGCGATATCGGCCGAAGTCACCTTGCCCGCCACCACATGATAGGTGAGTACGGAGCGGAGCTTCTCGCGGTTCTCCGGCTTCAGAAGATTTTCGACCGTGCCGGCGGGAAGCTTGGCGAAGGCCTCGTCGGTCGGGGCGAAGACGGTGAAGGGACCGCTGCCCTTCAGCGTGTCCGCGAGGCCGGCGGCCTGGACGGCCTGGACCAGCGTCTTGAACTGGCCCGCCGCGACGGCGGTGTCCACGATGTCCGCCGCCTTGGCGGACATGGCGGCGAGGGACAGCGGCAGGGCGACGGTGGCGGCGGTCAGCAGGCGCGACAGGCGGGACATATGGTTTCCTCCGTTGATGGCGTCTCTTTCCTCCCCCGACCGTGGAACCGGCGCCGTCGGCCGCCGTGCCTCCGGCTCCACGTCGTGGCAGCGAAGGCGGAAATAGCGGTGCGGAAATCGCCGTCAATAGGATTTCGCCAGGAAAAATTTTCGCCGCCGTGGTGATCCGGAGCAATCGGCACCGCGTAGCAAGAGCCATTGACCGTGGTCATTGGCTGCGGCGTTTTGGCATGCCCGTTCTTCTGTCCATGTCTTTAAAGTTGGCCGATGACGACCGATCAATCTCCCATCCTCGTCTGGTTCCGCAGCGATCTTCGCCTTGCCGACAACCCGGCGCTCAGCGCCGCGGCGGAGGACGGGGCGCCGGTCATCCCGGTCTACATCCGGGAGAAGGACGCCCACGATCCCTGGCTTCCCGGCGCCGCGTCCCGCTGGTGGCTGCACGGCAGCCTGGAACGGCTGGGCAAGGCGCTGGCCAAGCTCGGCTCGCCCCTGGTGCTGCGCAGCGGCGACCCCGCCTCCGTGCTGGCGGCGCTGGCCGAGGAGACCGGCGCCGACACGGTGCTGTGCAACCGCCGCGCCGGCCCCACCGCCATCGCCCGCGACCGCCGGGTGGGCGAGCGGCTGAGCGCGCGCGGCGTGACGGTGCACCCCCACAACGCCGCCCTGCTCTACGAGCCGGGGACCATCCGCACCAAGTCGGACACGCCCTTCCGGGTCTTCACGCCCTTCTGGAAGGCGTTGCTGTCGATGCCGGAGCCGCCGCGCCCCACCCGCGCGCCGGGCAAGCTGACCCCGCCGGCGAAGCCGGTGTCCAGCGAGTCGCTGAAGGACTGGTGCCTGCTGCCCAGCGCGCCGGACTGGGCCGGCGGCCTGCGCGAGCGCTGGACACCCGGCGAGGAGGCGGCGCGGGAGCGGCTGGCCGATTTCCTGGACGGGCCGGTCGCCGCCTACCCGGCGGAGCGCGACCGCCCGGACCATGATGGAACCTCGGCGATGTCGCCGCACCTCGCCTTCGGGGAGATCGGGCCGCGGCAGATCTGGCACGCCGCCCGCCACGCCGCAGACCAGCGGCATGAGCTGGCCGCCGGCGCCGAAGCCTTCCTGCGGGAACTCGGCTGGCGGGAGTTCAACCACCATCTGCTGCGCGAGGAGCCGGGCATTCCAGACACGCCGCTGGACACGCGCTTCGCCCGCTTCCCCTGGCGGACGGACAAGGCGGGCCTGCGCGCGTGGCAGAGCGGGCGCACCGGCTATCCCATCGTGGACGCCGGAATGCGGCAGCTCTGGCAGACCGGCTGGATGCACAACCGCGTGCGGATGATCGTCGGTTCCTTCCTCATCAAGGATCTGCTGATCCCCTGGCAGGAGGGCGAGTCGTGGTTCTGGGACACGCTGGTCGACGCCGACATCGCCAACAACGCCGGCAACTGGCAGTGGGTGGCCGGCTGCGGCGCCGACGCGGCCCCCTTCTTCCGCGTCTTCAACCCGATCCTCCAAGGCGAGAAGTTCGACCCGGAGGGGGCCTATGTCCGGCGCTACGTGCCGGAGCTGGAAGCGCTGCCCAACCGCTGGATTCACAAGCCCTGGGAGGCGCCGGACGAGGCGCTGCGGCAGGCGGGGGTCAAACTCGGCAAGGACTACCCGCGGCCGGTCATCGACCACGGCACCGCCCGCGACCGCGCGCTGGCCGCCTTCCAGGAGATCAAGAAAGCCGGTGATTGATCGGCGCGGTGTCGTGAAACCCGACCGTGTGTTTTCATTCCGCCTTCATGGGAGTGCAAAGAAACCGTCACAGGCCGCCGGTAAGGTGCGCCCGCCCCTACCCAAAATAAATTTGCGGAAAGAGACGAGGCACACCGATGGACACCCATGACCTGCCCCAGAAGGGCACCAAGTATCTGACCTTCGAGGGCCGCGAGGACATCGGCTCCAACCCGTCCGAAAACCCGACCATGGGCGACGTCATCAACGCCCGCCTCGGCCGCCGCGACATGATGCGCGGCATGCTGACCGGCGCGGCGGTCAGCGCCCTGATCGGCCCGGCCGCCCTGCTCTCCTCGCCGCGCGAGGCCGAGGCCGCCGTCACCGGCGCCCCGCGCCCGGCCAAAGCCAGCTTCTCCTTCCAGGAAGTGGCGCACGGTGTCGACGCCGACCATCACGTGGCATCCGGCTACGACGCCGACATCCTGATCCGCTGGGGCGACCCGGTGGTGCCCGGCGCGCCGGCCTTCGACCCGATGAACCAGTCGGCCGAGGCGCAGTCGAAGCAGTTCGGCTACAACAACGACTTCGTCGGCTACGCCCCGCTGCCGCTCGGCTCCCAGTCGCCGGACCGCGCCCTGCTCTGCGTGAACCACGAATACACCGACGAGGAGGTCATGTTCCCCGGCGTCGGCGTGGAGCAGCAGAAGGACAAGTTCGCCCGCATGACCAAGGCGCTGGTGGACATCGAGATGGCCGCCCACGGCGGCACCGTCGTCGAGATCCGCAAGGTCAAGGGCAAGTGGGTGACGGTGGCGGACTCCCGCTACAACCGCCGCATCACCGGCGAGACGGCCTGCGCCATCACCGGCCCGGCCGCCGGCCACGCCCTGATGAAGACCAGCTACGACCCGACCGGCACGACGGTCCGCGGCATGCTGAACAACTGTTCCGGCGGCATGACGCCCTGGGGCACCTGGCTGTCGGCGGAAGAGAACTTCAACGGCTACTTCTGGGGCAAGGTCGAGGACACCAACCCGAACACCAAGGTGCTGAAGCGCTACGGCTTCCCCGGCGAATGGTACAACTGGGGCGTTTATCACGACCGCTTCGACATCGCCAAGGAGCCGAACGAGTCCAACCGCTTCGGCTGGATCGTCGAGATCGACCCCTACGACCCGACCTCGACCCCGAAGAAGCGCACGGCGCTCGGCCGCTTCAAGCATGAGGCCTGCCAGATTGCGCTCGGCAAGGACGGCACCGTGGTCGCCTACACCGGCGACGACGAGCGCTTCGACTATGTCTACAAGTTCGTCGCGGCCAAGAAGTTCGACCCGAGGAACCGCGCCGCCAACATGGACATCCTGGAGACCGGGACGCTCTACGTGGCGAAGTTCAAGGCCGACGCCTCGGTCGAGTGGCTGCCGCTGGTCCACGGCCAGGGTCCGCTGACCGCCGAGAAGGGCTTCCCCGACCAAGCCACCGTCCTGATCAACGCCCGCCTCGCCGCCGACGCGCTGGGCGCCACCAAGATGGACCGACCGGAGGACATCGAGGTCAACGCGGTGACCGGCAAGGTCTACGTCATCCTCACCAACAACTCCCGCCGCAAGCCGGAGCAGGTGGACGCGGCCAACCCGCGCGCCGAGAACAACTGGGGCCACATCGTCGAGATCCTGCCGGAGAACGGCAACCACGCCTCGACCAAGGCGGAGTGGACGATCCTGGTCCGCGGCGGCAACCCGGCGGACGAGAAGGTCGGCGCGCAGTTCCACGCCGACACCTCGGCCAACGGCTGGTTCTCCTGCCCTGACAACGCGGCGGTGGACCACCGCGGCCGCCTGTGGATCACCACCGACCAGGGCGAGAACTGGAAGAAGGCGTCCGGCACCGCCGACGGCGTCTGGGCCGTGGAGACCGAAGGGAATCTGCGCGGCCTGTCCAAGATGTTCTACCGCGTGCCGGTGGGGGCCGAGATGTGCGGCCCCTGCTTCACCACCGACGACAAGACCCTGTTCGTCGCCGTGCAGCACCCGGCCACCGACGGCGTCGACCAGTGGGAAGGCTTCAAGGGCAAGCTCTCCTCCTTCGAGGACCCGGCGACCCGCTGGCCCGACTTCAAGCCCAACATGCCGCCGCGCCCGTCGGTGGTCGCCATCACCAAGAAGGACGGCGGCATGATCGGTCTCTGACCGGTCGGGGAACCGCCCCCAATCGAGCGACACGCCTGAAAGGGCGGCCTCCGCGTCCGGGGCCGCCCTTCTTCTTTGTCTGGTGTCGGCATCCGGCGATGTAATAAGATAACGCCATGACCGCCGATCCCCACCCCACCACCGGCCCGGCCTCCCGCCACGGGCACGACCACGCGCATTGCATCGCCGACGCGCTGACGCGCGCCGACGCCCTGTGCGCGGAGCGCGGCGCCCGGCTGACCGCGCTCCGACGGCAGGTGCTGGAGCTGGTCTGGAACAGCCACAAGCCGCGCGGCGCCTACGCCATCCTGGAGGACCTCAGCCAGCGCGAGGGCAAGGCCACCGCCCCGCTGACCGTCTACCGGGCGCTGGAGTTCCTGGTGGAGCACGGGCTGGTCCACCGCATCGAATCGCTGAACGCCTACATCGGCTGCGCGGCGCCGGGGGCCGTCCATTCCGGGCAGTTCCTGGTGTGCGAGACCTGCGGCAACGCCGTGGAGATCGACGACCCGCGCATCCGCGCCGCCATCGGCACCATCGCCGCCGAGCATGGTTTCCAGGTCAGCCGCCCCACCGTCGAGGTGCGCGGCACATGCACCGACTGCCAGGAGAAGACCCCGTGACCGCCGCACCCACCCCCGCCGCCCCACCGGCGCCCCGCCTGCCCGTCTCGGTGCTGACCGGCTTCCTCGGCAGCGGCAAAACCACGCTGCTGCAACGGCTCCTGCACCATCCGGGCATGGCCCGCACCGCCGTGGTCATCAACGAGTTCGGCGAGGTCGGGCTTGACCATCTGCTGGTCGCCAAGGCGTCGGAGAACATGGTGCTGATGGACAGCGGCTGCCTGTGCTGCACCATCCGCGGCGACCTCGTCGACACGCTGCGCGACCTGTTCCTGAAGCGCGTGCGCGGCGACATCCCGGAGTTCGACCGGGTGGTGGTGGAGACGACGGGCCTCGCCGACCCGGCCCCGATCATCCACACGCTGATGAGCGACCCGCTGCTGGCCGCCCGCTTCCGCCTGGACGGCGTCATCAGCACGGTGGACGCGGTGCATGGCGCCAACCAGCTCGACCGCCAGCCGGAGAGCGTGAAGCAGGCCGCCGTCGCCGACCGCATCGTGCTGACCAAGACCGACCTCGCCACGCCCCACACGACGCTCGCCCTGTGCCAGCGCCTGTCGGCGATCAACCCGGCGGCCCCGCAGATCCCCGCGGCCTTCGGCGAGGTCGATCCGGCTCTGCTGTTCGACGCCGGCCTCTACAACCCCGACACCAAGAGCCCCGACGTGGCGCGCTGGCTCCGGGAAGAGGCGTACCGCGACGAGCAGGCCCATCATCATGATCACGGGCATGACCATGATCATGACCACCACCACCACGACCACGGGCATGGCGACGCCTGCGGTCCCGACTGCGGGCACGATCACCACCACCACGACACCAACCGGCACGACGACCACATCCGCGCCTTCTGCATGGTGGTGGACGAGCCGATCCCGTGGAACAACTTCGTGGACTTCATGGAGGCCCTGATCGCCACTGGCGGGGAGAACCTGCTGCGCATCAAGGGGCTGCTGAACGTCAAGGAAAGCCCGCTGCCGGTCGTCGTCCACGGCGTGCAGCACATGTTCCACCCGCCGGTCCAGCTTCAGGAATGGCCTGGCGAGGATCACCGCTCCAAGATCGTCTTCATCACCCGCGACATCGGCGAGACGGTGATCCAGCCGATGTTCGACCAGTTCGTCCGGGGCGCCGAGGGGGCGGCCTGAGGGCACTCCTTGCCCCCACCCCGGCCCTCCCCCGCTTCGCAGGGGAGGAAGAAAAAGTCCCCTCCCCTGCGTCAGCGGGGGAGGGTTAGGGTGGGGGCAACCGCACCCGCTCACTTCACTTTGTAAAGCTGGAAGTACCGCCCCTCCTGCACCAGCGTCAGATGCTCCGGCACCGGATTGGCGCGGCCCGGCTCGCTGAACAGCACATAGACGTAACCGAAGCGCCGGGGCCAATCGGCCCAGTAATGGTTGTCGCGCAAGCCCGGCTGGCGCACCGCGTCAGCGACGTAGCCGATGCGCGGCATGTAGGTGAAATCACCATCCAGGTCGGCATAGTCCGGCTTCAGCAGCAGCACCTGCTTGCCCGGATGGGTGAAGGCGATGGGCACGAGGCTGGAGCGCTCCATCAGCGCCAGCACCGGCGCGTGGTGCAGGCCGAAAGACAGGGCGCGGTCGTCGGTGAACTGGGTGGCGCGGAAGATCGACTTGTGCAGCGTCTCGTCGGCGTAGGTGGCGAGCACCGTGCTGCCCGGCTCGATCCGCTGCAGGGACTGGCGCACCTCCTCCAGCAGCGGGTCCACCCTGGCGAGCCCCACCCCGGCGTCGGCGCTGCGCAGCAGCGACAGCGCGACCACCACCGACAGGAAGGCCGCCCGCATGGCCGAGGTCGCCAATTCCCAGCGCACGAAGCCCAGAGCGACGAAGGCGATGCCGATGGGAAGGCGGCTGTCGGCGAACCAGGACCCGAAGAGGACGAGCGGCATCGCCGCATAGACCACCAGCCCCAGCGCGATGGTGATGGCGCCGACCGGATGCAGCCGCAGCGCCCCGCTCCACAGCCCCCAGGCGATGCCCAGCCCGACGGCGATCCCCGTCACATAGCCGACCGTGTCGGCGTAGCCGCCGAACAGGAAGTCGAAGCCCATCAGCTTCGCGGTGCCGACCCACAGAACCGCGTCGGCGAAGCCCGACGACGGGCTCATCAGCAGAAGCGGCGGCACGATCAGGAAGGGCAGTCCGAAGGCCAGCGCGTCCGGCAACGCCCGCCACGGCTCACGCCAGCCGCCGCTCCGCCACAGCCGCCAGCCCTCGAAGGCCAGCAGCGTCAGGCCATAGAGACCGAGCGCGAACAGATGCGAGATGAACAGCAGCAGAACGACCCCGAGCGAGGCCAGCCCGCGCTGCCAGGGCGCGCGCTCCCGCATCACGATCCAGCCGGCGATTCCCCACAGCGCCAGCCCCAGCCCGAACAGGTAGTTGAACAGGCCCATGTAGGTGGACAGCGTGTAGAGGAACAGCCCGGCGGCCAGCGGCCCCAGCTCCACCCGGCCCCAAAGGGCGCGGTAGAGCGCGATGGAGCCGGTCACCAACACCAGATAGCTGGCGGTGACGAACAGCCGGCTCGCCGTGTGCACGCCGATCAGCTTGGCCAGCGGCGGCACGACGATGTCCATCACCAGATTGGGGATGATCGCCCAGCGCACCATGTAGAACTGCGCCAGCGCCGGGTCCTGGTCCAGATGGGCCAGGGCGTACATGCGGGTGACGTGGTTGACGTAGTCGCCCAGCGCCGGAATCTCGAACATCCAGACGGGGATCGAAGCCGCCACCAGGATCAGCAGGGCGGCGGGCCAGACATACACGGACTCGGCGCGCGACGCCGCCCGCCCGTCAAGGGTGAAATCCCTGAACATGCGGCCCCCCTTCAGACGCTTTTCGGAAAGGACTGGGGCGGAGCGCCAGAGGCGGCCACTGGAGCCGCGGCCGTGGGGGACGCCTGCAGGTCCTGCGGATAGCGGTTCTGCAGGCCGGCCCGGTAATGGGTCCAGAAGCCGCGCAGCCCCTTCACGTCGGCGCGCCGGTGCAGCAGGTAATAGAGCGTGTATTTGACCATCATGCGGGCGATGGACTTGCGCTCGTAGGTGGCGTGGATGTAGCCCATGTTGCGGAAGAAATAGGGGGCGCGGTTCTCCGGCATCTCCTCCACCGTGCCCAGGAAACCGCCGGCCAGCGGGCGCTGGGTGCGGCGGTTGCGCGGGTGGACGTGCAGGGCATGCACCGCCGTCCCGTCGCGCAGCCCGGCCCGCCGGGCGCGCAACGTGAACTCCCACTCGTCGCCCCAGATGAACATCTCGCGCTTGATGTTGCCGATCCGCTCGAAGACGCGCCGGCGCAGCAGGGTCCCGTTGAACAGCGCGATGGCGCCCGGCACGATGCCGTCCTGAGCCGCGGCGGCGAAGGCGTCGGCCTTGGTGAAGCCCTGCATGGTGAAGGCCAGATCGCCGCGGTCCTCCGCCGCGACCACGGTCGGCCCGACGAGGTCGAGGTCGTGCCGCTCGCCCTGGCGCAGCAGTTCGGCCAAGGCGCCGGGCGCCGGAATGCCGTCGTCGTCGGTGCTCCAGATCCAGCGGGCGCCCAGTTCCAGCGCCGTGGCGAAGGCGGTGTGGTAAGCGCCGGCGGAGCCGATGTTGGCCTGCCGGACCACCAGAAGCTCCGGCATCACCGCCCGCTGCTCGGCCAGCCATTCCGCGGTGCCGTCGCTGGAACCGTTGTCCACCACGACGATGCGGTCGGGCCGCGGCTCCTGCCCATGGATCGCCGCCAGACAGGTCTTCAGCAGGGCCAGACGGTTGTGGGTGACCACCACCGCGACGACGGGAGTCTCCCAGGGCGTTTCCCGAGGCCGTTCCTGGGCTCCGGTGTCCAGCGTCCGGGGCGTCTGGGCTTCTGACATGCGGTTTCCGTCCTTCGTCTGTGCTTTGGGCGTCTGAGCTTTGGGCATCGGTGCCTTGGGGCTGCCTTGAACAGGCCACCCCAAGTTTTTTGCTTTGCGAAGAGAGGGCAATGCCCCGGACGGAGAGGGGCGGCACCATTCGCATAGCCCATAAGGAGAAAAATCAGCTCAGACGCATCCAGCCGGTGCCCCACAACCACAAAACGGCGAATCCCATCGACAAAAGGGTCATCGGGATCCCGCAACGGGCGTGCTCCACAAAGCCGAGCCGGACGCCGGAGGCCGCTGCCCGCTCCACCACAATGATGTTGGCGAGGCTGCCGGGGATCAGCAGGTTGCCGGCCAGCGTGGACAGGATCGCCAGCCCGTAGAGCGCCCCCTCCGGCGGCGACGGCCAGGCGGCGAGCAGCAGAATCACCGCCGGCACGTTGCCGATGCTGTTGCTGGCGGCCAGGGCGAGCGGGGTCATCACCGCCAGCCGGTCAGGCAGCCAGCCGGCGGCCTCCAGCCCCGACACGAACTCCGCCGGCAGGCCGGTCAGCTTCAGCGCGTGGTTGATGGCGAACAGCGCGGCGAAGAGGACCAGCAAATGCCAGTCCACCATGCCCAACATCCCGCGCGAGGCCAGCCGCCGGCTGATCAGCATCGCCCCGGCGACCAGCAGCACGCCGATCTCGTGCGGCAGGTCGGTGGTGAACAGGCCGAGAAGCACCAGGGTCGCCACCACCGCCTTGCCGAGCTGCGCCCGGTCGAGCATCACCGGCTCCGCCCCGCCCTCCCCGGTCGCCCCGCTGCCCGCCGCGCCGTCATCCGGCTCGCCGAAGCGGCCCCGCCAGGCGAGCCACACCACGACATACACCACCACGAGGCCGACCAGCGCCGGCACCCCGCAGACCGCCAGGAAGCGCCAGAAATCCAGATGCCCCATCTGGCCGATCAGGATGTTCTGCGGGTTGCCGATCACCGTCGCCGCCGACCCGGCGTTCGCCGCTCCGGCCAGACCGATCAGGTAGGGCCGCGGGTCCAGCCGGCGGGCCAGCAGACCGACGCAGAGCATCGGCGTCATGGCGAAGACCACCACGTCGTTGGCGAGGATCGCCGACAGGCCACCGCCCACCGCCACCGTCACCGCCAGCAGCCAGGCCGGAGAACGCGCCGCCTGCGCCACCCGGAGGGCGCACCAGTCGTAGAAGCCGCTGGCCGCGTACTGGGCGGACAGCACCATCAGCCCGAACAGGATGAACAGGGTCGGGAAGTCGATGGCCTCGGTCACCTGCCCCGATTCCAGCGCCCCGATGGCGAGCAGAAGAATGGCCGCGACCAGAGCGATGCCGGTGCGGTCGATGCGCAGTCCGGGGAAGCGCCCCAGCGCCATGCCGACATAGGTGAGGACGAACAGCGCGACGACCGTCAGCGTCATGGGCGGGACGGCCAGGAAGGGAATGGGCATGGATGGGAGGTTCGCTGCGGGGTGGAGGAAGCCCCTCTATAACGGCCCGGCACCGGGTCAGACCATAGGCGCCAAGCCGAGGTCAGGCCAGCGTGACCGTCATCCCTTCCCGCGCGGCGAAGCAGTCCGGGAACGCCGCCTGGGCCGCCGCCTCGATGGCGGTCATGGTGGCGTCGTCATGGTCGGGGTCGTGATGGAACAGCACCAGCCGCTTGACCCCCGCCGCCTGCGCCAGCCGGACGCCCTCGGTCCAGGTCGAATGCCCCCATCCAATGCGGTTCTGCCATTCCTCGTCCGTGTAGGTGCTGTCGTAGAGCACGAGGTCGGCGCCGGCGATCAGGTCGAGGATGTTGCGGTCGGGATGGCCCGGCACATGCTCGGTGTCGGTCACATAGGCGAAGGACTTGCCCAGATGCTCGACGCGGTAGCCGGTGGCGCCGTCCGGGTGGTTGAGCCGCGCCGTGCGGACCTGCACCCCTTCGCCCAGCGCGAACTGGTCGCCGGCTGTGATCTCGTCGAACACGATATTGCTTCCCATGGTGCGCATCGGCACCGGGAACAGGGGGCGCTCCATCTGCCGGGCCATGGCCGCTTCGATGCCGGGGGTGCCGTTCAGGTGGCCGGAGACGATGCGCAGGTGGAAGCCCTTGGTGTAGGCCGGGGCGAAGAAGGGAAAGCCGCAGATGTGGTCGAGGTGGGTGTGGCTCATCAGCAGGGTCGCCTCGGTGGCGCCCTCCTTCAGCAGGCGCTTGCCGAGCATGCGGATGCCGGTGCCGGCGTCGATGACGATGCGCTGGTCGCCCGCCTGAACCTCGACGCAGCTGGTGTTGCCGCCGAAGCCCATATGGGACGGCAGCGGGCAAGGGACTGTGCCCCGAACCCCCCAGAAGGTCACCGAAAAGCCCATGCCGCCCTCGAGATACCGGTCTCCGGATCACCGCTCCGCACCGAACCTGTCGGGCGGGGACCGTTAAAACGGCATTTTAGCATGGTTTTCGGTTTACGCGGTGACGACCGTCACAGCCCGACCGGTTCCAAAGAGGGAGCCCGCCCCCTTCCGGATTGGACCGGGCCGATGACCCTGGATCGGCCGAGGGATCGTCAACTGGTCCACAGGATGCTTTCGATGAAGCGTTCACAGGACCGGCGGTGGTAGCAGCCGGTGCAGCCGGTGTCGGGGCAATCCAGCCCGGCTTTCAGTACCGTCAGCCCATCCACCAGCCGGTCTTTGGTGGCCTGATCGATGACGTCCGCCACAAGCACGTCGCGGATCGCCTCCGCGACGAGGTCGTCTTCCTGTTCCGGTACGGTCACGATTTGCCTGAGAGCCTGCATGCGAAACACCTTTCCGTGCTTCAACTGCACCACAGGGGTGTTTCGCCAACATTTCAGGCGGGGCGCACAAAAGAATCGAATTGCTGCAATACGACACGCCTATTTGCAAGAGCCGACCGAATTCTGGACGATCACACCGAACCAGCCGAGCCCTTTGTAGGTTTCATAGCCGGGAGTCACGGCGAAACCCACCACGCGTCCCTGCTCGTCGGAGTAGCTGCCGTGCCCATGGCCGCCGGTGCGCAAGGCGAAGCTCTCCGTCAGGACACCCCTGCGGTCGGATGCGGCGATCACGCGGTGACGGCTGTCCACCAGAAGGCAGCGCGTCCGCGAGCGCTCCTCGTCGGTCAGGCGGACGGAGTCGACCACGCCCTGGGATTGATTCTGCCAGTCGAAGAAGACTCCCAGCACGCCGATGACGGGGCCGTTCTCCTCCCCGCCGGCCCGGATGGCCGTGGCGTAGGTGGCGACGGTGGCGCGGTCCAGCAGATCGCTGGTGCCGATGTCGGCCACCGCGAACTCGGTGCCGTTGCGGGTCGCCATAGCCTCGCGGAACCAGGATTCGGACGCCACCGAACTGCCCACGGCGCGGCGGTAGCGGTCGGGCCGCCCGGTCGCCAGAACCACGCCCCTGGCATCGACGACCCAGAGGTCGAGATAGACGGTGTAGGCGCCAAGGATGACGCCCAGCCGTTGCGCCGCGTGGCGCCGGTTGGTCTCGGACGGATCGGCCGCGCACTCGACCACGGCGCTGTCGGTGGCCCACCACCGCACATCGCAGGACCGCTCGTACAAATTGCGGTCCATGATGTCGATCATGTTGAGCGCCAGGTCGGCGAGGCGTCCGCCGCGCAACTGCGAAACCAAACGGTTGCCGAGCGTGTTCAGCTCGTCGGTCTGCACCGCCATCTGGGCACGCAGTTCCCCGCCGATGCCGGTGATCCGCTCCGAGATGGCCTTCACCTCCTGGGCCACCACGGCGAAGCCGCGCCCGGCCTCTCCGGCGCGCATCGCCTCGATCAGGGCGTTGAGCGCCAGGATCTTGGTCGTGTTCGTAACGGCCTGAATCTCGTCCATCTTGCGCGTGGCAAGATCGGACACGGCGCGCGACAACGCCACGATACGCTCGGGCATGAACATCACCTCCAAGGATTATCGGTGACGACCCCCAAGGACGACCGAGCAGCCACTCGTCGGCTCGCTCAATCATCCGCAACCCACCCGAGCGGCATTGAATTGACGCAATCACACATCCGCAACACGGAATGCCAACCGGAATTGCGCCGTCCCTGCGGCGCAATGTCATCCCCCCGTATGCGGATACCGGTCAGACCTTGTAGGCCAGACGCAGCCCGCCCCAATGGCGTCCACGCACGGTGATCGGGGCGGACACGTCCTTCATCAGGGCGTACTGGCCGCCCCCCATGTCGCGCCGGTAGGTCTGAAGAAGGAACGGCTTCGTGCTGCGCCCCGCGGCCAGACCGACGCGGTCGTTGAAGATGCGGCGGTTGCGGCAGTTGGCCGCGTTCCATGTCGGGTCGGCCCCCTGGGGCTGGCTGAACCGGCGGTTGTGGGTCGGCAGATAGCCGTTGGAGTCGACCGCCACGCAGAAGACAATGCGTTCGCTTTGCCCGAGCAGCGAGTCGAGCACCCTCGGCAGCACGCGGTCGCAGAACTCCGTGAAGCGGGTCATGTGCTGCTGCGGGTTGGAGCCGGGGATGGGCTGGTAATTGCTGTCGAACAGGTCGCCTTCGCGAACCTCGCCGCGCGCCATCGCATCCTCGAAATCGGCGGAGATGCGCGACGCGGCGTCGCAAACCAGCCGGATGAACGGCGTGTCCACCGTCTCCACGTCCAGTTCGGCGGTGATGCCGATCAGCCGCTCGCTCATGCCGACCAGCGTGTTCACGCGGTCGCGCGCCTGGGCCAGATTGTCGCTGGAGAGCTGCACGCCGACCGCGAGATCGTCGATCTCGTGCTGCAGCTCCTCGCAGTTGGCGCCGATCTCGGAAGAGGCCGCGTCGATCTTGTCGGTCTCGCCGTTCAGCTCCGACATGGCCCGGCCGACGGTTTCGATGACGGCGCCAATGGCGGTGGTGCCCTCGCTCACCGCGCGGGCCTTGCCGGCGCTGGACGCGCTTTCGGCCATCAGGCGCTGCGCCTGGTCGTTGAGGTATTTCAGCGTGGCGTCGATCTCCGTCGTCGCCTCGCTGGTCTTCTTGGACAGGGCCTTCACCTCGTTCGCCACCACGGCGAAGCCGCGCCCGGCCTCGCCGGCGCGGGCCGCCTCGATGGTGGCGTTGAGCGCCAGCAGGTTGGTCTGCTTGGCGATGACGAAGATTTCCTTGGCGACCCGGCCCACGCGGTCGAGCGCCTCCTGAAGGCCGGCGATCTGGCCTTCGATTCCCCCCACCGCGGCGACGAGGGCATGGATGTCGTCCATGGAGCGCTGGACCCGGTCGTGGGAGGATTCGACCTCCTGCCGGGCCTGCTCGGTCACGGAACGCGCCACGGTCGCGGCGGCGGAGATGCGCTGCGTGCTCTCCGACATCTTGTTTCCGGTGCCGCGCAACTGCGCGAAAACGTTGGCCTGATGGCCGAGGCGGCCGTTGACCTCCTCCACATGGCCCGCGATGTCCGCGATCTCGATGCCAAGATTGCCCGCTTCGGTGGCAATGTCCGCGATCAGATGAGAGCGGCCGCCGAACGCACTGTCCATTTTTCCGCCATCCGTTTCACAAGAATGCGCAGAGCGCTAAAATCCAATGCAATTATTACCGAACCCTTACAAATGCGCAACGGAGGAAGGGTCATTCCAAAAGGCAATGTGCTCAATTATTGCGCTCTGGTAACCCGCTCGCAACCGAAGGCGGAGAAAACTTCAGCCGGCACTCCCCTCGACGCCCTGGCCGGGGGCGCCTTGACCAGGAGCGCCCTGGCCATCCGCAATACGATGATCCAGCCGGTCGTCCTGAAGACCGGCGGGCTCCTGGTGGATCAGAACCTCGGCGCCGGGAAAGGCGTCCTTCAGGCGGTTCTCAACCCGGTCGGTGATGTCGTGCGCCCTGGCGACCGACAGCGAGGGGTCGAGTTCCAGATGCAGCTCGATGAAGGCGCCGACGCCGGAACTGCGGGTGCGCAGATCGTGCATCCCCGCGACGTCCGGTTGCGCCATCACCAGCGCCGCGATGCGCTCCCGCTCCTCCGCCGGCAGTTCGCGGTCCATCAGGACGTTCAGCGCCTCCCTGGCGACCTTGCGGGCGCCGTAGAGCAGGAAGGCGGCGATGCCCAGACCGAACAGCGGATCGAAGGCGCTGATGCCCGTCCATCCCGTCAGCAGAATCGCCAGGATGACCGCCGCGTTCATCAGCAGGTCACCGGAATAATGCAGCCGGTCCGCCCCCACCGCGACCGAGCCGGTGGCCGTCACCACATGGCGCTGGAAGGTGATCAGGCCGGCGGTCAGCAGGATCGACAGCAACATCACGGCGATGCCCACCGCCCCCTCGCCCACCGGCTGCGGGGTGATGAGGCGGCGTACCGCCTCGATGGTCAGGAACAGGGCGGAACCGCCGATGAAGGCGGCCTGGGCCAGCGCGGCCAGCGCCTCCGCCTTGCCGTGGCCGAAGCGGTGAGCCTCGTCCGGCGGGCGCAACGCCGTCCGCACCCCCAGCAACGTCACCACCGAGGCCATCATGTCGGTGCTGGAATCGATCAGCGACGACAGGATGCTGACCGAGTCGGTCGCCAGATAGGCCGCCAGCTTCGCCAGGATCAGCGTGAGGGAGACCGACACGCTGGCGTAGGTGGCGTACCGGCGCAGCCGGTGCGAACGCGATTCGCTCATGAGCCTCTTCTTATGTGATGGCGGCGCTCGTCCTTTACGGGAAAAGACGCTCTGTCGTCCAGCGCGCCGGCTCCTGCGCCGCCGGGTCGCCCTCACGCAGGTACAACGTCCGCTCGTGCAGGCGGAAGGGGCGGTCCTGCCAGAACTCGATTCGCCGCGGCAGGATGCGGAATCCGGTCCAGTGCGGCGGGCGGGGAACGGCGCCCAGGCCGAACTTGGCGGCGAACTGGGCGACCCGCTTCTCCAACTCGAACCGGCCCTCCAGGGGGCGCGACTGCTGCGACGCCCAGGCGCCGATGCGGCTTTCGCGCGGACGGCTTTCGAAATAGGCGTCGGCTTCCGCGTCGGACACCTGTTCCACCGCGCCCTCGACGCGGACCTGCCGCTTCAGGGTCTTCCAATGGAAGCACAGGGCGGCGTTGGCGTTGGCCAGAAGCTGCTCGCCCTTGCGGCTCTCGGTGTTGGTGTAGAAGACGAATCCGCGCGGATCGACGCCCTTCAGAAGCACCATGCGCACCGACGGCGCCCCCTGCGCGTCCGCGGTGGCCAGCGCCATGGCGTTGGGATCGTTGATCTCGCTGCGGGTGGCCTCGGCCATCCAGTCCTGGAACAGGGCGTACGGGTCCCGGTCGTTGGATTCGCTCATTGTCCCCTCGTCGCGCGGCCGTAGGCCCATGGTTTCAACGTTGGGTTTCGGCGCCGGTCACGGCGTCTTCCCAGTTCACAAATATGCCCAATTCACAGACAGGACAGCCTCGCATATATGAGTGTCCACCGGTGCGCCAGAAGCAAGGCATGCCGGCTCCCAACCTTTCGAGGCAGCATCGATGTTCGTGAAGAAGCTCGTCCCGGCGGCGATGGCGATCGCCCTGCTTGCGGGTTGCGCCAGCACCTCCAAGGAAGCCACCAAGAACGCGGAGACCGTCGGCGGCCGGATCTCGTCGACCTATGGCAACGCGTCGGGCAAGGTCGCCTCCTCGGGCACCGGCCCGCTGCTGGGCGCCTTCATCGGCTCGGCCGCCATTGAGCCGTCGGACGCCGCCGCCGCCGAGACCGCGGCCAAGCGCGCCTACTCCGCCCCGGTCGGCGACAAGATCGGCTGGACCAACCCGGCGACGGGCCATTACGGCTCGCTGACCACGACGCGTGAGGGCTACAACAACGCCGGTCAGTATTGCCGTGAGTTCCACCAAACGGTAACCACAAAGAGCCAGACCGAATTGGCCTACGGAACCGCTTGCAAACAGGCCGACGGTACGTGGAAGATCGTCGCCAATTCGTAATGCCTTATCCCCGGGCTTCGGGGTGGAATAACTCTGTCCGTGGAAAGCATGCGTGACCCTTATCAAATCCTCGGCCTCACCCGCTCCGCGAGCGCCGACGACATCAAGAAGGCGTACCGCAAGCTCGCCAAGGAGTTCCACCCCGACCTGAAGCCCGGCAACGCCGCGAACGAGGAGCGCTTCAAGGAAATCTCGGCGGCCTACACGCTGCTGTCCGATTCCGACAAGCGCGCCCGTTTCGACCGCGGCGAGATCGACCCCTCCGGCCAGGAGCGGCATCACGGCTTCGGCGGCCGCTCCCGCGCCAACGCCGGGCGCAGCCGCGCCTACAGCGGGGCCGGCGGCGCGGGCGACGATTCCTTCTTCGGCGGCGAGGACTGGTTCTCCGACCTGTTCGGCGGCGGGCGCAAGCGCGGCGGGCCCGGTGGCGGCGCCGCGGGCGGGGCTGCCGGCGGCGGCTCGCGGTCGCGCGGCAGCGACATCAATTATTCGGTCTCCGTGCCCTTCGTCGAAGCGGCGCAGGGCACCAAGCGGCGCATCAGCCTGTCCAACGGCAAGAGCATCGACGTCGCCGTTCCGCCGGGGACGGAGGATCAGGCGAAGCTGCGTCTGAAGGGCCAGGGACTTCCCGGCGCCGGCGGCTTCGGGGCGGGCGACGCCATCGTCGAGGTCCATGTCGAGGCCCACCCCTTCTTCACCCGCCAGGGCTCCGACATCCACGTCGAGGTGCCCATCACCCTGAACGAAGCCATTCTCGGCGCCACCATCCGCGTGCCCACCGTCAGCGGCCCGGTCGCGCTGAAGATTCCGCCGGGAGCCAACACCGGTTCCACCCTGCGGCTGCGCGGCAAGGGCGTCATGAACCAGGCGACCAAGCAGGCCGGCGACCAGTATGTGAAGCTGAAGGTCGTCCTCCCCGACCCGCCCGACGCGGAGCTGGTGAAGTTCATGGAGGAATGGTCGCGGACGCGCAGCTACGACGTGCGCAAGAAGGCCGGCCTGGAGTGAAACCGGGCCGTTAACCCTCTCCTTACTTCTGGGTCAAAGAAAAGTCCTGGACCGAATGCGGTTGATGCGGGGCGGTGGCGCCTTCATCAATGACGATGATGTGCCGGAAACGGTTTTCACCGCCTTCGTAGGACGCCATGCCGCCGATCCCGAAAAAGTACCTGACCGCCGCCGCCGTTGTTGCTGCGCTTCTGCTTGGTTGGTTCGCCTTCGCGGCCTGGACCGACTACGCGCGCGACGGCGCCGAGGAGGTCGCGACCTACAGCGACTTGGTGGCGGCGGCCGAACGGGGGGACATTGCCTCGGTCACCTTCCGCGGCGACGGGGCACACGCCGTCACGCCGGATGGCCAGCGGCTGCGCGCCGTCGTTCCGGTCACCGACGACCTGCTGAAGGAGCTGCGCGGGCGGAAGATCGCCATCGCCTTCGAGGAGGAGGCCGGCGGGCTGGTCTCCGGCACCGTTTCCGTCCTGGAGAAGCTGGCGCCCTTCCTGGTGATCGGCCTGCTGATCGGCGCGCTGCTGCTCAGCGGCGGGCAGTTCCTCGGCGGCAGCCGGGCCACCCGCGTCCGCCCGCGCGACACCGGCACCGTCTTCGCCGACGTCGCCGGGGTGGACGAGGCCAAGGATGAGCTTCGCGAGACCGTTGAGTTCCTGCGCGACCCGCGCCGCTTCGCCATGGCCGGCGCCCGCGTGCCCAAAGGCATCCTGCTGGTCGGCCCGCCGGGCACCGGCAAGACGATGCTGGCGAAGGCCGCGGCCGGCGAGGCCGGGGTGCCCTTCTTCACCGTCTCCGGTTCCGACTTCGTCGAGATGTTCGTCGGGCTGGGTGCCGCGCGGGTGCGCAGCGTCTTCAAGACGGCGCGGGCCGCCGCCCCCTGCCTGCTGTTCATCGACGAGGTCGACGCGCTGGCCGGCAAGCGCGGCGAATCCAACTCCCATTCGGAGCGGGAGCAGACCCTGAACCAGCTCCTGGTCGAGATGGACGGCATCGTGAACGGCGGCGAGGTGGTGGTGATCGCCGCGACCAACCGCGCGGAAATGCTGGACCCCGCTGTGACACGGCCGGGCCGCTTCGACCGCCACATCCACGTCGCGCTGCCCGACGTGGCCGGGCGCGAGGCCATCCTGGGCGTCCACACCGGCCGGCTGCACCTCGCCCCTGACGTCTGCGTCCGCACGGTGGCGCGGGGCACGCCCGGCTTCTCCGGCGCCGAGCTGGCCAACCTGACCAACGAGGCCGCCCTGTCCGCCGCGCGCAACGGGCGCGTCATCGTCGGCATGGCCGATTTCGAGGCGGCGAAGGACCGAGTCCTGATGGGCAACGAGCGGCGCAGCCTCGCCCTCTCCAACCATGAGCGGCGCCTGACCGCCTATCACGAGGCCGGTCACGCGCTGGTCTCCATCCGCTGCCCGGAGGCCGACCCCATCCACAAGGCCACGATCATCCCGCGCGGCCGCGCGCTGGGCATGGTGGTGCGGCTGCCGGAGGGCGACCGCGTGTCGGTGTCGCGCGCCAAACTGCTCGCCGACATCGCCGTCGCCATGGCCGGGCGGGCGGCGGAGGATCTGGTCTTCGGCCCGGACGCCGTCACCACCGGGGCGGAAGCCGATTTCCGCGCCGCCACCGATCTTGCCCGCCGCATGGTCACCGCCTGGGGCATGAGCGACGCCATCGGCTATGTCGCCCACGCCGGCAACGACCCCGCCGTCGTGCGCTCGGAGCGCACCGCCTGGCGCATCGACGAGGAGGTGCGCCGCATCACCGACGAGGGGATGGAGCGCGCCCGGCGCATCCTGGCTGCCGACCGCGCCGCGCTGGAGCGGATCACCGCCGCCCTGCTGGAGCGCGAGACGCTGAGCGGCGAGGAGATCGGCGGGCTGACCGAGGAAGAACGGGAAACGGAAGCGGCCTGACGGCGAAATTTCTCGTTCACATTCAACGACAAACATTGCTGCATACGCGCATACATTGGTAAAATGCCGTGGATTTTTCGCACGGCTGTGCGAACAGCATCGGGGCTGAGGATGGCAGAAGCGGTTGCCCGCCGGACGATACTGGCCTTGGCGCTCGCCGGACTGACGGCGGGCGGCCTGCCGTCGTCCGGCCTTGCCGCAACCCCCGAGTCCACACCCGCCGAGTCCGCGACCGCTCCGGTGATCGTCAAAGTCGGTGGTTACGAATTCCCCCCCTACGTCACCGAGTCCGGCGGCGGCGTCGCGCAGGCCCTGCTCGACCTGCTGAACGCGGAGCAGAGCGGCTTCCGATTCGAACTGGTCCGCACCTCCCCCCAGCGGCGCTATGAGGACATGGAACGGGGCCGCTTCGACATGATCGCCTTCGAAAGCCTCGCCTGGGGCTGGAAGGGGCGCCCCGTGGAGGCCTCGCGGGTGTTCCTGCGCGACGCGGAGGTGTTCGTCGCCAAGGCCGGTCCCGGCATGGACCAGAGCTATTTCGACCGGCTGGACGACAAGACGATCCTCGGGCGGCTCGGCTATCATTACGCCTTCGCCGGCATGACCGCCGACCCGGAGGTTCTGGAGAAGCGATTCAACACCCGGCTGACCGTCACGCATGAGGGCAACGTGCGCAGCGTCGCTGCCGGGCGCGCCGCGCTGGCCATCGTCACACGCTCCTTCCTGGCGCAGTTCCTGAAGGCCAACCCCGACATGGCGCCGCAACTGCTGGTGTCCGACCGCACCGACCAGATCTACGAGCACACCATCCTGGTCCGCCGCGACGGCCCGGTCGACATCGACTGGGTCAACGGCACGCTCGACCGGCTGGAACGCAGCGGCGCCCTTCCGGCGCTGTGGGCCCGGCAGGGGATCGCCCCGTGACCGAACTGCGCTCCCTCGCCGTTGGACGGCGCGACCGTTCGCTGCTGACCCGCATCGGCAGCGTCATCCTGGTCACTGCCGCCGCCGTGGGGATGGTCGCCGTGGCCGTGTCGGCCAACATCGTGGAACACCAGCAGGTCTCGGCTCTGACCAAGCGGGCGCAGCTGGTCGCCGCCATGCAGACGGACGCGCTGGCCAACCCGATCTGGGAGATCGACGACCGCGCCGTCCGCAACATCATCGATTCGCTGCGTGAGCGCGACCCGGCCATCCTCGCCGTCTCCGTCTTCGAGCCGGGGCGCAGCGAGCCGATGGCGGTGTCCGGCGACCCGAGGACCTCCGCCGACTCCACCACCGTCGAGAAGATCATCGATCTGAGGGGACGCGACGGGGTGACCCGGCAGGTGGGAACGCTGCGCCTGCTCTATTCGACGGAGGAGGTCCACCGCAACACGCTGGAGGCGCTGCTGCCGGTGGTCGGGCTGCTTCTGCTGTCCCTGGTCACCGCCATCGCCATCATCAGCGTCATGCTGAACCGCGTCGTGCTCCGTCCGCTGCGGCGGCTGACCCAGGCGACCCAGGCGGTTTCCCGCGGCGACTACGGCGCCCGCCTCGCCACCGAGCGGGAGGACGAGATCGGCGTCCTGACCAAGACCTTCAACCGCATGGCCGAGACGGTCCAGGACTACACCCAGACGCTGGAGTTCCGCGTCCAGGAGCGGACGGAGGCGCTGGCCGACATCAACCGCCGCATCATGGACAGCATCAACTACGCCCAGTTGATCCAGTCCTCGATCCTGCCGAAACCGGAAGTCCTGGACAGCGGGCTGGCCCAGCATTTCGTCCTGTGGCGCCCGCGCGACGTGGTCAGCGGCGACTTCTATTACTACCGCGAGGTCGAGGACGGCTTCCTGATCGGTGTGGCCGACTGCACGGGCCACGGGGTCCCCGGCGCCTTCATGACCATGACGGCCAGCGCCGTGCTGAACAATGTGGTGGACGGCATGGGCGCCGCCGACCCCGCCGCTCTGCTCGCCACGGTGGACGACAAGGTGCGGGCGGCCCTGCACCAGGATGGTGACGCGGCAAGCTGGGAAGGCGGCTTCGACAACGGGCTGGATCTGGCCCTGTGCTACGTCCAGCCGGCGCAGCGGCGGCTCGTCTATGCCGGCGCCCGCCTGCCCCTGGCCGTCGCCGGCCCGGACGGGTTGACCGAGATCCGCGCCGACCGCCGCAGCCTGGGATACCGCGCGTCCGGCCCCGCCCCGGCCTTCACGAACCACAGCCTGGAGCTGCAGCCGGACCAGACCTTCTACATCTGCACCGACGGGCTGACCGACCAATGCGGCGGAGAGCGGGGGCGGAGCTTCGGCAAGCGCCGCCTGCACGGTGTGGTCGAAGAGTGCAGCGCCCTGCCGCTCGACCGGCAGAAGGAGTGCATCGAAGCCAGCCTGTCCGGCTTCCAGGGCGACCGCCCGCAACGCGACGACATCACCATGATCGGCTTCCGTGTCCGGCTGGCGGGCGATCCCGCGGCCCCGGCGCGGAACACCCTGTGGGAAATCGCGTAACTACCCTTTGGAAGATTGCGTAATAGTGCAGCAGGAGGCCGTCGCGGGCCGAAGTCACTCGACCTACCATTCGACTTCATATAGTTTCCGCGCCGGCCCTATGAACAATAAGCACCGGTAACGGGGGAGCAGAGGGGATGGCGGCCGTTACGATCGTTGTCGTCGAGGACGAGGCGTCTCTGCGACGTGACATGATCGAGTACCTGCGCAGTTGCGGCTTCGACGCGATCGGAGCGAAGAATGGGCGCGAACTGGACGAGCAGATCGCGTCACGTCCGGTATCCTTGGTTGTTCTGGACGTCAACCTTCCAGGTGAGGACGGGTTCAAGATCGCCACGCGGCTGCGCGAGAATCCCGCCATCGGAATCATCATGGTGACCGCCCGCGGCTCCACCGTGGACCGGGTGGTCGGGCTGGAATTGGGGGCCGACGCCTATCTGGTGAAGCCCGTCGAGATGCGCGAGTTGGAAGCCCAGGCAAAGGCCCTGCTGCGCCGTCTGGAGACGAGCAACGCCGGCGCCACCCCGCCGGCCCCGCAATCCTCCGGCCAGCCCGCGATGGACGAGGGCAGCTGGATTCTGGACGCCACGGCCTGGGCGCTGACCAGCCCGGCGGGCGTGCGCGTCAGCCTGACCAGCATGGAGATGAAGCTGGTCTCCCTGCTGGCCGGACAGGCCCGTCAGCCGGCGACCCGCGACCAGATCTCCGTCGCGCTCTACAACCGCCGCTGGAACCCCGACGACCGTTCCATCGACACGGTGGTCGGGCGCCTGCGCCACAAGGTGGAGAACGCGATCGGCGAAACCGCTCCGGTCAAGTCGGTCCACGGCGTTGGTTACGTGTTCTCCGCACCTGTCCGGGTGATCTGAACGGCGGGGATTCCGACGCCGTTCAGGCGGATGCGTCGTCCGCAGGCGTGTCCTTCGGAAAGGTCAGGACGAAGCGCGTTCCCTGCCCCGGCGCGCTGTCCACCGAAATCGTCCCCTTCAGCGCCCCGACCGCCAGGTTGTGCACGATGTGCAGGCCAAGCCCGCTGCCCCCCTCGCCGCGCCGGGTGGTGAAGAACGGATCGAAGATCCGCGGCAGGTGGTCCGGCGGAATGCCCCGGCCGTCATCGGTGTAGACCAGCCGCACGGTGCCGGGTTCCGGCTCGTCCACGGCGATCGACAGGGCCCCGCCCTGCCCGTCCGCGCCCTGCGCGTCGACGAAGGCATGGGTGACGGAGTTCATCACGAAATTGGTCAGGATCTGCGACAGGGCACCCGGATAGGTGTCCACCACCAGCCCGTCGGGGCAGGACACGGCGATGGTGTGCTTGCCTTGACGGAGCTTCGGCTCCAGGCTGACCAGTGTTTCCTGGATGTAGCGGTTGAGATGCACGACGCGCCGTTCGGCGCTGGCACGGTCCACCGCCACCTGCTTGAAGCTGGCGATCAGCTTGGCCGCCCGCTCGCAGTTGGTGAGGATCAGCGCCGTCGTGTCCGTGGCGGTGGCGACGTAGCGGGTGAAATCCGCCTTGCTCAGCTCGCCCGTCTGGGCACGCCCGCGCAGCCGCGCCGTGGCGTCGGACAGATGCGACGCGCAGGACACGGCGATGCCCACCGGTGTGTTGATCTCGTGGGCCACCCCGGCCACCAGGGCGCCAAGGGACGCCAGCTTCTCCGCGCGGACCATCGCCTCCTGCGCCTCGCGCAGGTCGGCCAGAGCGGTTTCCGCCTCCTGCCGGCGGCGCTCCAGTTCCTGGTTGGCGGAGCCGAGCTGCGCCTGCAGCCGGTCGCTGACCCGCACCAGCCGGCGCTGTTCGCGCGTGCTGCGCTGGAACGCCTCCACCAGCGCCTCGAAGTCGGCGCGCAGTTCGGGCGCGGCAGCGCCCAGCCTCTCCCCCAGAAGGCGGGCCTGCTCGATGGCCTGCTCCTCGGCGGCGAAGAGGTTGAAGGTCATGACGCCTCGTCTGCGGGAATCTGTTTCAGAGTGAAGGCGACGTGATGCAGATCCTCGGAGAAATCCTCGCCCAACTCCTGCATGGAGTCGTCGTTCTCCTCGTAACACCAAGTGACGGAAATGCTGCGCCCTTCACTGGCCGCCGTCTCCAGCATCTGGAAGATGTTCATCAGGGCCTTCGCGCTGGAGCTGTTGAAGTACAGCAACTCCATGTCGAACCGGATGGGATGGCCGCCCGCTTCGGCCAGGAAGGCGCGGAGCGCTGCGAAGATCGGCCCGAAGAAGGTTGCCACGTCGTCGGGATAGGACTCGCCGCTGAGGCGGAGCACGCCTTGGGCAAAGTCGAAATCGACCTCGGGCGTCCGGCCCGTCGCGGGTATTTTCAGGGATTCCATGGTCGTCCGGATGTCCACAGCCGCTTTCAGATCCGAGCCTTGAGGCAGAAAAAGCTCTTGCCCTCGTCCATTTCGAGGAAGTCGTACTCGATGGGTTCGCTGGCGCGGCGCGCGATCTCGATCAGCCCGATGTTGGCGCCCCGCGCGCCCTCTTCCGGGGTTTCGCGCAGCTGCTCCCGGTAATAGGTCTTGATCGCGTCCTTGTCCAAGCCCTTGAGATACTCCAGCCGCTCGCGCAGGCGCGGCACGTCGGCGTTGTACACGGTGTTGCCGCAGACGATGAAGACCTTCCCGCCTTCCATGCCGATGGTGACCATGCCGGCGCTCAGCTCGACCGGCTTCTCGCGCGCGCCGGTCACCTTTTCAGCCGAGTAGCGGATGATGTTCTGCATCTGCTCGACGAAGACGGCGAAGACCCGGCGGACCGTCGGGCCGTCGGTGTCCTCCAACGTCATCTTTTCCCGCAACGCCTCTCCCAGGGAATAGAGGATCCCCTCGGACAGATAGCCACTGAACGAGAAGATGATGCCCTTCTCGTCAAGGTCCCGTTTGATCCCGGCATATTGCTGAGCGAGCATGGTGTGGAGTCCACGGTTCTTCCGTTGGAGTGCGACGAGGCCGCCTGTTGCGTCTGAACGTTCCGGACCGCATCCGGAGATCGCGTCGGCCTTGTTATGAACACGTTACATTTCCGCCCGCTGCGCTGGAAGGATTATCGCGGCGCACATCGGCAGCCCGGCGTTGCGGATTCAGCCCTTCACGGGAAGGCGGACGCGGAAGACGCTGCCCTGCCCGACCGTGCTTTCCGCGGTGATCGATCCGCCGTGCAGCAGGATGATCTGCCGCACCGTGTGCAGACCGATTCCCGTTCCCGGCACCCCGGCGGAACCGGCACCCCGGTAATGCCGCTCGAACAGCAGGGGCAACTCGTTCTGCGGGATGCCGCGCCCCTGGTCGGCCACCTCCACCACCGCCACGCCTCCCTCGGCCCACCCGCTTGCCGTGACGCGGCAGTCGCCGTCCGAATATTTGAAGGCGTTGTTCAGCAGGTTGTTGAAGAGCATTCCCAACAGATGCCCGTCCGCCATCACCATGGGCGGCAGACGGTCGAGATCGAGGCGGAAGTCGCACCCGGGATAGGCGGTGCGGAAGGGTTCGGTCACCGAACGCAGCAGCGCCGGCAGATCGACCTCTGCCCGCTGCACCTTCAACGTTCCGGCCTGGAGCCGCTCGTCGGTCAGATGCGTGTCGATCAGTCCGGTCAGGCGCTGCACGCTGCTGCGGATGACGCGCAGCCGCTCCAGCGATTCCGGGGTTTCCCGCTCCGCCCGCAGGGTCAGCATCTGGGCCGCGCTGTCGATGATGGCCAGCGGGGTGCGGAATTCGTGGCTGACCATGGTGACGAACTGGCGCTGCTGCTCGCGGGCGACCAGTTCCGCCTCCAGCGCACGCTCCACCCGCTCCTTGGCGGCGACCAGAGCGGCCTGATTGGCAGCCAGCTCGGCCGTCCGCTCACTGACGCGCCGCTCCAGCGACTGGTTCAGCGCGACCAGATCCTCATAGAGGCACACATTGTCGAAGCCGATGATGACACGGGCGCAGAACAGCTCCAGCAGCCGGTGGTCATCCTCGCGATAGGGCTCGCTCCGCTCCAGCGCGAAGACCGTCGTCCCATGCTCCCGCGTGCGGAAGGCCAGGATGCAGCGGGCCGACCCGAAACTGCTCTGCTGCGTCTCGAAGGCGGCGATCACCTGGGCGGTCAGATCGGGCTCCAGCGCGTCGGAGGCGGGCCGTCCGATGAACCGCGCGAAGCGGCTGGAGCCGGCGATCACGGTGGCCCGCGTCTTGCCGTCGCCGCGATCCACCATGCGGCAGGCAAGGACGGCGCCGCCGCTGTTGTCCACGACCTTGCTGAGCTGGTCCACCAGCTCCTCGACCAGCGTGCGCATGGACCGGGTTTCGAACAACGGGGCCGAGGCGGCGAGGATGCGCTCCAGGCCCTGGCGGTGCCGCTCGATGGTCACGATGTCGCGCCACGCCCGCAGCCCGCTGACCAGCGTGGTGAACAGGCGCTGGGCGGTGAGTTCGCTCTTGGCCTTGTAGTCGTTGATGTCGTAGGCGACGACCACGTCCCGCTCCGGCGCCTGCCCCGGCTGGCCGGTGCGCAGGATGATGCGCATGCGGTGGTTGTTGAGATCCTCGCGGATGAAGCGGACCAGACGCAGGCCGGCGTCGTCGGTCTCCATCACCACGTCGAGCAGCGCCACCGGAATGTCCGGGCGCGTCAGAAGCAGCGACCGCGCGGCCGCGGCGGACAGGGCGCTGACCACCTCGAACGGGCGGCCTTCGAATTCGAAGTCGCGCAGCAGCACCTCGGTCATGGTGTGGACCTGGGGATCGTCGTCGACCACCAGCACGGGCCAGGGGTCTGCCGGTCGGGCGTTGGCCGCGGAGTCGTCGGCGAACCCGTCGTCGGGGCCGAACAGCGGTTCGTCGTCCAGACCTTCGTCCATATCCTGGCCCATGGCCTCCTCCACGCACGACCTACCCGGATGGTTCCGCATCACCGACCGGAAAGGCACCAAAGCGGTACGAGACCTAAGCCCGCCCGTCCAGAGCCGTATCAAATTGTCACAAAACGTGATGTTTTAGAGCCATCTAGCGCGAATTGGCGCCGGTTCTGCCCTTTGATGAATACCCAAGTATTACTGTTATCTTTTATACTCTCCGAGAACGAGGGAGTTGGCCCACGTATGGACATGGAACTCGACCGCGATCTCAAGGGTGGCGAACTCAGGGGCGCCAATGTCGAGGGCGATAACCTCAAAGGCGCCAGCCTCAAAGGCGACAACCTCGATGCTGGGAGTTTGGACGGCATGGACCTGAACGGTGCGAACCCGGACAGCGCGTCCGCCGGCCGGTACGCGGCGTTCCGCCGCTTCCTGTCGCGCTTCGATCACCGAACCGATCCGTCGCGGGCCGCGGAGCGGCCGGCCAGCCCGCCCATGCGCGCCATGCTGCTCGGCCTGCTGTCCAGCCGGCGCCGGGCCCACACACGCCGCCTGTGGGCCCGTTGGCTGGAACCGGTGATGCTGCGCGATCCGCTGCTGCTCTGCATTCCGGATCCGTTGCCCGGCTGCATTCGCGTCATCGACACCGCCGGCTGGTGGCCCGCGCTGTCGCGGCGCATGGACGACCTGCCGGTCACCGTGCAGACCCGCCTGGAGAACCGGCTGGCCGTCGGCGCCCTGGACCGCGTCCTCGCCTCACCGGAGATGGAGGACTGGGCCGAAACCTTGCGTGAGCGGTCGCTGACCGTCCTGGACGCGATGCGCACCAGCCCCGCAGCTCTCGCCCTGTTCCTGGAGGAAGTCAACACGCATCGCATGCGCGCCGCCAGCACCCTGGCGATCCCCGGTGGTGTCACCGCTCTGCGCCCCTTGGACGGCGCGGACGTGGACACGCTGGCCGCCGCGCTGCGCCTGTCCGACGGATGGCGGACGCTGGGCGGGCGGGCACCGGACATGGAGATCGACGAGTTGCTGGCCTGCGTGCGCGGCGCGATGGCTGACGGCAGCGTCGCGCCGGAGGCGATGGCCCTCTTCGCGGTGGCCGGTCTTTACACACGCCGCGACCCCCTGCTCGGCGCGGCGCTGCGCGCGCTGCTGCCGCTGCCGCTGGTCGATGCCGCCGCCGCCTGGCTGACGGCGCACACGGAGGAAACGGATGGCGGCGTCGCGGAGATGTCTCCGCTCGGCGGCGATCCGGCGCGGGGGTTCGACCGCGGCTTGCGGGACCTTTTCGAGGCCGCGCGGCGGTCCGGGAATGCCCCATCCGGGGTGATGGGGGCCGCCGGCGGATTGGGCGGACGCTGATGGTTCGGATGGTGGCGCGATGAACATGGACACCTTCGCCTTCGCCGTGCTGGTCCTGTGCGTCGGCGCCCTCGGCCTTTCCATCGTCTATGAGGCGTCCCGCCTGACCGCCACCAGCAGCCGCAAGGCCTTGGCGCGGCGGAAGCTGGAGGCCCTGGCCGCCGACCTCGCCACCCTCGGCCGGCAGATCGAGGATGCGCAGGCCGAAGGCGCCGCCCGGCAGGAAGCCATCGACCGGCTGACCGCCGAGCGCGGTCGCCTGACCAGCCTGATCGCGTCGGTCAAGGCGTCCAAGATCGCCCTGGTGCACGAGGTCGGCGACGCGCAGAGCGGCGCCCAGCGCTATGAGAGCGAGTTGCGCACCATCCCGGATTTCGCCCGCCTCGATCCCCGGCGCATGCTGTTCGCACGGGTGATCTGGGAGCGCCGGAACATCGCCCGCGTCTGGGCCGACACCCCGGACGCCGCGGCCGCGATGCTTCAGCGCGCCTTCAGCACGCGCAACGGAGTCCTGTCCTCGCAGCCCGAGACGATCCCGTTGATCCCGGCCGGAAACGGGGGCAACGACGGCGTGCGGCCGGTTTCCCCATGACGGCGATCATTTTCTACGCGGCGCTGCTGCTCCTGGCGGCCAGCGTGCTGGTGAACCGGATGGGCGAACGCCGCGTCCGCGCGGCGCGCAGCGAACTCATCACCGCCGACAAGGACATCCGGACCAACGAGCAGCGCGTCCAGGAGGCTCGAAAAACGCTGGATGCGGCCCGCGGAAAATTGGGCGGACTGGAGGAGGCGCTGACCGAGGCCAAGCGGCAGGCCGAGTTGCTGGAACGGCAGCTCGACGCGGTGCAGCAGGCGCCGATGGAACTCTTCCACGTCTTCGACCGGCTGGAGGCCCGGCCCGGAACCATCTGGGAAGTGGCGGTGCGCCGCGCCCCGGACGCGCTCTACACCAGCGGCGCCATGGCCGCCTCCTGGCGCGACGGGCGGGCCTATCTGGTCGTCGCCGCCAACCAGAAGGAGGCGCTGGACCGCGTCGCCCAGCGCTTCCCGCGCGTCAACGGCTACGAGATCGGGCCGGTCCTGACCTGCCGCCTGTTCCTGCCCAAGGACGCGACGGAGCGCAAGCGGGCCTGACACGCTCTGTGAGGCGCGCCACAGCGCGGGCGGAACAGCATGGCTAGAGTGGAGCCAACGCCCCCTCCACCCTGGTGACCGCCATGACCCGCCGCACCGCAACGCCCCCTCACCTCACCTCCCCGCCGCAGCCGCCCACCCGCGAGCGCCCCGCGTCCGGCTTCACGGTCCTGCCCCTGGACGACCGCCGCTGCCCCCGCCGCGAGGTCGCCATGCTGTGCGAGACCGACAGCGGCCACCGCTGGGACGGGGCTTGACCGGACCGACCGCATCCCTATATCCCGGTCGCCCTCCCGTGAGGACGACCTCACCGCGGCACACCCAGTCCGGGCGTGGGGAGTTCGGCGGGGACGACCCTGCCTCCATTCCATCGGAGGTGTCGCATGTCCTGGGTCATCCTGTTCTTCGCCGGCCTCTTTGAAATCGGCTGGGCCGTCGGCCTGAAGCAGACGGAGGGTTTCACCCGCCCCATTCCCACCGCCCTGACCGTCGCCTCGATGGTCATCAGCCTCGCCCTGCTGGGCATGGCGCTGAAGTCGCTGCCGCTCGGCACCGCCTACGCCGTGTGGACCGGCATCGGGACGGTGGGCACCGTCATCCTGGGCATCCTGCTTTACGGGGAATCCGCCGACATCCTGCGCCTCGGCTGCATCGCGCTGATCGTGGCGGGCATCCTCGGGCTGAAGCTCATCACGCCCTGACCCGCCGTCCCTGGCCCACTGTCAGGTGCGCTCCTTCCGCAGGGCCGCGCGCGCGGCGTAGCCGATTCCCCCAACCACCGCGAGGCCGGCGAGGAAGGCGAAGCCGCGCGCCGCGGTTCCCGTGGTGCTCAGCGACAGGCGTTCCTCCTGCCCGGTGAAGCGCCCGTGCGTGCGGTGCAGGCCCGGAACCGGCTCGAACAGGTTGTCGGGCCGGTCCGGCGCTTCCGTTTCCTCCGTCTCCTGCCCTTCGAAGGCGGTGAAGGCCACCCGGTAATCGGCGTAGGCGGGCAGCGCCTGGGTGCCAAGGATCGCCTCGGCGGTGGTGAAGCCCAGCCAGTGCTCCCGCTTGGGGTCCGCCGCGGCCTGCACGATGGCGTGGCCGATGTCGTCCGGGTCGAAGATGGCGCCGACCGGCTTGGCCCGGCGCGGCATGTGGCTGCGCGCCCAGTCGAACTGCGGCGTGTTGACGGCGGGCAGATGGACCATGGTCACCCGCAGGCGGCTGCCGTCGTGGATCAATTCGGAGCGCAAGCTGTCGATGAAGCCGCGGATGGCGCTCTTGGCCCCGCAATAGGCGGCCTGGAGCGGGATGGAGCGGTAGGCCAGCGCCGACCCGACCTGCAGGATGAGGCCGCGGTCGCGCGGCAGCATGCGGCGCAGCGCCGCCATCGTGCCGTGGACGGAGCCGAGATAGGTCACCTCGGTCACCCGCCGGACCTCCTCGGGCGTCAGGTCGCGGATGCGCCCGAACACCGTCACCATGGCGTTGTTGACCCAGACGTCGATGGGACCGAGCGCCCGCTCGGCCTGCCCGGCGGCGGCCTCCACCGCCTCGGCGTCGGCCACGTCGGCGGGCAGCACCAGCGCCGCCCCGCCAAGCCGCTCGACCTCCGCCGCCACCTCCTCCAGCGCGTCGCGGGAGCGGGCGATCAGCCCGACCGCCGCACCCCATTCCCGCGCGAAGGCAAGCGCCGTCGCCCGCCCGACCCCGGCGGACGCTCCGGTGACGACGACGACGGGCCGGGTCCGGCCGGCAACGGGATTGGAGGGCATGGCGGCGGGGCTCCATGGGCTGGGATGGGCATCGACGCTGTCCCAACCCGCCCGGAGCCCGCCGGTTCCGCCACCATAGTTCCGCCGCCGTTACGCTTACGGCGCCTCGACGATCTCGAAATCGTGGGTGATCGCGGCGGTGGCGCCCAGCATGATGGAGGCGGAGCAGTATTTCTCCGCCGACAGGGCGATGGCGCGCTCGACCTTCGCCGGGTCCAGGCCGCGCCCGGTGACCACGAAATGGACGTGGATCTTCGTGAAGACCTTGGGGTCGGTCTCGGCGCGCTCGGCCTCGATCTCGGCCACGCAGTCGGTGATGGCCTGACGGCCCTTCTCCAGGATCATCACCACGTCGAAGCCGGTGCAGCCGCCCATGCCGATCAGCAGCATCTCCATGGGACGGATGCCCAGGTTGCGCCCGCCCGCCTCCGGCGCGCCGTCCATGATCACGGCGTGGCCGCTGCCGGACTCGCCGACGAACATCCGACCATCAACCCACTTCACCCGCGCCTTCATGGCGGTCTCCCGATTATTGTTCGTCTTCCAATGGATGGCACGGCTTGCAGCCGGTCGGCCAGGGCTCGCCCAGATCCTCCACGAAGCAGGTCCAGGACGGGCTTTCCAGCCGGATGCAGGCGCCGCCGGCGAAATTCAGGACCAGGGCGCCCTCCGCCGCCTCGACGGACAGCAGTTCCAGGATCTGCGCGCGGTCCTTCACGTCGAGGCCGCGCAGCTTCACGGCCTTCACCCCCTCGATCCGCACGCCGCAATTGACGCGCTCGAAGGGGTTCAGGTGATCGTCGTCGGCGGTGGGGCCGGGGCGGCGCTTGTCGGCCGTCTCCCACTTGAAGCGGTTGGCCACCAGCACGAAGCGCGCCTCTTCGGGCAGGAAGCACATGTCGCCGATCGGCAGGATGGCGTCCTGCAGACAGGCGGAGACGACTTTCAGATCCTCGGCATCCTGGGCGCGCAGGCGGATCGGCGTGGCGGACATGGGCATCCTCGTGGGCTTCCCTTCGCTGTGGACGGCTGAACGGGCGCAGGACGCCGTCAGTCGTCCTCCGCCCGGATGCGTTCGATGTCCGCGCCGCAGGCCGCCAGCTTGTCCTCCAGCCGCTCGTAGCCGCGGTCGAGGTGATAGACGCGGTTGACCGTCGTCTCCCCTTCCGCCGCAAGACCGGCTAGGACCAGCGACACCGACGCGCGGAGATCCGTCGCCATAACGGGCGCGCCGGTCAAACGCTCCACACCCCGGACGAGGGCGGAGGAACCGTGCACCGTGATGCGGGCTCCCATGCGGGTCAGCTCGGGCGCGTGCATGAACCGATTCTCAAATATGGTCTCGGTGATCATGCCTGCACCCCTGGCCGTGCACATCAGGGCCATCATCTGGGCCTGAAGGTCGGTGGGGAAGCCGGGATAGGGCTCGGTCATCACGTCCACGCCGACCAGTTCGCCGTTGGCGCGGGAGACGCGAATCCCCGTCTGGCCATTGGTCTCGATCTCGGTGAACTCCACGCCCGCGGGCACCAGGGCGGTCACCGCCGCCTTGATCAGGTCCATGCGGGTGTTCAGGATGTCCAGCGTGCCGCCGGTCATCGCCGCCGCCATGGCGTAGGTGCCGGTCTCGATGCGGTCCGGCACCACCATGTGGCGGGCGCCGTTCAGCCGGTCCACGCCGACGATGGTCAGCCGGTCGGTGCCGATGCCGGTGATCTTGGCGCCCATCTTGACGAGGCATTCGGCGAGGTCGGTGACCTCCGGCTCGCGGGCGGCGTTGACCAGCACCGTGGTGCCGCGGGCCAGCGTGGCGGCCATCAGCAGGTTCTCGGTGGCGCCCACCGACACCTTGGGGAAGACATACTCCGCACCCCGCAGGCCGCCCTGCGGCGCCTTGGCGACGATGTAGCCGCCCTCGATGCGGATGTCCGCCCCCATGGCCTCCAGGCCCTTGATGTGCAGGTCCACCGGGCGCGCGCCGATGGCGCAGCCGCCGGGCAGCGACACCTTGGCCTCGCCGCAGCGGGCGAGCAGCGGGCCGAGCACCAGGACGCTCGCCCGCATCTTGCGGACGAGGTCGTAGGGGGCCGTGGTGTTGGTGATGTCGCGGGCGGTGAACTCCACCACGCGACCGGCGCAATCCCCGCCCGCCCCGGCCATGTGGATCGCGACGCCGTGCTGGAGAAGCAGGTTGCACAGCGTGTTGATGTCCGCGAGGATCGGCAGGTTGGTGAGCGTCAGCGTCCCGTCGGTGAGGAGCGCCGCGGTCATCAGGGGCAGCGCCGCGTTCTTGGCGCCCCCGACCGTGATCGACCCGTGAAGGGGCTTGCCGCCGCGGATGCGGATCTTGTCCATGAAGCTGTCTTGTCCGGTCAGATGCTGTCGAAAAGGCCGAAGCCCGGCGGATTAGGCCATCTTGCGGGTCCGAGGGTCCGACGACACGCCCGTCGTCGACGGACTCCTCGGGTCTTACGGGGATTGAATCTGTCAGGCGTTGTAGCGGAGCATGCGGGCGCGCTCAAGGGAAGGAATTGAGGCTTTTTCTCATGGAAGCCCTTCTCCCGCCGCAATTGATAAGGACGGACCGCGTGACACAGGACAACACCCGGGACAGCATGATGGCCGGGCTGACCCTCTCCCTCTCCGGGCGGTTCGACCCGGACGAGGTGAAGCAGATCCACGGCGAACTGCGCGCCTTCAACGAGCGCTTCACCGCCCCCTACGACCTGCGGGAGATCATGATCACCATCCGCGATGCGGACGGGGCGCTGATGGCCGGGCTGACCGGCTACACGAATTGGGAGTGGCTGTACGTGGACTATCTGTGGGTCCATGACAGCCGTCGCGGCAGCGGCTTGGGCGCCCGCCTGCTCGCCGCCGCGGAGAATGAGGCGGTGGAACGCGGCTGCCGCTGGTCGCGCCTCTACACCTACGATTTCCAGGCGCCGGGCTTCTACCGCAAGCAGGGCTACGAGGTGTGGGCGGAGATGGAAGGCTACCCGCCGGGGCACACGCAGATCTGGCTCAGGAAGGCTCTGCGGCGGGACGCGGAATAGCCTGCACGGCGGACTCGTTGCGCTTCAGGAAGACGATCACCGCGCAGACCACCACCATCCCGGCGAGTTGCGGCGGCTCGAAGGTTTCGCCCAGCAGCAGGAAGGCCGTCACCCCGGCGAAGACGGGATCGAGCATGCCGATCACCGTCGCCGGGAACGGCTCGATGGTCTTCAGCCCTTCCAGATAGAGCCAGTAGGGCGCCACCGTGCCGAAGACGCCGATGAACAGCACGAAGCCCACCGTCTCCCAGGTCACCTCAACCGCCGCGTAATCAATGGCAGGGGTGGCGAGCAGCCAGAACAGCGCCGACAGGAAGAAGGGCCAGAAGGTCATCGACCAGCTGTCCAGCCCCCGCCGGTGGCCGTGGGCGCAGCGGACGTTGTACGCGGCGAAGCACACGGCGCAGAGCATGCCCACCGCCGCCCCCAGCGCGTTGCCCGACCACAGGGCCGGGTCGTAGGCGCCGACCAGCAGGAAACAGCCGGCGGCGTTGCCCGCCAGGATCTGCGCCACCGCCCAATTCATCCGGTGGGTGCCCAACACCAGCCCGGCGGCCACGATCAGCATGGGCGCGGTGTATTCCAGCATCAGCGCCAGCGCCACGTTGGTCAGGGCGATGGCGTAGAAGAAGGTCAGGTTGACCAGCGTCAGCCAGACCGCCAGCTCCCCCAGGAACGGCAGGTCCGCCCGCCGCACCCGGATCGGCCGGCCGAGCGCCAGCATGATCACAGCCAGCACGGCGGCGGACACCATGGCGCGCACCGCGATCATGACCAGCGGCGGCATGGAGGCGACGAACATCATCTTGGCCGCCGTCCCGGCCACGCCGAACAGCAGGGCGGAGGCGACGATGCAGCCATAGCCCCACAGGCGCGCCGGGGGCGCCTTCACCGCATCAATCGCCATCGCCCTGCCCCGCCGTTTCGCTTTTGCCGCTTTGAAGGAAAGCCAACGATAGCGTGGGCGCCGGAGCGAACCCAATGCGGCAAATCGGTCGTCGCAGAACGTTCAGGATGTGAGCGCTGCCCGCAATCGGCGAGCCGCCCGCCGCAGGAACGACGGCGATGGAGCGGGAGCCGAGGCGTTCCCCGGGCTCGCTGCCTCTGCCGGCGGCGGCTCGGCCAAGGCGGCGCAAGACTGGGCGATCTGCGGCTGCATGGCCCGCGCCGTCCGGCCATATATTCCTGCTCCGACCAACCGGTCGGCCATGTCCCGCAAGGTCTCGAAGATCACACGCGCCCGCGGGGTGTCCCCATCATGCATGTGCGCGACCAGCCCCGCCGCGCAGAAGAGTCCGAGCGGATCGATGGGAATCTCACGCCCGAACTTCCGTCCCCCGCCCCGGACATAGTCGGCGACAGACTCGATGCTCGTCCCTCGCGGTCCATACTTGCTTTCCAGCCGCCGCTCCAATTCGGAAAAGGACGCCTTGGCTTCCGCCAGACGCCCGCCGATCAAGGCATCGTTGACGAGGGCGAGCAACATGCTCTCCGTCGGGCGGTCATGCGCGATCAGGTGCGGACCGACGCACCGCACCGGCACCTCCAGCGCCTCGAAAACAGGATTGGCCCGCGCGCACCACTCCGCGTAATCAGCCCGTGTGAAGATGCGATCGATTCCGCGTGACCCGCAGGATTCGCAAAGCGCACTTTCCCGGCGGTGCTGGTTCACCTCCTCCACCGCCAGACCGTCGAAGGCGGGCGCGACGTTGAACTGGCGGTCGTAGCTTGAGCAACACAGCTTCAACGCACCGTCCACATCGATGTCGATGCGCTCTTCGATGAGCGAGCAGGAACCGCCGGCCGGCGCTGCCGCGGCAATCCGAAGCTGCTCCTCAACCGGCACCACCAGCCGGCTCAGGATCGGGGCGTCGTTGGGGAAAACGCGGCCGCTCGCCATTTCCACAAGCTTCTCGACCGGAGCAAAGAAGGCCAGGGACGGCACGAACTCGAATCGAAGCTCTTCGCAATAGGCCGCCATGGCGGAGAATTCGTCCGCCCCGGCATTGTGTCGGTACGTGATGTAGTGCACGAGGACACGGGCCGCGCTGCCCGTCCGGTCGATCGCCTCGGACAGCGCCGCCATGTTGCGCTTGACCGTCTCGATATCCCCGCCGGCGTGGCCCTCTTCGTAAATTGGCTGGGAAAAGCCCGACAGGCTGACGACGATCTCGTCCACCCCGGCCTGAAGAACCGCGTCGAGGTTGCGGACATGGTTGAGGTTGCTGGAAATCCCGGCGACATAGCCGCGCCGTTTCACCTCGGCGATCAGATCCGGCAAGGCCGTGTGGATGAAAGGTTCGCCCCAGCTGTAAAGGCAGACCATAACCTCGGCCGGGTCGCGTTCGATCCAGCCGTCCACCCAGTCGAGGGTCTGCCGGAGCCGGTTGAGCGGCATGGTGCCGCCAATGCTGCCGCTCCGCCGCCCACCTTCAGCGTTGCCGACCGCGCAGGAAGGGCACCGGAGGTTGCAGGTTCCCACCACCTCAATCTGAACTGCGTACATGATGGATCAGGCCTGCTGTCCGTCTTTTTCGCGCCCGCGCGCCTGTTCCTTGCGCTTGCGCAGGTTCTCGCGCAAGCGGGCGGCGAGCCGGTCCTGCTTGTCGTCCTTTTTCGGCGGTGCAGCGGGTGTCTTGGTCGTCTCGTCGGTCGTCATGCGGCGCTCGCGGCAAGCGGGGCCGGGGCGGAGGCGCTGCCCCAGCGGCGGTTCCAGTCCTGGAACATCAGCACGTTCCAGAGCCGGTGCTGGTTGTTGCGGGTCCCGGCCAGATGTTCCGCCCAGCAGGCGCGGATCGGCGCGGGGTCGAAGAAGCCTTCCCGGCGCAACCGCCCCTCGTCCAGCAAATCCTCCGCCCAGTCGCGCAGCGGGCCGCGCAGCCAGCCGTCCAGCGGGATGGCAAAGCCGGCCTTGGGCCGCTCCACGAGGGCCGGCGGGACATGGCGGTAGAGCGCTTGGCGCAGCAGCCACTTGCCCTTGCCGTCGCGCAGCTTCTGCGATTGCGGCACGCGCCAGGCGAACTCCACCACCCGATGGTCGAGCAGCGGCACGCGCGCCTCCAGCGACACGCCCATGCTGGCGCGGTCCACCTTCGCCAGGATGTCGTCCGGCAGATAGGTGACGCTGTCGAGATGCTGCATCCGTTCGACGAAATCCGGGATGCCCGCCGCCAGCCCATCGTCCCAGGCCGGACCATGCGGCTCCCGCCCGCCGCGGACCAGCGCGTCGGGGTCCTGCCACTGGCTGACCAGACGGCGGTAGATGGCGTCCGGCCCGGCGGCGTCCAGCACGCCGGCCAGCTTGTGCAGCTTGTCGCCGGTCTGGCGCGGGCGGCGCCCCTCGGGGATCAGCCCGGCCAGCGCGTCCCAGCCCGTGGGCCGGACGGCGCGGATCAGCCCGGCGGCGCCCCGGCGCAGCCCGGCGGGCAAAGGCGCCATGCGCCGCCACAGGGCGGGCGCCGTGAGATAGCGGTTGTAGCCGGCGAACAGCTCGTCCCCGCCATCGCCGGACAGGGCCACGGTGACGGAGCGCCGGGTCATCTCCGACACCAGCAGCGTCGGGATCTGCGAGCTGTCGGCGAAGGGTTCGTCGTACCAGTCGGCCAGCTTGGGAATGACCTCCAGCGCGTGGCTGGCCTCCACCCGAAGCTCGGTGTGCTCGGTGCCGAGATGCGCGGCGACGGCGCGGGCGTGCACCGCCTCGTCGTAGCCATCCTCGCCGAACCCAATGGTGAAGGTGCGCACGGGCCGGGTGCTCTGCGCCTGCATCAGCGCGACGACGGTGGAGCTGTCGATCCCGCCGGACAGGAAGGCGCCCAGCGGCACGTCGGCCATCATCTGCCGCCCGACCGCATCCTTGAGCAGGGACTCCAGTGCGTCCGTCGCCTCGGCGTCGGACAGCGACAGCCGGTCGGCGATGCCGGCCCGTGCCGCCGCACCGGCGTCCCAATAGACGGTGCGCTCGGGTTCGCGTCCCGGACGGACGGTCAGGATGCTGCCCGGCTCCAGCTTGTGGACGCCCTGGTAGATGCTGTGTGGCGCTGGGACGTAGCTGAAACGGAGATAGGCGGACAGGGCATCGCGGTCGATCTCCGCCGCGAAGGCTGGATGGGCGCGCAGCGCCTTCGGCTGGGAGCCGAACAGCAGCGCCCCGCCCATGCGCGCCCAATAGAGCGGCTTCACGCCCAGATGGTCGCGCACGAGGTAAAGGGTGCGCTCGCGCCGGTCCCACAGGGCGAAGGCGAAGATGCCGACCAGCCGCCGCACGGTGCGTTCCACGCCCCAGGCGGCGCAGCCCTCCAACAGCACTTCGGTGTCCGAATGGCCGCGGAACCGGTGGCCGGCGGCTTCGAGTTCCGCCCGCAGGTCCTGGAAATTGTAGATCTCGCCGTTGTAGACGATGACCCAGCGCCCGTCCGCCGACTCCATCGGCTGGCGGCCCAGCGGCGACAGTTCCACGATGGCGAGCCGCCGGTGGCCGAGCGCGACCCCGGCCTCCCCGTCGGCCCACACGCCGTCCCCATCGGGGCCGCGGTGGGCGATGGTGTCGGCCATGCGCCGTGCTGTGGCCTCAAGCCCGAACTCGGAGCCCGCTCCGGAGCTGGGGCCGGCCAGGAAGCCGCAGATGCCGCACACGGCGCGCGCCCTCGCCCTTAGTGGTCGGACCGGTGCAGGATGCTGTCGCGCAGCCCCGTCTCGTAGGCCATGCCCTCGGCGGTCACGACCCCGTAACCGGCATCGCGGCGCAGCATGCCCTTGCGCTCAAGAATGGTCCAGACGGCCTCGTTGGTCAGGCCGGTGGCGTCGCGGGAGGCGACGACCGCGCTGCCCAGATGGAAATGGTTGCCATGGGCGTGCGGCAGATTGGTGACCTGGAAGGCCCCTTCCTCCCCCTCGACCGGCTTCTGCTCCAGACGGGCAAGCTCCTGAAGAAGGGTCAGCGTCTTGAGCTGCAGCGGGTTGAGGTTCGCTGGATTCTTTTTCGGCGGCATGGATGTCCGGCTCGGCAACGTGATTAAGGTTGCGGCAGTAGATCGGGTGCGCCCGGCGGCTGTCAAGCGGTGGAGGATTTTTGCGGACTGGCGTCCTGCCACGGGCTCGGGCATAAGACGGGCTGGAGGCGCGCGCATTCCTTTCATCCCTGGGTCTGGCCGGCGCGCGCCCGTCAAGGGTGGTGGATATGACGATCGTGGTCACCGGCGCGGCCGGTTTCATCGGCTCGCACGTCGCGGCGGCCTTGCTGGATCGCGGCGAGACGGTGTTGGGGATCGACAACCTCAACGACTACTATTCCGTGGCGTTGAAGGAGGCACGGCTGGCCCGCCTCGCCGCCCGACCCGGCTTCCGTTTCGTCAAGACCGACGTGTCCGACCGCACCGCCATCGAGGCGCTGGACCCCGATTTCGCCGAGGCGACCGGCGTCGTGCATCTGGCCGCCCAGGCCGGCGTGCGCTATTCGCTGGAGAACCCCTACGCCTATGTGGACGCCAACGTCACCGGCCAGGTGGCGATGCTGGAAGCCGCGCGGCGCATGCCGAAGCTGAAGCATTTCGTCTACGCCTCCACCTCCTCCGTCTACGGCGCCAACAAGAAGATGCCCTTCTCGGTGGAGGACCGCGTCGACTCCCCCATGTCCATCTACGCCGCGACGAAGAAGGCGGCGGAAATGATGACCTACGCCTACTGCCACCTCTACAAGTTTCCGGCGACCGGCTTGCGCTTCTTCACCGTCTACGGCCCCTGGGGACGCCCGGACATGGCCGCCTATCTGTTCGCCGACGCGATCATGGCGGGCCGCCCGATCCGCGTCTTCAACGAGGGCCGGATGAAGCGCGACTTCACCTTCGTCGAGGACATCGCCGCGGGCGTGCTGGCGGCGCTGGACCGCCCGGCGGCGGCCGACGCCAACGGCGCGCCGCACACCGTCTACAACCTCGGCAACAACCGGACCGAGGATCTGATGCGCTTCATCGGCATCATCGAAGAGTCGCTGGGCCGCGAGGCGGTGAAGGTCATGGAGCCGTTGCAGATGGGCGACGTGCCGGAAACCACCGCCGACATCGAGGCGAGCCGCCTCGACCTGGGCTATGAGCCGAAGACGCCGATCGACGTCGGCCTGCCCCGCTTCATCGCGTGGTACAAGGACTATCACGGCATTGCCTGAGGCCCGCCCCGTGAGCAGCAGACCCGCAAACGCCGGCCGCAAGCTGATCTATCTGGTGACGGAGGACTGGTACTTCTGGTCCCACCGCCTGCCCATGGCCCGCGCCGCCCGCGAGGCCGGGTTCGAGGTCGCCGTCGCCACCCGCGTCGACAAGCACGGCCCCCGCATCGAGGCGGAGGGTTTCCGCGTGCTGCCCCTGTCCTGGCAGCGCCGCAGCATCAACCCGGCGGGCGCCCTGTCCGCCGTGGCGGAGATCGCCGCGCTGTACCGGCGGGAGGCCCCGGATCTGGTCCACCATGTCGCCATGAAGCCGGTGCTGCTGGGCGGGCTGGCCGCCGGGCTGGCCGGGGTGCCGGCGGTGGTGAACGCGCTGACCGGGCTGGGCTCCGCCTTCCTCGGCACCGGCGGGCTGAAGTCCCGCGTCGCCGGGGCCGCCGCCCGCCCGCTGCTGCGCACCGTGCTGAAGCGCCCGAACAGCCTGACCATCCTGCAGAACGAGGACGACCGGCAGACTCTGGTGGCCGCCGGATTGCTTCCCGACGAGCGCGCCTGGATCATCCGCGGCTCCGGCGTCGACACCGCCCATTATCAGGTGCTTCCCGAGCCGCCGGAGCCGCCGGTGACGGTGGGCTGCGTCGCCCGGCTGCTCGCCGACAAGGGCGTCGGTCCGCTGGTCGAGGCGCAGCAGACCCTGCGGACCAAGGGGCTTGACGTCCGGCTGCTGCTGGCCGGCACGCCCGATCCGGAAAACCCGACCTCCGTGACCCAGGCCGAACTGGACCGCTGGGCCGCCCTGCCCGGCGTCGAATTGCCCGGCCACAGCGCCGACGTGCGGCAGGTCTGGGCGCGTTGCCACATCGCCGTGCTGGCCTCCCGCCGCGAGGGGCTGCCGAAGAGCCTGCTGGAGGCCGCGGCCTGCGGACGGGCCATCGTCGCCACCGACGTGCCGGGATGCCGCGAGGTGGCCCACGCCGGCGAGAACGCCCTGCTGGTCCCGCCCGACGACGCCGCGGCCCTGGCCGGGGCGTTGGAGGTGCTGGTGCGCGACTCCGCCCTGCGCCGGCGCTTCGGCGCCGCCAGCCGGCGTCTGGTCGAATCCGACATGGCGTCCGACCGGGTGGGCGCGAAGACGGTCGAGCTGTACCATCGGCTGCTGGCGTCCACCCAGCCCGGCACCGCCCCGGTCGCGGAGGCATCATGAGCGGCCCCCTGGCATTATTCCTCGCCTTGGCCGGCAGCTTCGCGCTGTCCTGGCTGCTCACCGGACGCGTGCTCGCCTACCTGCGGCGCAAGGCGATCCTCGACCACCCGAACGACCGTTCCAGCCATTCCATTCCGACGCCGCGCGGTGGCGGCTGGGGCGTCATGCTGACGCTGCTGCCCGTCTGGACGCTCATCGCGATGACGGCGGACCATCCGCTGCGCGCGCTGCCGATTCTGGCCGGAGCGGTGGCGCTGATGGCGGTGTCCTGGATGGACGACCGGCGCGGGCTGGGTCCGGCGCCGCGATTCCTCGCCCAGATCGCCGCGGTGGTCGCGGGGCTGACCGCGCTTCCCGGGGGCGCGCTTCCCGGCGGCCCTCTTCCCGGAGACGGTCTGGTTTTCCAGGGACTGTTGCCCTTCTGGGCGGACCGGCTGGTGGCCGCGGTCGGCTGGCTGTGGTTCGTGAACCTGTTCAACTTCATGGACGGCATCGACGGTCTGGCCGGCAGCGAGGCGGCGTCCATCGGCGCGGGGCTGGCGCTGGTCGCGGCGCTCGGCGCGCTCGACCCGGCGCTGGCCCTCTACGGGCTGGCCGCGGCGGGAGCGGCGCTGGGCTTCCTGGTGTGGAACTGGCACCCCGCCAAGCTCTTCATGGGCGATGTCGGCAGCGTGCCGCTGGGCTTCACGCTGGGCTGGCTGCTGCTGGTCCTGGCGGCGTCGGGGCTGTGGGTCGCCGCCCTGCTGATCCCCGCCTATTTCCTGGCCGACGCCACCATCACGCTGCTGCGTCGTCTGGCCGAGGGCAAGAAGGTCTGGCAGGCCCACCGTGAGCATTTCTATCAGAAGGCCACCCAGCGCGGGCGCAACCACGCCCAGGTGGTTCGGCTGGTCCTGGCGCTGAACGGCACGCTGCTGCTGCTGGCGGTGGCGTCGCTGGCGCTCGGCTGGACGGTGCTGCCGGCGGGAGGTGGCGCGGTCGTGCTGCTGCTGGCCCTGTTGGCGCGGCCTGTGCGGGCGGCCGCGTGATGCGCGTCCTGGTCACCGGGGCCACCGGTTTCGTCGCGCGGACGGTCATCCCCCTGCTGGTGGAGCGCGGGCACAGCGTGCGCGCCGTCGTGCGCCGCCCCGACATTCCGGTTCCGCACGCCGCCGACACCGTCACCATCGGCGACATCGGTCCCGCCACCGCCTGGGGCAACGCGCTCCAGGGCATGGACGCGGTGGTCCATCTGGCCGCCCGCGTCCACGTCATGCGCGACCGCGAATCCGATCCGCTGGCCGCCTTCCGCCGCGTCAACACCGCCGGCACCCGCGTGCTGGCCGAGGCCGCCGCCGCCGCGGGCGTCAAGCGGATGGTCTATCTCAGCAGCGTCAAGGCGCTGGCCGACGAGAGCCGCCCCGACGAGCTGAGCGAGGAGACGGAGCCCGATCCCCATTCCCCCTACGGCATCTCCAAGCTGGAGGCCGAACGGGCGCTGGCGGAGATCTCGGCCCGCACCGGGCTGGAGGCCGTGGTGATCCGTCCGCCGCTGGTCTACGGCCCCGGCGTGGGCGGCAACTTCCTGCGGCTGATGCAGGCGGTGGACCGCGGCATCCCCTTGCCGCTGGGCGCCCTGGAGAACCGGCGCAGCCTGATCTTCGTGGGCAATCTCGCCGACGCCATCCAGGAATGCCTGACCCACCCGCAGGCGGCGGGCGGGCGGTTCCTGGTCCATGACGGACGACCGATGTCCACGGCGGAGCTGGTGCGGGCCATCGCGGAGGCGTTGGGCAAGCCCGCGCGCCTTCTGCCCGTGCCGCCGTCCCTGCTGGCGCTCGCCGCGCGGCTGGCCCGGCGGGAGGCCATGCTGGACCGCGTCGCCGGCTCGCTGGTGATCGACGACGGGGCCATCCGCCGCGCTCTGAACTGGCGTCCGCCCTGCTACCCCGCGTACGGCTTGCGCCTGACCGCCGAATGGTTCAAAGCTGTGCGCGGCTGAACGGCCAGGATGGGGCTGGGATTTTCCGAAAGGGAACGGCCCCGGCGAAGCGATAGTCTAAGGTAAAGCGCATGCGTATCCCGTCTCCGCGGGCGTCCCTCGTCTACCTGCACGATCTGACGATGACGGCCGCCGCCCTGGTCGTGGCTCTGTATCTGCGTGTGGGCGAGCAGGCGTTCCAGGAATACAGAGACCCGCTGCTGACGGGACTGCCCATCCTGGTGCTGATCGCGGCGGTGGTGTTCCGCTTCTCGGGCCTGTACCGCGGCATCTGGCGCTACGCCTCCGTCCCCGATCTGGCGCAGCTCCTGCGCGCGGTCACGACGGTCGTGCTGTGCTTCCTGGCGGTCATGTTCCTGCTGACCCGGCTGGAGGCCCTGCCCCGCTCCCTGCCGGTGATCCTGTGGTTCGTGCAGCTCGTCCTGCTGGGCGGCCCGCGCTTCGCCTACCGTCTCGTGAAGGACCGCCGGCTGGGCCTGCATGACCGGGATTCGACGGGGGTGCCGCGCATTCCGGTGCTCCTGCTGGGCGTCAGCGACGCGGCGGAACTGTTCATCCGCTCGCTGGACCAGAACGCCGGCGCCGCCTACCGGGTGGTCGGCCTGCTGGACGACAAGAACCGGCGCATCGGCCACGCCATCCGCGGCGTGCCCGTCCTGGGCGGCCCCGACGACCTGCCCCGCGTGGTCGAGGATCTGGCGCAGCGCGGCGACCGCCCGCAACGCCTGATCGTCGCCAAGGGTCAGGCCGACGTGCCCGGCACCGTGCTGCGCGACCTGCTGGAACAGGCGGAATCGCTGGGCCTGTCCATGGCCCGCCTGCCCAGCCTGACCGAGTTCAAGTCGGCGCTGGGGGAAGGCAAGATCGAGGTGCGCCCGATCGCGCTGGAGGATCTTCTGGGCCGTCCCCAGGCGGTTCTCGACCGCGGCGCCATCGCCAGCCTCGTCACCGGACGGCGCGTCGTCGTCACCGGAGCGGGCGGCACCATCGGCAGCGAGCTGGTCCGCCAGATCGCCGCCCTCCAGCCGGAGACGCTGACCCTCGTCGATGCCGGGGAGTTCAACCTCTACAGCATCGAGATGGAGGTGCGGGAGCGCTTCCCCGCCCTGGCGCTCCAGGCGGTGATCGCCGACGTGCGCGACCGCGACCGCATCTTCCGCCTGTTCCAGACGCAACGCCCGCACATGGTCTTCCACGCCGCGGCCCTGAAGCATGTGCCGCTGGTGGAGGCCAACCCGTCGGAAGGCGCGCTGACCAACGTCATCGGCACCCGCAATGTCGCCGACGCGGCGCGGGCCAACGGCTGTCAGGCGATGGTCCTGGTGTCCACCGACAAGGCGATCCGCCCGACCAGCGTGATGGGCGCCACCAAGCGCTTTGCCGAATGCTACTGCCAGGCGCTCGACATGCTGCCGCCGCGCGACGGCGGCGAGACGGCAACCCGCTACATGACGGTCCGCTTCGGCAACGTGCTGGGCTCCAGCGGGTCGGTGGTGCCGCTGTTCACCCGCCAGCTCGCCAAGGGCGGCCCGCTGACCGTCACCCACCCCGACATGCGTCGTTACTTCATGACGGTGCGCGAGGCGGTGGAACTGGTGCTCCAGGCCTCTGCCCACGGCGTGGCCCGCCTGGAGGAGCGTGGCAAGGTGCTGGTGCTCGACATGGGCGAGCCGGTGAAGATCGTCGACCTCGCCCGGCAGATGATCCGGCTGGCCGGCTACCGGCCCGGCCACGACATCAAGATCGAGTTCACCGGCCTGCGCCCGGGCGAGAAGCTGTTCGAGGAGATCCTGACCTCGACCGAGGCTCCGACACGCACGGAGGCCGACGGCGTGTTCCTCGCCTCCCCCCGCGTGATCGACTACGCCCTTATCAACCGCGCCCTGGGCGAGCTGGAAACGGCCGCGCGGGCCGGGGACGCGGAGCGGGTGATGACGATCCTGTCCAACATCGTCCCCGACTTCCGCGCGGAGGCCGTCCTGCCGCCGCCGAGCGCCTTCGGCAACGCCGTGGCGGGCGGTGAGGCCGGGGCGCTGAACCAGGGCGGCTCCGACTGATCGACCGGGAAACGGACGTGACCATGGGCGGGGAATTCCCCGCCCATTTTTCTTTGCCGCGAAGGCACTTCATCGCTTGCATCGGCGCAAAGCCTATGGCATAACCCGCGCCACTTCGACGGTTGGCCGCAAGTTCTTCCCGGCCACAGACACCGTCCCGGCGCTGCCGTAGCTCAGTGGTAGAGCACTCCCTTGGTAAGGGAGAGGTCGAGAGTTCAATCCTCTCTGGCAGCACCATCCTCCCCCTTCGTTGTTTCTTTGAGATTGCTGAAGCGCAGCCGTTGACCGGCTTGCGTGGTTTTTTGCGTTCTGCATTCAGAGATGGGGACTTTGTCCACACCCCAACCCTCCCCACCGTCCCAAAAGAAAAACGCCGCCCCGGATCGCTCCGGAGCGGCGTTTTCCTTGGAACCCGGACGGGCGCCGTCGTTAGTCGACGACGGTCACGCCACGGCGGTTCTGCGCCCAGGAGGCCTCGTTCGAGCCGAGGACCGCCGGCTTCTCCTTGCCGTAGGAGATGACCTTGACGCGCGAGGCGTTGATGCCGCCGGCGACGAGGTAGTTCTTCACCGAGTTGGCGCGACGCTCACCCAGGGCGAGGTTGTACTCGCGGGTGCCGCGCTCGTCAGCGTGGCCTTCGACGGTCACGGTGACGTTCGGGTACTGCTTCAGCCAGGAAGCCTGACGGTCCAGGGTGGCGCGAGCCTCCGGAGCCAGGTCGTAGCGGTCGAGACCGAAGAACACGCGGTCGCCGACGTTGACGACCAGGTCTTCCTGCGAGCCCGGGCGGATCTGGCTGGACGTGGCGGCGCCATTGGCGTTGGCGTTGCCGGCATCCTTCGGAGCGGTTTCGCAAGCGGCAACCAGAGCGACGGCCGCGATCAGGCTCAGATACTTGATACGCATGTTAAATGACCCCCTAAGCGACACGATATGTTTTGACCGGATTGTGGAGGAAGAACGCCGCCGACTTCCGCCAGACCCCGACGGAAGTACCGACTTCCGGCCTTCGTCTTGAGCGTCGTTCTTGCGCGCGCAAAATAGGGCTACTCCACTAGGGAATCAAGGGCGACCATGCGGGATCGGAGCCGTCGAGCGGAGTGATCACACGGCGTTCGTTTGCGCCCGTCACGTCGATGGTGTAGAGCTTCGCGCTTCGCCCGCGGCCGTCCCCGGCCGGAACATCGCGGAAGAAGCTCAGCACGCGGCCGTTCGGCGCCCAGGTCGGGCCTTCCACGTGGAACGACTCGGTCAGGATGCGCTCGCCGGTGCCGTCCGGACGGATCACGCCGAGCGCGAAGCTGCTGCCCCGCTGGCGGGTGAAGGCGATCAGGTCGCCGCGCGGCGACCACACCGGCGTGCCGTAGCGGCCCTCGCCGAAGGTCAGGCGCTTCTGCCCCGAACCGTCCGCGTTCATGATGTAGAGCTGCTGGCTGCCGCCGCGGTCCGACTCGAAGACGATGCGCTGGCCGTCCGGCGAGTAGCTGGGGCCGGTGTCGATGCCCGGCGAATCGGTGAGCTGGGTCTGGCGGCGGGTCCGCAGGTCCAGGGCGTAGATGTCGGTGTTGCCGTTCTGCGCCATGCTCATGACGACCTTGTTGCCGTCCGGCGAGAAGCGCGGGGCAAAGGTCATGCCGACGAAGTCGCCGAGGACTTCCTGGCGACCGCTGTCGATGTTGAACAGGTACACACGCGGCTTCTTGTTGAAGTACGACATGTACGTGATTTCCTGGGTCGCCGGCGAGAAGCGCGGCGTCAGGACGAGGTTCTTGCCGTCGGTCAGGAACTGATGGTTCTCACCGTCCTGATCCATGATGGCGAGTTGCTTCTTGCGCGCGTTGGCCGGGCCGGATTCGGCCACATAGACGATGCGCGTGTCGAAATAGCCCTCTTCGCCGGTCAGCCGCTTGTAGATGGCGTCGGCGATAATGTGGGCGATGCGGCGCCAGCTGTCGGCGGTCGCGGTGTAGCTCAGCCCCTGCATGTACTGGCCGGCGGCGACGTCCCACAGGCGGAAGTCGACCTTCATGCGGCCGTCGCCCATGGCGGTGGTGTTGCCGGCGACCAGCGCCTGGGCGCCGACGGCGCGCCAGTCCTGGTAGCGCGGCTCGCCGGAGCGGAGCTGGTCGGGGGTCTGCAGGAAGCCCTTGGGGTCGAGCGGCCGGAACAGGCCCGACCGCTCCAGATCGGCGGCGACCACCTTGGAGATGTCCGAGCCGACCTGCGCCTCGCGCCCGCCGGCACCGGCGAAGCTGGTGATGGCGATCGGCAGCGGCTCGACCACGCCCTTGGTGATGTCGATTCGCACCTCGGCGCGGGCCGGGGCGGGCGCCGCGACGCCGAGGGCGAGCAGCAGGGCGCCGGCGCAACCGGCGGCCTTCAGCAGGAGCCTCGTCTTCTTCGTCATCGTCAGAACATGTCCCTCGGGTCGAAATTGAACACGAAGTAACGCCACTCTTCATACCGGGCGGGCGTGAAGTCGCCGGAAAACTCGCTGATGGGCAGGGGGCTGGCCCGCTTCACCGCGCGCAGCGCGGCGTCGGCCGATGCCCGGAAGGCCGCGTCCGACATGTAGCGGGAGCGGTACCTCTCGTTGATCGTCGCGTTGAGGACCGAACCGTCGCGGCCCAGCTCAACGATGATCTCCACCTGCATGTTCCCGGCGTCCTTGCGGCCCGGGTCGAAGTTCCAGTTCTTGCTCACCGCGCCGCGGATGCCGTCGATGGCGCGCCCGGACGGCTTGAACGGCTTGTCGGGTCCGTTCACCGCCTTGGCCGCCCCTGAGGGCGCCGTCGAGGGCGCCGCCGATGCGGCGGCGTGCTGGGTCGGCTTGGCGTCGGCCTTGCTCTCGGACGCCGCCGGCTTGGCCGGGGCGTTCTTCTGAACGTTCTTCAGAAGGTCGGCCAACGCGTCGGTCTTCTCCGGCGGCTTCTCCGGCTTCTTCGGCTCGGCCTTCGGAGGCTCCGGCTTGGCCGGCTCGGGCTTCTTGGGCTCGGGCTTGGGCGGTTCCGGTTTGGCCGGTTCCGGCTTCGGCGGCTCGGGCTTCTTCGGCTCCGGCTTCGGGGGCTCGGGCTTGGGAGGCTCAGGCTTCGGCGGTTCCGGTTTGGGCGGCTCCGGCTTCGGAGGCTGCGGCTTCGGTTCCGGCTTGGGCTCGGGCGGCTTGACCACCGGCGCCGGCTCCGGATCGGGCGGCGGCGGGGGCGGTGCCGGCTTGGGCGGCGGCGGCGGTTCGCGCGCCGGGGGCGGCGTCACCTGGGCAACCTTGGGCGGCTCCGGAACCTTCGGCTCGGGCCGGGGCGGCGGCGGGGGCGGCGGCTCGCTGGCCGGCTCCGGCGGCGCGGGGGCCGGCGGGCTCGGCTTGGCCTCGGGAACCGGCGGCTTGGGCGCCGACGGCTTGGGCTCGCCCTTGTCGACGCGCGCGGCCTGCGTCACCTCGCCCATGTCCACGATCTCGATCGGGATGGACTCGGGGATGTCCAGCTTGCGATCGCTGGGCGGCATGCCGAGCACGAACAGCGCGACCAGCGCGACGTGCAGCGTTGCCGAGGCGATCAGGGGTTTGCGCATGGGTCAGCCTTCAACTCGCCGTGGCGTCTCAGCGCTGCGCCGAGCCGCCGACGCGCGGCCCGGTGGCGCCCGGCCCGCTGGGCATCTCGGCGACCAGCCCGACCTTCTTGAAGCCGGCGGCGCTCATGGTGCCCATCACCTCCAGCATCTTGCCGTAGGCGATCTTCGCGTCGCCGCGCACCAGGATGCGGGCGTCTGGGTTGTTGTTGGTGACGGCGATCAGCAGCGGCACCATGTTGGCCGTCTCCACCGCCGTCTCCTGCACATAGACCCGGCCGTCGGACTGGACGGTCACGAACAGCGGGTCCTTCTGCGCCTCCAGCGGGGCGGCGTTGGTCTTCGGCAGATCGACCGGCACGCCGACGGTCAGCAGCGGTGCCGCGACCATGAAGACGATCAGCAGCACCAGCATGACGTCGATGAAGGGCGTCATGTTGATGTCGGCCATCGCGCGGTATCCGCGGCGGCGGCCCCGACCGTGGCCGCCCTTTCCTGCGAGCTGGGCTCCCATGTCAGGCGGCTCCCCGCTCCTCGAGGTGGCGCGACAGGATCGCCGAGAACTCGCCCGAGAAGGTCTCCAGCCGGTCGGCGTAGCGGCCGAGGTCGGTGGTGAACTTGTTGTACGAGATCACGGCGGGAATGGCGGCCACGAGACCCAGCGCCGTGGCGAACAGCGCCTCGGCGATGCCGGGGGCGACGACGGCGAGGCTGGTGTTGCCCGACGCGGCGATGGAGGTGAAGGAGTTCATGATGCCCCACACCGTGCCGAACAGGCCGATGAAGGGGGCCGTCGAACCGACCGAGGCCAGGAAGGTCATGTAGCGCTCGGCGCGCAGCATCTCGCGCCCGATGGTCACCGACATGACGCGCTCGACCCGCTGCTGCAGCGAGCCCTTCATGGAGCCGATGCCGCGGTCGGCGGCGTGGCGCCATTCGCGCATGCCGGCGGCGAAGGTCGCCGACATCGGATCGCTCGGGTTCTGGCCGATGCGGTCGTACAGCGCGTCCAGCGAGCCGCCGGACCAGAAGCTCTCCTCGAAGGCGTCCGCCTGCGCGTTCAGGCGGCGGATGCGCATCAGCTTCTCGATGATGATGGCCCAGCACCACACCGAGGCAACCAGCAGCATCAGCATCACGACCTTGACGATCAGGTCGGCCTGCCAGAACAGGCCCCACATCGTGATGTCGTGAGCCTTCGCCGCGGCCCCGACCACCTGGGCGGAATTCAGATCCATCGCAGTCAGTCTCGCTTCTGCCTTTTGTACAAATCGATGAGCGCCTCGCGGACCGGCGCCGGAAGGCGCGCGGGACGTCCGGCCCGGTTACCGGCCAAATTGATCATCGCCAGCTGAATCACCGCCCGCGCGAGGTCGCGGCCGTCGCGACGGGCAAGTTGTGCAACTGCGAAGGAGGCACCGCCGGTATCGGTGATTCGCGTCACCACTTCAAGCGTATCCTCGAGCTTTGCGGGAGCGACAAAATCGATCTCCGCCCGTCGTACCGCAAATGACACACCGTCGCTTTCGGCCAGCCCGGCGTTGGTGAATCCGGTCAGCCGCAGCATCTCGGTGCGCGCCCGCTCGAAGAAGCGCAGGTAGTTGGCGTGATAGACCAGACCCCCGGCGTCCGTGTCCTCGTAGTAGACCCGCAAGCGCAGCCTGTGCTGCGCGTTCTCGTCAAACCAGCCCGAGAGATTCGCCATCCCGGTACCGTCAGACATCGCCGTCCTCCGGGTCCGGGTTCGCCTCCGACAGCCGGTCCAGCAGATCGAACTGGCGGGTCGGCGCCGACGGCGGGTTAAGGCCGAGATAGCGAAAGCCCTGGTCGGTCAGCATGCGCCCGCGCGGGGTCCGCTGCAGGAAGCCCTGCTGGATCAGGTAGGGTTCCACCACCTCCTCCAGCACGTCGCGCTGCTCGCCGAGTGCGGCGCCCAGCGTGTCCACGCCCACCGGGCCGCCGTTGTAGTTGTTGGCGATGATGCCGAGATAGCGCCGGTCCATGCTGTCGAGGCCGAGCCGGTCGACCTCCAGCCGGGTCAGGGCGGCGTCTGCGATGCGGGCGTCCACTTCCGGCACACCGGCCACCGAGGCGAAGTCGCGGACCCGGCGCAGCAGCCGTCCCGACACGCGCGGCGTCCCGCGCGAGCGGTTGGCGATCTCCCGCGCCCCTTCCGGCGTGATGAGCATGTTGAACACGGCCGCGGCGCGGCGGACGATCAGCTCCAGCTCGTCCGGTTCGTAGAATTGCAGCCGCACGGGGATGCCGAACCGTTCGCGCAAGGGGCGCGTGATCAGGCCGGACCGGGTGGTGGCGCCGACCAGCGTGAAGGGCGGCAGGTCGATCCGGATGGACCGCGCCGACGGGCCTTCGCCGATGATGAGGTCGAGCTGGAAATCCTCCATGGCGGGATAGAGCACCTCTTCCACGGCGGGATTAAGGCGATGAATCTCGTCGATGAACAGGACGTCGTGCGGCTGCAGGTTGGTCAGCAGCGCGGCGAGGTCGCCGGCCCGCGCAATGACCGGGCCGGAGGTCGCGCGAAAGCCCACCCCCAGCTCGCGCGAGACGATCTGGGCCAGCGTCGTCTTGCCCAAGCCCGGCGGCCCGAACAGCAGCACATGGTCCAACGCCTCGCCGCGGGAACGGGCGGCCTGGATGAAGATCGACAGGTTCTCGCGGGCCTGCCGCTGGCCGATGAACTCGGCGAGCGACAGCGGGCGGATCGAGGCTTCGCCGGAGTCGCCGGCGCCCCGCCCCGGTTGCACCAGCCGGTCGGGATCGGAGCCGTTCTGGTCGGCGGTCATTGGCTGAGTTCCTTGAGGCCATGGCGGATCAGCTCCGACACGCCGGCCCCGTCGCCCAGCTTGCGCCCGGCGGCCACGACGGCGCCGAACGCCTCCGACCGCCCGTAGCCGAGGTTGACGAGGGCCGAGACGGCGTCCGCCATGACCATGTTGTCAGGGCCGCCCGCCGCCGGCGCCGCCTTGCCGCCCGCCGCCGGAGCGGCGGCAGCCGAGGCGCCGAGGGTGAGGTTGCCCACCTTGTCCTTCAACTCGTTGACGATGCGCGCGGCCACCTTCGGCCCCACGCCGTCGGCGCGGGTGAGCGCCGTCTTGTCCTGCGCCGCGATGGCGCGGGTGAGCTGGTCCGGGTCGAGCACGCCGAGAATCGACAAGGCGAGGCGCGAGCCGACGCCCTGGATGGTGGTCAGCAGCCGGAACCAGTCGCGCTCGCCGGAATCGGCGAAGCCATAGAGGGTGATCCGGTCGTCGCGGATGAAGGTCTCGACGACCAGCGCCCGCCGCTCCCCCACTGTCATGCGCGACAGCGTGCGGTTGGAGCAGGCGACTTGGTAGCCGACCCCGTTGACGTCCACCACCACCCAGTCGGTCCCGACCGAATCCACGACACCGGTGAGCTTGGCGATCATGGGGAATTCTCCTTGTCCCTCAAACGCTGGAGGGGATCACGGCGCAACACGGTGGTCGCGGAAAGCACCGTGCGGATGGTTTCGAGAACGCCTTCCAGATTGTCGTTCACGTCGTTGTTCCAGAAGCGCAGCACACGGAAACCGGCCTGTTCCAGCATGCGCGTCCGGCGCTCGTCATAGGGCGCCTGATCGGCGTGCTGTCCGCCGTCCAGTTCGATCACCAACCGATGGTCGTGCGCGACGAAATCCACAATGAAGCCGACAATAGGTTCCTGCCGACGGAATTTGGCCCCCATCTGCGCGTTCCGCAAACGTTGCCATATGATCTTTTCCACCTCGGTGGAATCGCGCCGCATTTGAACGGCCCGATTGGTGTGCAAAGGCGCCGGCTTGTCCTTCGCAACCGGCAGCAACACCCCCTCTCCCCTCTGGGGAGAGGGTTGGGGTGAGGGGGTTGCGCGCGTGCCGGACATACCGCCATGCGCATCCCCCTCACCCGGCCCTACGGGCCACCCTCTCCCCGGAGGGGAGAGGGACTGCACGTCGCTCCGCCGCCACATCTGCCAGCTTGCGCGGTGATGCGCGTGGCAGATCGCCACGGCCAGGGCGTCCGCGGCGTCCGGCGTGGTGATGGCGCAGCCGGGAAGCAGCAGGCGCACCATGGCCTGCACCTGCGTCTTGTCGGCCCGGCCCTGCCCCACCACGGCCTTCTTCACCATGTTGTTGGCGTATTCCGCCACCGACAGCCCGGCCAGCGCCGGGACCAGCAGGGCCACCGCCCGCGCCTGCCCCAGCTTCAGCGTGGACACCGCGTTGTTGTTGACGAAGGTCTCCTCCACCGCCGCCTCGTCGGGGCGGTAGCGCTCCAGCACCCCGGTCAGCGCGTCGTGGATCTGGCACAGCCGTTCGGCCAGCGGACGGTCACCGTCGGAATGGACGGCGCCGTCCGCCACATGGGTCAGCCGGTTGCCGGACACGTCGATGACGCCCCAGCCGGTGTGGCGGAGGCCGGGGTCCAGCCCCAACAGGCGTACGGGCGGCTGTTGCGCCGCCCCGTTCCTTCCGGCCTGCCCAAGCACCCCGGTTCCCTCCGCTCCGCGGCCTGAAATCAGGCCGTCAGCTTCTGCATCAGCTCGTCGGAGATGTCGAAGTTGCCTTCGACGGTCTGGACGTCATCGTTGTCCTCCAGCACGTCCAGCAGCTTCATCAGGCTGGCGGCGGCGTCCTCGGACGGAGCGACGGTGTTCAGCGGCTTCCAGGTCAGGCGCGCGCTTTCCGCACCGCCGAACTTGGCCTCCAGCGCGTCGCGCACGATCGCGAAATTCTCCACCGTGGTGGTGACTTCGTGGCCGTTCTCGTCGGACGCCACGTCCTCGGCGCCGGCTTCCAGAGCCACCTCGAACACGGCGTCCGCGGCCGCCGCGGCGGCCGGGTAATAGATCGCGCCGACACGGCTGAACATGAAGCTGACCGAGTTCGTCTCGCCCAGCGAACCGCCATACTTGGTGAAGGCCGAGCGCACTTCCGACGCCGTACGGTTGCGGTTGTCGGTCAGCGCCTCGACGATCAGCGCGACGCCGCCGGGGCCGTAGCCCTCGTACCGCACCTCGTCGTAGTTCGCGTCATCGCCACCGCCGGGCGTGCCCTGCTTGATCGCGCGGTCGATGCGGTCGCGCGGCATGTTCTGCACGCGGGCCGCGGTGATCGCGGCGCGCAGGCGCGGGTTGGCCGCCGGGTCCGGCAGGCCGCCCTTGGCCGCCACGGTGATCTCGCGGGCGAGCTTGTTGAAGATCTTCGACCGCTTGGCGTCCTGCGCGCCTTTGCGGTGCATGATGTTCTTGAATTGGCTATGACCGGCCATGCGTCGAACGAGCCCCAGATGGATTCAAAGATACAAGGTCTTGTGAAACAGCTTGGTAAGCGGTGGGACACATGTACCAGCCTTTGTGCGCCACCGCACGCCCTAGGCGCCGGAGACGACACCTACCCATATAGAAAGTCAATATGGCAGTATTGGGGCGCCCCTTTTGCGCCCCGCGGGGCCGGAGCCGGTGGCGCCGCTCAGCCCCGGACCGGCATGGACTGGCTCAGCCGCCCGCCCAGCCGAACCGGCTGGATGCTGGTGGCGAGGCCGGTGCGGTCGTCCGTCTCGACGTAGCAGCCGCAGACCGTGCCCTCGCCTTCCGCCGGGCTCAGCCGCTCGGTCGGCAGCTTGCGGATCAGCTTGGCCATGGCGACCTCTTTCTTCATGCCGATGGCGCTGTCGTAGTCGCCGCACATGCCGGCGTCGGTCAGATAGGCGGTGCCGCCCTTCATCACCACATGGTCCGCCGTGGGAACATGGCTGTGCGTGCCGACCACCAGCGAGGCGCGGCCGTCGCAGAAATGGCCCATGATCATCTTCTCACTGGTCGCTTCGCCATGGACGTCGACCAGGATGGAGTCGGCGCCGTTGGGACCCAGCCGGTGGGCGCGCAGCACCCGGTCCACCGCCGCGAAGGGATCGTCCATCGGGTCCATGAACAGGCGCAGCATCACGTTCATCACCAGCACCTTGCGCCCGCCCCGCGCCTGCAGAAGCACGAAGCCGCGCCCCGGCGTGCCTTCCGGGTAGTTCAGCGGGCGGATGATGCGCGGCTGCTGGTCGATCGCCGCCACCAGCTCCTTCTGGTCCCAGCTGTGGTTGCCCAGCGTCACCACGTCCACGCCGGCCGCGAAGAACTCCTCGGCAATCTTCACGGTGATGCCGAAGCCGCCGGCGGCGTTCTCGCCGTTGACCACGGTCAGGTCGGGGTCCAGCCGGTCGCGCAGCATGGGCATGTGCGCGATCACCGCGTCGCGTCCCGACCGCCCCACCACATCACCGAGAAACAAAAGCCGCATCGTCCCCAACCTTCACTGCGTAAAGCGGAGCGTCTCGCGCTCCGTCAGAATCCAATCGAGCCGCTCGTCGTGCGCCCCGCAGGGCACCGCGTCCATCTCCTGCGCGGCGAAGGCCATGCCGACCGCCAGGACGGGACGGATTGCGCGCAGGGCGTCCAGCGTCCGGTCGTAGTAGCCGGCGCCGTAGCCCAGCCGGTGCCCGCTGCGGTCGAAGGCCAGCATCGGCACCAGAAGCACCGCCGGAACCACCTCGGGCCGGTCGGCGCCCGGCTCCTGGATGCCGTAGCGGCCGGCGGCCAGCGGCAGCGCCGGGTCCCAGTCACGGAAGGTCAACGCCTGCCCGCGCGGCCCGGACACCGGAAGCGCGATGGAGCGCCCGCCTGTCTTAAGCCCGCCCGTCCTAAGATGGAGCAGCAAAGGCCGCACGTCGAGTTCCGAACCGAGCGGCCAGTAACCGGCAACCGGGCCATCGGGGAGAAGCCCCGGTCGGACCAGTTCCTCCAGGAAGCGCTCGCGCAGAGCATCCGCGGCAAAAGCGCGCATCTGGTCGTCGCTGAGGGAATCGCGCCGGGCGCGCGCCTGGGCTCGGGCGGCGTCCTTGGCCGCGCGCGGGTCGGTCATCGTCGCCTGGAAACGTCGGGGAAAATCAGGAGAGAGGCGGAAGGTGCCGCCTTGGCCGTTGGCATTGCTTATCCTCCATGACCTGCAGAGCAGGTGGGCGCCGTGTACCCGGACCAGGGTCCGGACAGGGACAGCTCCCGAGAGTCTAAGATTATCGGCCCTGGGGATTATTGCGACCTGACGAACCAGGCAGCGACCTTCCAAGAGCTAACTTAGGCGCGCTCGAGCCGCGCGGCAACCTCTTCGATGCGCAAAGCGACATTGTCCACGGCGGCGGCCACCTCGGCCTCGTTGACCGTGGACAGCGGGGCGAGGCCGCGACCGGCCATCACATCCTGCATCTCGTCGGCCATGACGATGGCGGTGAGGACGAGCATCTGCGCCTCCGACCCGGATTTGCCGCCCCCGGTCACCTGCTTCAGCTTGGCGTCGACGAAGCCGGCCAGCTCACGCAGGCGGGCCTCCTGGCCGTCCTGGCAGAAGACGCGGTAGGCGCGCCCGTTCACCTCGATGTCCACCTGGGCCATGGCTCAATTCTCCAAAACCGCTTCGAGACGGCCGATGGCCGCCTCCAGACGCTTCGACACGGTTTCCGCGTTCTCCTGGGCCCGCGCCTGCTCGATGCGGGCCTCGCGCAGGGAATCGCTCAGCTCCTGCTCGCGCTTGGCCACCCGTTCCTCGCGGGCACACGCGGCATGCTCCAGACGATCCACGGCCTTGGAGAGGCGGTCGAGCGAGGCTTTCAGGGAATCCATGGGCGGGGAACCTTGACGGACGGATGGACGGCGGGCGGGCAGCAGTTCGCACATGCATAAAATGCCGAGCGCTACAGTTGGGCCGGCCATGCCGCGCCGTCAACCGGAATTACGCCGCAGATTGCGGTGGAAACGGCCCCTCCAAAATGCGCGGAAAGCCGGGCCGCCATCCCCATTCCCGTGTTGACCTGCGCACACGGCTTCTGCATGGTGCGCGCGTCCTGCGGGAACCCCTGGTTTCCCGCCCAATCGGTGTTGCCCGACCCCGCTCGGCCCAACCCCGTTCGAATTGCCCGCCTGCCCACGGGAACATTTCTTCAGGAACCCTGCCCGATGTCCGCTGCTTCCGCCGCCACCCCGCCCGCCCCCATCACCACCATGGCGAACGCCATCCGCGCGCTTTCCATGGACGCGGTGGAGGCCGCGAAGTCCGGCCACCCCGGCATGCCGATGGGCATGGCCGACGTGGCCACGGTGCTGTTCACGCGCTTTCTGAAGTTCAACCCGAAGCAGCCGGCCTGGGCCGACCGCGACCGCTTCATCCTGTCGGCCGGCCACGGCTCGATGCTGATCTACTCGCTGGGCTACCTGACCGGCTATGAGCGGATGACCATCGACGAGCTGAAGCGCTTCCGCCAGCTCGGCAGCCTGACGCCGGGCCACCCTGAGGTCGACCCCTCTCTGGGCATCGAGATGACCACCGGTCCGCTGGGCCAGGGCGTCTCCACCGCCGTCGGCTTCGCCCTGGCGGAGCGCATCACCAACGCCCGCTTCGGCGACGACCTGATCAACCACTTCACCTACGTCATCGCGTCGGACGGCGATCTGATGGAGGGCGTCAGCCACGAGGCCTGCTCGCTGGCCGGCCATCTCGGGCTGAACCGCCTGATCGTGCTGTGGGACGACAACCACATCTCCATCGACGGCTCGACCGACCTCAGCTTCACCGACGACACGCCGGCCCGCTTCCGCTCCTACGGCTGGAACACGGCGACCGTCGACGGCCACGATCCCGAAGCCGTCGCCAAGGCCATCGAGGCCGCGCAGACCTCCGACAAGCCGACGCTGATCGCCTGCCGCACCATCATCGGCAAGGGCGCCCCGAACAAGGCCAACACCCACGGCTGCCATGGCTCGCCGCTGGGCGCCGACGAGGTGGCCGCCACCCGCGAGAATCTCGGCTGGCCGCACGAGGCCTTCGTCGTCCCGCAGGACGTGCTGGACGCCTGGCGCGCCGCCGGCACCCGCGCCGACGCCGCCTACGCCGACTGGACGCAGCGCGTCGCGGCGATGGACCCCTCCGCCCGCAAGGCGTTCGAGGCGGCCATGGACCGCGGCGTTCCCGCCGGCCTGGACGAGCTGATCGCCGCCTTCAAGAAGAAGGTGTCGGAGGACAAGCCGAGCTGGGCGACCCGCGTCGCCTCGGGCAACGTGCTCGACATCCTGGTCCCGGCGGTGCCGGAGATGATCGGCGGCTCCGCCGACCTGACCCCGTCGAACAACACCAAGGCGAAGAACACCGCCGACGTGAAGGGCCGCGGCGAGTTCAACGGCCGCTACGTCCGTTACGGCGTGCGCGAGCACGGCATGGCCACCGTCATGAACGGCATGGCGCTGCACGGCGGCGTCATCCCCTACGGCGGCACCTTCATGCAGTTCGCCGATTACTGCCGCCCGTCGATCCGTCTCGCCGCGCTGATGAAGCAGCGCTCGATCTTCGTGATGACCCACGACTCGATCGGCCTCGGCGAGGACGGCCCGACCCACCAGCCGGTGGAGCATCTGGCCGCTCTGCGCGCCATCCCGAACCTGCTGACCCTGCGCCCGGCCGACGCCGTGGAAACCGCGGAGTGCTGGCAGATCGCGCTCGAGCGCGTCAACGGCCCCTCCGTCCTCGCGCTGACCCGCCAGAACGTGCCGACCCTGCGCACCGAGCATGCGGCGGAGAACCGCTCCGCCCGCGGCGGCTACGTGATCCTGGAGGCCGAGGGCGAGCGCAAGGTGACGCTGCTCGCCACCGGCTCGGAAGTCTCGCTGGCCGCCGAGGCCCGCAAGGCGCTGCAGGCCGAGGGCATCGGCGCCGCCGTGGTGTCGATCCCGAGCTTCGAGCTGTTCGAGGCGCAGGACGACGCCTACAAGGCTTCCGTTCTCGGCAGCGGCGTCCGCGTCGCGGTCGAGGCCGCCATCCGTCAGGGCTGGGACCGCTGGCTCGGCTATCCGGGCGCCACGGCCGTCGCCTTCGTGGGTATGAGCGGCTTCGGCGAGTCGGCTCCCTATCAGGAACTCTACAAGCACTTCGGCATTACCGCCGAGGCCGTGGTCGCCGCGGCGAAGGCGCGCCTGTAAAAGAGCGAGCGTTCGCGGGATCGGGCTCCGGGCCGACGGTCCGGGGCTGACAATTGCCGCCCCGGACCACACATCCGGGGCCGGGAGTTACCGCCCCAAGCCGGATGGTTCGGGGTCGGGGAATGCCAGACTGGAGGAAAAACAATGGCTGTTCGGGTAGCGATCAACGGTTTTGGCCGTATCGGCCGTCTGGTTCTGCGGGCCATCTACGAGAGCGGCCGCAACGACGTGGAGGTCGTGGCGATCAACGACCTGGCCGACCTCAAGGCCAACGCCCACCTGCTGAAGTACGACAGCGTCCACGGCCGCTTCCCCGGCACCGTTGAGGTCAAGGACGGCGCCCTGATCGTCAACGGCCACGCGATCAAGGTCGTGCAGGAGCGTGACCCGGCCAAGCTGCCGTGGAAGGATCTGGGCATCCAGATCGCCATGGAATGCTCGGGCATCTTCACCAAGCGCGCCGACGCCGCCAAGCATCTGGAAGCGGGTGCGGAGAAGGTGCTGATCTCCGCCCCGGCCACCGACGAGGACATCACGGTGGTCTACGGCGTCAACCACGACCAGCTCAAGGCCGATCACCGCATCGTCTCGAACGCCTCGTGCACGACGAACTGCCTGGCCCCGGTGGCCTTCGTGCTGAACAAGCTGATCGGCATCGAGAAGGGCTTCATGACGACGATCCACTCCTACACGGGGGATCAGCGCATCGTCGACACCAACCACAAGGACCTGCACCGCGCCCGCGCCGCGGCGCTGAACATGATCCCGACCTCGACCGGCGCGGCCAAGGCGGTGGGCAAGGTGCTGCCCGAGCTGAAGGGCAAGCTGGACGGCACGGCCATGCGCGTGCCGACGCCCAACGTCTCGGTGGTCGACTTCAAGTTCACCGCCAAGCGCGCCACCTCGGTGGAGGAGATCACCAAGGCGATCGCCGAGGCCGCCAACGGCCCGCTCAAGGGCATCCTGGGTGCCTACACCGAGGATCTGGTCTCCACCGACTTCAACCACGACCCGCACAGCTCGATCTTCGCGCTGAACGAAACCAAGGTCATCGACGGCAACTTCGTCCGCATCATGACCTGGTACGACAACGAGTGGGGCTTCTCCAACCGCATGAGCGACACCGCCGTCGCCATGGCCAACGCCAAGTAAGCCGTCCGCGGCTTGCTGCAAAGAGAAAGGGCGCCCTGAACGGGGCGCCCTTTTTTCATGAGCAGATTGTTGCGACAGCGGTCGCGGTCACCCAGCCTTGACGGCGTTGATTCCCGTGGCCTGCGTCAACTGATCGGCGACCCAGGCGGCGACGCTCTTGCCTTCGCGTTCCGCACAGGTGGCGATGGCGCGGTGGAGCATCGGGTTGACGCGGATGGCGAGCTTGCCGGAATAGGGCTGCTCGGTGTTGCCCGCCATGTCGCAGGCCATCGCCAGATAATCGTCCACGGCCTCGCGGAAGGCCCTGCGCAACTCATCGACCGAGCGGCCGGTGAAGGTGATGCCGTCGCGCGTGTTGATGACGGCGCCGACGAAGATGCCGGCGTCGTTGTCGAAATCGATCTGGGCCTTGTAGCCCTTATAGTCCATCATCGGCGGCGACCCCAGGAGTGCGTAGGTTGGAAGGATAGCCTCGCCTCCGCCCCCGCGGTTTGACCTGCCTCAATTCCCGGAATCGGGCCAAGGGAATGCCTGCCCTGTTTTTCCCGTCATGCCCCCTGCTCCCATGACCGTCCTGCCCCCGCATCTCCGCCCCATCCGCATCCACAGCCTGACCGACGCCGACGCCGCCTGCGCCGCGGCGGCGGACCTCGGCGTTTCCCTTCTGCTGGTCAGCGCGCCCGGTGCGGCGGCCTCCGCCGGGGCCGGCTGGTTTCGCGAGGTTGCCGCCCGCGCCGCCGCCCGGCACCCGTCGGTTGCGATGACCGCGGTGCTCGACTGCGCCGACCGGCCCGGCGATGCCCTGGGCGCGCTGTCCGCCGGAATCGGTGCGATCCTGTTCACCGGGCGCTTGGATGTCGCGGAGCGGCTGGCCGACATCGCCGCGCAGCGCAGCGCCCGCCTGCTGACGACGCTTCCCGAAGCCCTCGACCTGCGCGGTGCCCACGATCCCCGGCGCGTCTGCCGGAATTGGCTGAACGGGCGAAACGAAGGCCATGTCACGGAATAGTCCCAAGGCGATACCGCTTTTTCCCCGAATCCGCACGATCAAAAGTGGTGTATGGTGATTTCATCATCACGATGCGGTACCACCCCCATGACCACGACCACGCCTTTGCGGCCCCAGGCGGACGCCACACCGCTGAAGGGCGAGGACTCCACCCTGCTCCATCCGGAGAGGCCGGACGGGCTTCCGCGCGGCGCGCGCTTTCCCGCGCCTCAGGTGGAGAAGATCCGCGGCGCCCGCCTGCTCGTCGTCTGGGCCGGCTTGGCCGCCGGGGCCTGGGCCGTGGCGGTGGGTGCGGGCTACGGCCTCTACGTCATCGTCCAATCCGTGCTGTGACATAAATGGGCGGGCGGAACGCCGCCGCCCGCCGGCCCTCACCTCGCCCTTTGGCGAAGCCCGAACCCGCCCTCTCGGATTGGCCCTTTTGCCGCCGCGGGAGGCCGCGTTACACCCCTGCCGACGTTGCAAAGAGTCCCGCGCTGGGCTATGAGGGCCGCATTTCCGACAGAAACCCCAAGGGGAAGAGCCAGATGAAGCTCACTCGTCGTGTTAAGGAAATTCTTGCGAACTACGAAAGCGACACCCCGGGCGTCAAGGCCAACCTTGCCCGCATTCTTATGGAAGGCAAGCTGGGCGGCACCGGCAAGCTGGTGATCCTCCCCGTCGACCAGGGCTTCGAGCACGGCCCGGCGCGCAGCTTTGCGCCGAACGAGCCGGGCTACGACCCGCATTACCATTACCAGCTCGCCATCGACGCCGGCTGCAACGCCTACGCGGCCCCGTTGGGGTCACTGGAGGCCGGCGCCTCGACCTTCGCCGGCTCGATCCCGCTGATCCTCAAGATGAACAGCGCCAACAGCCTGTCGCGCCAGAAGGAGGACGCCGACCAGGCGGTCACCGCCTCGGTGCAGGACGCGCTGCGCCTCGGCTGCTCGGCCATCGGCTTCACGATCTACCCCGGCTCGGACGCCATGTACGACCAGTACGAGGAGATCCGCGAGCTGTCGAAGGAGGCCAAGTCGGTCGGCCTGCCCACCGTTCTGTGGTCCTACCCGCGCGGCGGCACGATCTCCAAGGAGGGCGAACTGGCCATCGACGTGATCGGCTACGCCGCCCACATGGCTGCGCTGCTCGGCGCCCACATCATCAAGGTGAAGCTGCCGTCGGCCCATCTGGAGCAGGCGGAGGCCAAGAAGGTCTACGAGTCCAAGAACATCCCGATCGCCACCCAGGCCGACCGCGTCCGCCACATCATGCAGTGCGCCTTCAACGGCCGCCGCATCGTGGTCTTCTCGGGCGGCGCCACCAAGGGCGAGGACGCGGTGTTCGAGGACGCCCGCGCGATCCGCGACGGCGGCGGCAACGGCTCGATCATCGGCCGCAACGCCTTCCAGCGCCCGCGCGAAGACGCTTTGAAGCTGCTCGACCGGATCATGAAGATCTACCAGGGCAAAGAGTAAGGATCGCCTCGGGTGACCGAAACCGCCTGTCGGCTCTACCTCGTGACGCCGCCGGTCCTGGAACCGGCGGCGTTCGCGCCGAAACTGACCGAAGCGCTGGACGCTGGCGATGTCGCCTGCGTCCAGTTGCGTTTGAAGGACTGCTCCGACGACGCCGTGCGCCGGGCCTGCGACGCCCTGCGCCCGATCGCCCAGGACCGCGGTGTGGCCTTCATCCTGAACGACCATCCCGAACTGGCCCGCGAGACTGGCTGCGACGGCGTGCATGTCGGGCAGAAAGACACGCCCTACGCCCAGGCGCGGCGGATCGTCGGAAACGACGCCATCGTCGGCGTGACCTGCCACGACAGCCGCCATCTCGCCATGGAAGCGGGCGAGGCCGGAGCCGATTACGTCGCCTTCGGCGCCTTCTTCCCCACCACCACCAAGGACGCCGAATTCAAGGCGGAGCCGGAGCTGCTCCGGTGGTGGTCGGAGTTGATGGAGGTTCCCTGCGTCGCCATCGGCGGCATCACCCAGGAGAATTGCGGGCCGCTGGTGAGCGCCGGGGCCGATTTCCTGGCCGTGGTCGGCGCCGTGTGGAACCATCCCGATGGGCCGGGTACCGCCGTGAAGGCGTTCAACGCCGCCATCGCCGCGGCCGAAGGGTAACGAAGGCCGCCGCCGGATCATGGACCTCCTTTCCATCGAGACGCTGTCCGCGCTGTTCGCGGTCGGCCTTGTCGCGGGCTTCGTCGACGCCATCGCCGGGGGCGGCGGGCTTCTGACCCTCCCCGCCCTGCTCTGGGCCGGCCTGTCGCCCGCGCAGGCGCTGGCGACGAACAAGCTGCAATCCAGCTTCGGCTCCTTCTCCGCCGCGGTGAAGTTCACCCGCGGCGGCGAGGTGAAGCCGCGCGACATGGCGGTGATGATCGGCTGCACCTTCGCCGGCTCCGCGGCGGGCGCCATCATCGTCCAGATGATCGATCCGGGATTCCTGCGCAACGTCATCCCGGTGCTGCTGATCGGCATCGCCATCTGGCTGCTCGTCTCGCCGAAGGCCGGCGAGATCGACGCGCAGCAGCGCATCGGGGAGCGTGGATTCGCCCTGCTCGCCGGGATGGGGATCGGCTTTTACGACGGCTTCTTCGGGCCGGGCACCGGCACCTTCTTCGCCATCGCCTTCGTCTCGCTGCTCGGCTTCAACCTGCGCAAGGCGACCGCCCACACGAAGGTGCTGAACTTCACCAGCAACATCGCCGCCCTCCTCTTCTTCCTGGCCGGCGGCCAGATCGCCTGGGTAGCCGGACTGCTGATGGGAGTGGGCCAGATGATCGGCGCGCAGATCGGCGCGCACATGGTCATCCGCAACGGCGCCGCCATCGTGCGGCCCATGCTGGTCGTCGCCTCCATCGCCATCACGGCGAAGCTGATCTGGACCGACGCCCAAGGGGTGATCGGCGCCGGCATGGCCATGGTCGCCGGCTGGCTGGGCTGAGCGCCCCCAATATCCCGATTTTCACACCCGCGTCCTCATGCCGCGGCGAATCGACCGTAGCGGGCATTCCCCTCCCCCAAGTACACCCGCGGGCGCATGATTTGTTGGCCCAACATTTTTTCAGCGGGGCCACTTTACGTTAACGTCAATCTGTGTATCATTGCGTCAAATAACGAAATTGGGGAGAAACGCATGTCCAAAGGGTCACTGAAGGGGAATCTGCTCGCCGCCGTCGCCGTTGTCGCCATCGCGGCCCCGCTGCCGGCCGGGGCCGCCGGCTATCTGCTGAAGGAGCAGAGCGCCTCGGGCCAGGGAACCTCCTTCGCGGGCGCCACCGCCAACGGCATGGGCGATGCCACTGGCCTCTTCTTCAACCCCGCGGCCCTGGGGACCATCGAGGGGAATCAGGCGGTCGGCGTGCTGAGCGGCGTGTTCCCGACCTCGAAGACCAGCAACGCCCGCGGCACCCGTGCCACGCGGCTGGGCGGCAGCACCATCCAGGGCACCTCCGACCCCGGAGACATCGGCATGGACGCGGTGATTCCGTCGGGTTATCTGGCCTACACAGTGTCGCCGGACGTGAAGCTGGGCCTCGCCATCACCGCGCCCTGGGGCCTGTCCACCGACTATCCGGAAAGCTGGACCGGCCGTTACCACGGCATCCATTCCAGCCTGCTGACCATCAACATCTCCCCGACCGTGTCCTACCGGCTGATGCCGGACCTGACCATCGCCGGCGGCCTGCAGTTCCAGTACGCCAAGGCCCGTCTGAGCCAGGCCGTGGATTTCGGCTCCATCTTGGCGGCCACCGGCGTTCCCATCGCGCCGGGCTCGCGCGACGGCGTGGGCGAGGTGAAGGGCGACGACTGGGGCGTCGGCTTCACCGCCGGCATGCTGTACGAGCCGGCCAAGGGCACCCGCTTCGGCGTCTCCTACCGCTCCTCCGTCTTCCATGAGCTGGACGGCGATTCGAAGTTCGAGGGCGTTCCCGCGACTCCGGCGCTCCAGGCCAGCTTCGCCGGCTCGCCGGTGCGGGCGAAGGTCGCCACGCCGGACATCATCTCCTTCGGCGCCTACCATGAGCTGACCAGCTCCTTCGCCGTGATGGCCGACGCGCAATGGACCAACTGGTCACGCTTCAAGGAACTGCGCATCCGCTACCGCAACCCACTGCGCACCGACACGGTGACCGACGAGAATTGGGACGATTCCTGGTTCTTCGCGCTGGGCGCCGCCTACAAGTGGAACGAGAAGCTGACCCTGCGCTTCGGCGTGGCCTATGACCAGACCCCGGTCAGCGACCAGTACCGCACGCCGCGCATCCCGGACGAGGACCGTTACTGGGTGTCGATCGGCGCCGGTTACCAAGTCACCGACAACATCCGGACCGACATCGGCTACAGCCACATCTTCGCCAACAAGGCCAAGATCGACCTGCGCGACAACCTGACGGGCAGCGACGCCTTCCGCGGCAACCTGTCCGCCGACTACAAGGCCCACGTGGACGTGATCGCGCTCCAGACCAGGATCACCTTCTGATCCGCACCCCGGTGGAGCGCGCGGGCGCCGCCCGTTCGCTCCACCCTCCCCGCCTCTTGTCCATCACCGCGTCCGTGCTAGGCTTTCCCCCAATCAAGAACCCGACCCGGGAGAGGAATCCGCATGGCCGACACCTTCACCGCCTTCATCATCGAAGACGCCGACGGCAAGCCCAAGGGGGGCTTCAAGCCGCTGAGCCTGACCGACCTGCCCGATCACGACGTGCTGGTCGAGGTCGCCTACTCCACCTTGAACTACAAGGACGGCCTCGCCGTCTCCGGCAAGGGCCGGATCGCCCGCAAATTGCCGATGGTCGCCGGCATCGACCTCGCCGGCACGGTCGTGGAATCGCGCTCCGCCGACTGGAAGGCCGGCGACAAGGTCATCGTCAACGGCTGGGGCCTGTCGGAAACCCAGTGGGGCGGCTACAGCCGGTTCCAGCGCGTGAAGCCGGAATGGCTGATCCGCCTGCCCGACGTCTTCTCGCCGGAGGAGGCGATGGGCATCGGCACCGCCGGCTACACCGCGGCGCTCTGCGTCGACGCTCTGGAGGATTGGGGCACGATCCAGCCCGGCGGCAAGGAGGTTCTGGTCACCGGGGCGGCCGGCGGCGTCGGTTCCGTCGCGGTCGCCCTGCTCACCAAGGCCGGCTACCCGGTCACCGCCTCCACCGGACGGCCCGAGACCCACGAGTACCTGTCCGGCCTGGGCGCCACCGGCTTCATCGACCGCGCCACCCTTCAGGAGAAAGGCCCGCCGCTCCAGAAGGAGCGCTGGGCCGGCGGCGTCGATTCGGTGGGCGGCATCACGCTGGTCAACGCCCTGTCGCAGACCGTCTGGGGCGGCGCCATCGCCGCCTGCGGGCTGGCGGGCAGCGCCGACCTGCCGGGCACGGTGCTGCCGCACATCCTGCGCAGCGTCACGCTGATCGGCGTCGATTCGGTCGCCGCTCCGGCGGCGCGGCGCGAGCGCGCCTGGGCGCGGCTGGCCCGCGACCTCGACAAGGACCACCTGAAGGCGATGTACACGGTGGAGCCGATGTCGAAGCTGCCGGAGTTGGCCGGCCAGATCCTCGACGGTCGGGTGCGCGGCCGCGTGGTGATCGACGTCACCGCCTGAAGACGCCGGTACCGGGTGGCGGGTGGGGTCAGGCCCCCGCCACCGGCAGCCACAGCACCTCGTCGATGCGCTCCGCCCCGCTGCACAGCATGACCAGCCGGTCAAAGCCCAGCGCGATGCCGCTGCATTCCGGCATGCCATGCTCCAGCGCAGCGAGGAAATCCTCGTCCACCGGGAAACGGTCGCCGTAGATGCGCTCCTTCAAATCCATGTCGGCCTCGAAGCGGGCGCGCTGGGCACGGGCGTCGGTCAGCTCGCCGAAGGCGTTGGCGAGTTCCAGGCCGCAGGCGTACAGCTCGAACCGCTCGGCCAGCCGCGGGTCCTCGGGCTTGGGGCGCGACAGGGCGGCCATGCAGACGGGATAGTCGGTGAGCACGCAGGGCACGCCCGCGCCGAGATGCGGCTCGATCCGGTCGAACATAATGCGGAAGACGATGTCCTCCCAGCGGTCGCCGTCGTGCGGAGCGATGCCGATGGCCCGCGCCATGGCGGCCAGCGGGGCCGGGTCGGGATCGTGGCTGCCGTCGAAGGTTTCCAGCAGGTCGATCCCGGCATACTCGCGGAAGGCGTCCTGCACGGTCAGCACCCGCCACTCCTTGAAGGGGTCGCAGGTCATGCCGCGGAAGTCGAATCGCGTCCGCCCGGCGGCGACCGCCGCCTCGCGCACCAAGTCCTCGCAGTCGCGGATCAGCGTCCGGTAGCCCTCCCCCGCCCGGTACCATTCGAGCATGGAGAATTCCGGCGCGTGGGTGGCCGACCGCTCGCCGTTCCGGAAGACGTGGGCGATCTGGTAGATGCGCGGCAGTCCCGCCACCAGCAGCTTCTTCATGGCGAATTCGGGGCTGGTGTGCAGGTGCAGCCGCAGCCGGTCGTCGGGGTGCGGCCCCACCAGTTCCGTCGCGAAGGCCTGGAGGTGCGGCTCCATCCCCGGCGAGACCTGGAGCGCCGGGGTGTCCACCTCCAGGAAGGCGTTCTCCTCGAAGAAGCGGCGGACGGCGCCCAGCACGCGGCCGCGCACGGCCAGATGGGGGCGGCGGCGGGCGAAAGTCTCGGGAGCCCAGGCGGGCGTGACGGGGGACATGATGGCCTTCACTGACGGAGCGATGACGCTGCTTAGCAGAGTGGGAACGGCGGCGAAAATGGACAAAGAAGGCGCAGAACGCCGATTGAGCCCCACCCGGCGTTGCCACCGGCCCGGCAAGCTGCTAGGTTCCGCGCCGCCTGTCTCCTGGAAATCACGAGTATGTCATGAAGGTCAACGCCAACACGATGCGTCCCGGCCATGTGCTGGAGCATAACGGGAAGCTCTGGGTCATCACGAAGACCGCCATCGTCCAGCCCGGCAAGGGCGGCGCCTTCATCCAGCTTGAAATGAAGGATGTGCGCACCGGCAACAAGTCGATCGAGCGCTTCCGCACCCAGGAGACGGTCGAGCGCGCCCGCCTGGACGAGCACGAGATGACCTTCCTGTTCGCCGAAGGCGACAGCTACACCTTCATGGACAAGGAAAGCTACGAGCAGACCGCCATCCCCGGCGAGATCATCGGCGACCAGAAGGTGTTCCTGCAGGACGGCATGGAAGTCACCGTGCAGTCCTTCGAGGGCGCGCCGCTCGGCGTCGAGATCCCCGGCAAGGTCACGCTGCAGATCACCGAGGCCGACCCGGTGGTGAAGGGCCAGACGGCCTCCTCCTCCTACAAGCCGGCGAAGCTGGAAAACGGCGTGTCGATCCTGGTCCCGCCGCACATCGAGTCGGGCACCCGCGTCGTCGTCGACACCCAGACCGGCGAGTATGTCGAGCGCGCCAAGGACTGACCGTCCCGGCTGATTTTCTGCGCACCGGCTCTCGCTTAAGGCAGGGGCCGGTGTATTCTTTTTCCGGTTCCGCACGAGATAAAGCACGCCCATGGCCACCCGCTCCGCCCTTATCAACGTGATGGTCCGCGCCGCCGAAAAGGCGGCCCGCGGCCTTGTCCGCGACTTCGGCGAGGTCGAGCACCTCCAGGTGTCGCGCAAGGGTCCGGCGGACTTCGTGTCCGCCGCCGACATGAAGGCGGAAAAGCTGCTGCGCGAAGAGCTGCAGAAGGCCCGTCCGGATTTCGGCTTCCTCATGGAGGAGACGGGCGCCAGCAAGGGCAGCGACCCGACCGCCCGCTGGATCGTCGACCCGCTGGACGGCACCACCAACTTCCTGCACGGCATCCCGCACTGGGCGATCTCCATCGCCGCGGAGAAGAACGGCGAGATCGTCGCCGGCGTCGTGTACGAGCCGGTGCACGACCAGATGTTCTGGGCTGAGAAGGGCCAGGGCGCCTTCCTGAACCACCAGCGCCTGCGCGTGTCGGAGCGCCGCAACCTCGCCGACGCGGTGATCGCCACCGGCATTCCCTTCAAAGGCCGCGGCGACCATGCCGGCTTCCTGGTGGAGGCCGAGGCCCTGATGAAGGAGGTCGCGGGCATCCGCCGCTTCGGCGCCGCCTCGCTCGACCTCGCCTACGTCGCGGCGGGCCGCTACGACGGCTACTGGGAGCGCGGTCTCGCCCCCTGGGACGCCGCGGCCGGCCAGCTTCTGGTCACCGAGGCCGGCGGCTTCGTCGGCGAGATCGGCGGCGGGCGCAACCCGGTGTTCGGCGGCACGATCCTGGCGGCCAACGCCCACTTCCATCTGCCGATCGCCAAGATCCTGCGCGGTGCGACGGAACGCAAGGTGCGCTCAGCCCCCGCCGGGACGGCCGGTGCGGCGGACGCCGGTCAGGGCTGACCTCCGGCCGAGCCATAAGCCCTTCATGACGTTGGGGTAGCGAGGGCCGCGCTTTGGTGGGGAAACACGCCGCGCGGCCCAAAGGGCGTTGTCCCTACGCCGATCGAAGGGCTATGGTACCAACGCTTTTCCGTGTCACTGGGAACAACGCGCTGGTCACCATGAGGATTGTCGGACGCATGAGCCGTTCTCCGAACGCGCCCGCCGGGCGGTCGGTACCCCCACGCGTCCTCTCCGCCGCCGCGGCCGTGGCTCTGTCCCTGGCGGTGACCGCCTGCTCCTCGCCGGGCACAGCGCCGCCCCCGACCAGCACCGCCGCCCCGGCCCCGGCCAACGCCGCCAATGCGGGTGGCCTGACGCTGGAGAACGCGCAGCCGTTGCCGATCCCGCCGCGGCCCGACATCTTCCCGCCGCCGGCCCCGCCGGCCCCGCCCGTCTTCAAGGCCCCGACCCTGATGACGGCGCCGGATCTGCCGCAGATTTCCGTGGGCGCCAGCCCGCCCCCGCCGGCCATGCCGGAAGGCGCGCCGCCGGTGCCGGCCGCGAACCGGCCGGCGGCATCGCCGCCTCCCGACCGGACGCAGACCGCCGCCCTGCCGCCGCCGACTCCGAAGGCGCCCGCGGCGCCCGCCTTGCCCCGGATGGAGCCGCTGACCGTGCTGTTCGACGGCACCGCCACCGCCTTGCCCGAACCGGCCCAGACCCGTCTGAACGCCATCGCGGAGCGCATGAACGCCAACCCGCAGCTTCGCCTGCAGATCCGCTCCTACGCCAGCGGCACGCCGGAGACGGCGCGCGAGGCGCGGCAGCTGTCGCTGGCCCGCGCCTTGGCCGTCCGCGAACGGCTGGGGACCGCCGGCATCGCCAGCACGCGCGTCGACATCCGCGCGATGGGCATGGAGGCGGCTGGCGGCGCGCCGGACCGGCTGGACGTCGAGTTCCTGAATCAGTGAGCTGTTCTCTGTAAGCCGTACCGCCTGCCCCCTTCCCTGGACGAGAGTGCCCATGGCCGCCATCGCCCCGTCGTCCCACCCTCTTGAGGAGCCTTCCCCGATGACGCGCCCGGAGCGCTTCCTGACACGGATGATCCTCTTCCTGGTGGTCGTGGGAAGCGTGACGGCCCTGCTGTTCCCGGCCCTGCGCGCCGCTTTCATGAACAACCCGGCGCTGAACGGGCTGATCCTCGGCACGCTGCTCGCCGGCATCCTGTTCATCTTCCGCCAGGTTCTGATGCTGCGGCCCGAGGTGGCGTGGCTGGAGCATTTCCAGTCCGGCAACCCCGCCGTCGCCGCGCCGGAGCCGGTGCTGCTCGCCCCGATGGCGCGCATGCTGCGGGAACGGCGCGGCCGGCTGACCCTGTCGGCGCTGTCGATGCGCTCGCTGCTCGACGGCATCGCCTCGCGGCTGGACGAGTCGCGGGAGCTGTCGCGCTATCTGATCGGTCTGCTGATCTTCCTCGGCCTGCTCGGCACCTTCTGGGGCCTGCTGCACACGGTGCAGTCGGTCGGCTCGGTGATCGGCGGGCTGTCGGTGCAGGGCGGCGACGTCGGGGCGATGTTCAGCAACCTCCAGCACGGGCTGGAGGCGCCGCTGACCGGGATGGGCACGGCCTTCAGTTCCTCGCTGTTCGGTCTGGCGGGCTCACTGGTGCTGGGCTTCCTGGAGCTTCAGGCCAGCCAGGCGCACAACCGCTTCTTCCAGGATGTCGAGGACTGGCTGTCCGGCGCCACCCGCCTATCGAGCGGAGCCGGCGGCAGCCTGGAGACCGGCGACCAGTCGATGCCCGCCTATCTGACGGCGCTCCTGGAGCAGACGGCGGAAAACCTCGACTCGCTGCAGCGCACCGTCGCCACCGCCGAGGAGGGCCGCCGCTCGGCCAACGCCAACCTGATGGCCCTGACCGAACGGCTGAGCACCCTGACCGACCAGATGCGCGCCGAACAGCAGCTCCTCCTGCGGCTCGGCGAGAGCCAGCTTGAGATGAAGGGACTGCTCGACCGGCTGTCCGACGCGGCGATCGGCGGCTTCGACGACGCCTCGCGCCAGCATCTGCGCAACATGGACATCTACCTCGCCCGCATGGTCGAGGAGTCGTCCACCGGCCGGGTCCAGGCGGTGCAGGAGATCCGCAGCGAGATCAAGCTGCTGGCCCGCACCATCGCCGCCCTGGCCGAGGAATCGGAACAGCGCTGACCTGTCTCCCCTCTTCCGCGGCGGGAGAGGGGTTGCAATCGCCGGAGGGACACCCCGCCATGCCCAGCATCAGCCGCCGCAACGGCCACCGCGAGGCCAGCGCATGGCCCGGATGGGTGGACGCGCTGTCGTCCCTCGTCATGGTGGTCATCTTCCTGCTGATGATCTTCGTCGTCGCCCAGTTCTACATGGCGACCGCCCTGACCGGGCGTGACGAGCAGCTCGGCAGCCTGAACCGCAAGGTGGCGGAGCTGAACGACCTGCTGGCTCTGGAGCGGGACGCCAACGCCGACCTGCGCATCAACGTCGCCCAGCTCTCCGCGGAGCTTCAGGGCTCCGTCGCGGCGCGGGACACCATGACCGGCCGCATCGCCACGCTGCAGGGCGACCTCGACCACGCCACCCGCGCGGCGGAGGAGTTGCAGCGCACAATCCGCGCCGACAAGGAAACCATCGAGCTGAAGCTGGCCGAGGCCGCCAGCCTCCAGGCCGACCTGAAGGCGCTGCGCGAGGCCCGGACCAAGTTGGAAGGCGAACTGGCCGCCGCCGCCGCGCAACAGCGCTTGACCGAGGAGCAGCGCCAAGCCCTGTTGGCCGAGCTGGGCGGGGAGCGCGACCGCTCCAAGGCGCTGGAAACGCGGCTCGCCAGCGCCGATGAGAAGACGATGCTCGCGCAGAAGGACATCGAGAAGCGCGACATCCGAATCACTGAGCTGATGACCTCCCTATCCGCCGAGCAAGGCGCGACCGGCAAGGCGAACGAGCAGGTCGACCTGCTGAACCGGCAGATGGCCGCCCTGCGCGAGCAGCTCGCCCGCATCGGCGCTGTGCTGGAGATCTCGGAGAAGAAGGCGGAGGAGCAGCAGGTCCAGATCGCCGAACTCGGCTCGCGGCTGAACCAGGCGCTGGCCGCCAAGGTGCAGGACCTCGCCCGCTACCGCTCGGAGTTCTTCGGGCGGGTAAGGGAGGCTCTGGGCAACCGGCCCGACGTGCGCATCGTCGGCGACCGCTTCGTCTTCCAGTCGGAGCTTCTGTTCCCCTCCGGCTCCGCGACTCTGGAGGAGGCCGGCAAGCAACGGCTGGCGGAACTGGCGCGCACGCTGATCGAGATCGGCCGGACCATCCCTCCGGACATCAACTGGGTGCTGCGGGTGGACGGCCACACCGACGCGCGCCCGGTGCGCATCCAGTTCGCCTCGAACTGGGAGCTGTCGGCAGCGCGCGCGATCTCGGTCGTGAAGTACCTGATCGACCAGGGGATTCCGGCGGGCCGTCTGGCCGCCGCCGGGTTCGGCGAGTATCAGCCGCTCGACCCCGGCACCAGCGACGACGCGCTGGCCCGCAACCGGCGCATCGAGGTGAAGCTGGATCAGCGGTGAGGGGCGCGTTGCCCCCCACCGCGCTTGCCTGTTGCCCCCACCCTTCCCATGCTTCGCACGGGCCCCTTCCCTCCCCCGCTGCGCAGGGGAGGGAGTTTTATCCCCTCCCCTGCGCAGCGGGGGAGGGTTAGGGAGGGGGCAAAGCTCTACTCCGCCGCGACCTTTTCCGGCTCCACCGCAGGGCTCCACCGCAGCACCGGCTTGCGCGCCGCGGCGGTCTCGTCGAGGCGGCGGCGCGGGGTCAGGCGCGGGGCGCCCTGGAAATAGGCCACGTCGCCGGACTTGGCCCGCTCCGCCAGGGCGCGCAGGGCGGTGACGAACTGGTCCAGGCTGGCTTTCGACTCGGTCTCGGTCGGCTCGATCAGCAGGGCGCCGTGCACGACCAGCGGGAAGTACATGGTCATCGGGTGGAAGCCCTCGTCGATCAGCGCCTTGGCGATGTCGAGCGTGGTCACCCCCGTCCCCTTCAGGAAGCGGTCGTCGAACAGGCATTCGTGCATGCACGGCCCCTCGAACGAGGGCGTCATCACGTCCTGAAGGCGGGCCAGCAGGTAGTTCGCGTTCAGCACCGCGTCGTTCGCCACCTGCCGCAGACCGTCGGCGCCGTGGCTCATCATGTAGGCGAGCGCGCGGACGAACATGCCCATCTGGCCGTGGAACGCCTTCATCCGCCCAAAGGCCGGGCCGTCGCCGGCCTGCTCGACCAGACGGAAGGCGCCGTCCTTGTCCTGCACCACGTAGGGCACCGGGACGAAGGGGGCCAGCGACTCCGCGAAGACCACCGGGCCGGAGCCCGGACCGCCGCCGCCATGCGGGGTGGAGAAGGTCTTGTGAAGGTTGATGTGCATCACGTCGATGCCGAGGTCGGCCGGGCGCACCCGCCCGACGATGGCGTTGAAGTTGGCGCCGTCGCAGTAGAAATAGGCGCCCGCCGCGTGCACTGCCTCGGCGATGGTGATGATGTCCCGCTCGAACAGGCCGCAGGTGTTCGGATTGGTCAGCATGAGGCCGGCGACGTCGGGGCCGAGCTTGGCCTTCAACGCCTCCAGATCGACGCGCCCGTCCTCGGTCGCCGGGATCGCCTCGACGGCGTAGCCGCAGGCGGCGGCGGTCGCCGGGTTGGTGCCGTGGGCGCTTTCCGGGACGAGGATCTTGGTGCGGCCCTTATCCCCCTTGGCGTCATGGGCGGAGCGGATCGCCATGATGCCGCACATCTCGCCGTGCGCGCCCGCCGCCGGGGCCAGCGTCACCGCCGCCATGCCGGTCAGCGTGGCGAGCCAGCGGCCCAGCTCCGCCATCAGTTCCAAGGCACCCTGCACCGTGCTTTCGGGCTGGAGCGGGTGCACATCGGCGAAGCCCGGCAACCGTGCCATCTTCTCGTTCAGGCGCGGGTTGTGCTTCATCGTGCAGGAGCCCAGCGGATACAGGCCGCTGTCGATGGCGTAGTTCTTCTGCGACAGGCGGGTGTAGTGGCGGACCACCTGCGGTTCGGCAAGGCCCGGCAGGCCGATCCGGCCGCGCGGCTTGACGGCACCCAGGCGCGACGCCACCGCCGGAACCTCCGGCAAGTCGACGCCGCACCGCCCGACGCTGTCCTGTTCGAAGATCAACGGCTCCTCGATCTGGAGGCCGCGGTTGCCGGTGACGGTCTGCGGAACGGCGCTGTCAGAGCCTTCGGCGAGGCCGGTCGGGCGACCTTGGTTGTTCATGCTCATCACAGAACCTCGGCGAGGGCGGTGGCGAAGGCGTCCATGTCGGACTCGGTGTTGGTCTCGGTGGCGGCCACGATCAGCAGGTCGTCGAGCCCGCCGCCGAACAGGCGGGAGGCCGGAACGCCGCCCAGGATGCCGCGTTGCGCCAGAGCTTCCACGACCTCCGCGGCCGGCTTCGGCAGCTTGACGGTGAATTCGTTGAAGAAGCTGTCGTTGACGATCTCGACACCCGTCACCGCGGCCAGCTTGTCGGCCAGTTGAACGGCCTTGGCGTGGTTGATCTCGGCAAGCCGGGTGAAGCCCTCCTCCCCCAGCAGGCTGAGGTGGATGGAGAAGGCCAGCGCGCACAGGCCGGAGTTGGTGCAGATGTTCGAGGTCGCCTTCTCGCGGCGGATGTGCTGCTCGCGGGTGGAGAGCGTCAGCACGAAGCCGCGCCGCCCGTCGGCGTCCACCGTCTGGCCGCAGAGGCGGCCCGGCATCTGGCGGACCAGCTTCTCCTTCACCGCGAACAGCCCGACATAGGGGCCGCCGAAGTTCAGCGCGTTGCCCAGCGACTGCCCCTCAGCCGCCACGATGTCCGCGCCCATATCGCCCGGCGGGGTCAGCAGGCCGAGCGACACGGCCTCCGTCACCACGACGATCAGCAGGGCGCCCTTGGCTTGGCAGGCCTTGCCCAGCTCGGTGTAGTCACGGACATGGCCAAACACGTCCGGGTTCTGCACGACGACACAGGAGGTGTCGCCGTCGACCGCGGCCAGCAGGTCCTCGCCGCCCGTCGGGGCCGGCGGCATCACCACCGTCTCGAAGCCGATGAAGCGGGCGTCGGTCGTCGTCGTGTCGCGGTAATGCGGGTGCAAACCACCGGACAGCACGGCCTTCTTCCGGCGGGTGACGCGGTTGGCCATCATCACGGCTTCCGCGCAGGCGGTGGCGCCGTCGTACATGGAGGCGTTGGCGACGTCCATGCCGGTCAGCAGCGAGACCTGGGTCTGGAACTCGAACAGGACCTGCAGCGTGCCCTGGCTCACCTCCGGCTGGTACGGGGTGTAGGCGGTCAGGAACTCGCCGCGCTGCACCAGATGGTCCACCGTCGCCGGGATGTGGTGGCGGTAGGCGCCGGCGCCGAGGAAGCTCGGCACGCTGCCGGCGGGCAGGTTCTTCCCCGCCATCGCCGACAGGGCGCGATCGACTTCAAGCTCGCCCATATGGTTGGACAGCCCCTCGATCGGGCCGGAGAGGCGGGCCGCCTCGGGCACGTCGCGGAACAGCTCGTCCACCGACGGCACGCCGATGGCCTCCAGCATGGAGCGCCGGTCGGCCTCGGTCAGGGGCAGATAACGCATCTCAGGCTTGCCCTTCCACGAAGGCCTTGTAGGCGGCTTCGTCCATCAGCCCGTCCAGCTCCGATGGGTTGCTGAGGCGAAGCTTGAAGAACCAGCCGGTGGTCTCGGCCCCGGCGTTGACCAGCGACGGGTCGTTCTCCAGATCGGCGTTGGCCTCGATCACCTCGCCGGAGACCGGGGCGAAGACGTCGCTGGCGGCCTTCACCGACTCCACGACGGCGGCTTCCTTGCCCTGGGCGAGCTGGCGGCCGACGTCCGGCAGCTCGACGAACACGACGTCGCCGAGCTGGTGCTGGGCGTGGTCGCTGACGCCGACGGTGCCGACATCGCCCTCGACGCGGACCCACTCATGGTCCTTGGTGTACTTGATGGTCATGATTGTCCCCTGTTCATTCGGTGTTTGTTTGGTCAGCCGCGGTAGTAGCGCTGCGGCACGAAGGGCATGGCGGCGACCTTGGCGGCCAGCGGCTTGCCGCGGACCATGAGCTGCACCGGCGTGCCCACGGCGGCGTGCGCGCGGTCCACATAGCCCATGGCGACCGGGGCCGAGGCGGTGGGGCCGAAGCCGCCGCTGGTCACCTCGCCGATCTTTTGTCCGTCCGCGTCGCAGACGTCGGTGTGCTCGCGGGCCGGCTGGCGGCCTTCCGGCTGCAGGCCGACACGGCGGCGCGGGGCGCCGTTGGCGAGCTGGTCCTTGATGATGGCGTAGCCGGGAAAGCCACCCTCCTCCCGGCGGCGCTTGGACAGCGCCCATTCCAGCCCGGATTCGACCGGAGTCGTCGTTTCGTCGATGTCGTGGCCGTAGAGGCAGAGGCCGGCCTCCAGCCGCAGCGAATCGCGGGCACCCAGCCCGATGGCCTCGACCTCGTCCTCGGCCAGCAGGGCGCGGGCGATGGTCTCGGCGTCGGACTTGTCGCAGGAAATCTCGTAGCCGTCCTCGCCCGTGTAGCCGGAGCGGGTGATGATGACCGGGATGCCGTCGAAGGTGGTCGGCAGGTAGCTCATGAACTTCATGGTGGCCGCTTCGGGGATGAAACGCCCGAGCACCGCCGCGGCCTCCGGCCCTTGCAGCGCCATCAGGGCGAGGTCGTCCAGCAGCTCCACCTCGGCCTTGCCCTTCAGGCGCTCGCGCATGTGGGCGACGTCGTGGTCCTTGCGGGCGGCGTTGACGACCAGGAACAGGTGGTCGCCGGCGTTGGTGACCATCAGGTCGTCCAGGATGCCGCCCTGCTCGTTCAGGAACAGGGTGTAGCGCATGCGCCCGCGGGCCAGCCCCTTGATGTCGCCGGGAACCAGCGACTCCAGCGCGGCGGCCGGGTCTTCGCCGGTCAGGCGCACCTGCCCCATGTGCGACACGTCGAACAGCCCGGCCTTGGCGCGGGTGTGCTGGTGTTCCTTGAGGATGCCGAGCGGGTACTGCACCGGCATGTCGTAGCCGGCGAAGGGCACCATCTTGCCCTTCAGCTCCAGATGGAGGCTGTGCAGCGGCGTTGTCTTGAGGGACTCAGAAGCCTCGGTCACGCGGGTCCTCCGACATAGGGTCGCACAACCCGCGCCGGGATTGGCGCGAGTCCTGCCCCCTCTGTCCTGGACCTGAGAGATTCACCGGCGAGGTCCAACCCTCAACGACCGGTTTACTCCTTCGGTGAGCCGTTCCCCGCGATGCGCGGACCGGGCTGCTTTCCAGAGTTGCCTTATCCCCCTTGCGGTCCTTTTGCCTGAGAGTTTCCGGGGCGGTTGCTCCTTCGGCGCCATTGCCCGGCATCCGGCTTTCCGGTGGCCGGGCAATGATCTCTCCCGCGAGGGATCGTCGGCTTGTGCCGTTTAACCTACCGGGACCTTTGCGAATGTCAATCGGGGTTCGCCGGGGTCCCGGCAACGCTCACGTCAGGTCCAGATGGCTGCCATCGCAGAAGGGCGGCTTCTTGGTCGCCTTGCAGCCGCAGAAGCGCGCCTTCATGGAGGTGGCGGGGGCGAACTTCATCGGCTCCAGCCCGGTGCCGGCGTGGCTGCCGTCGCACAGCGGCTGCTTGGCGCTGCGCCCGCAGCGGCACCACCAGTAGGTCTTGCCGGCTTCCAGCTCAATGACGATGGGTTCCTTGGTCGCGGCGACCGGTGCGCTGGGCATGGGCCTTCTCCTTCGAGCGCTGATTTCTGTGCGCGTCATCGAAGGCTAACCGACCCGGGACACAACGCAAGTGTCCTTCGCTCCGCATCGCTTCAGCCATTTGCCAGCCACCTGCAAGCGAATCGGACATGGGATGAGCCCGCCTCACGCGCAGCATGTCAAGGAATTTAATCTAAAATTTCGAGGATTATAGTCTTCATTGTTCAGTAATAGGATGATAGTCCTTCACTCGTCCGCAGCGAGATCCCCTGCCGAACCGCCCCTCGCCGCGCCACCAAATTCGCCAAGGAGCGTTCCATGTCCGTCCAGACTTTCAACCCGACCGATCTGTCGCAGAGCACCGCCAACTGGGCCGTCGCCCAGCGCATCGTCGGCCCCTTCGCCCCACACGCCCAGGTGTCGCCCGACCTGACCATCGCGCTCGACCCCGGCTACCTGCTGAACGGCACGACCCTGACCGAGGTGAAGGCACAGGTCGTCGGCCCCTTCGCGCCTCCGGCGTCGGGCTTCCGCATCGACCGCGTGGTGGTGGACCGCACGACAGGCACCGCCAGCGTCGTGGCCGGCACCGCCAACAGCCTGACCCCGCCGACCATCCCCTCCGGCAAGCTTCCCGTTGCGCGCGTGTTCCTGGACAGCACCACCGTAACGATCAGCAACGAAGCCATCGCGGACGAACGTGCCCTGTTCGACCAGATGCACGAGAACCCAAAGGTGTATTGCCGTGCGCACTTGGGCGGCACCGACCAGACCGGCATCGCAGCCAACAGCTGGACAAAAGTCAATCTTTCCAGCGTCGACTTCAACGATGGCAATGGATTCGATGTGGCCAACAAATGGTTCAAACCGTCGGTTTCCGGTTATTACCGCATCCGCGCCCAAACAAATGTGGCGATTGCCTCCGGACACAACTACGGCGTCATGATTTATAAAAATGGAGTGGGCGGGGCATATTGGGGTGGGTCTGCCTCCATGCAAACCGGTCATACAGCAGCGGTCGAAGACATTCTCTATCTGAATGGCAGCACTGACTACGTCGAAATGTACGCCGTCAACAGCAACGCTGCGACCACATTCTATGGAAATAAGAACGCGACATTTCTGGTCGCATCCTTTCTAGGCTGAAAGCGCAATGACACAGTGATTAGATCTTATCCAGCAAAGCTGGATTCTTCAAATGTGCAAGGCAAGTTCCATTTGAAGTGATAAGACAGGCAACGCCCGCCCGGGGCGGGCGTTGCCGCCATCCCTTCGACATTACTGCTTCATCTGCGCCCGGTTGAAGGCGAGCTGTTCCGGCGTCAGCTGGAAGCCCAGGAAAATTTTCCAATCCTTGCCGTTGGCGTCCTTGGGCAGCGGAATCTTCGGGGCCAGTTCCTCGCGGCTGCCGGAGCGGAGCTTGCCAGCATCGAAGGTGACGGAGGTGTCGAACTCCGTCTTGGTGGTCGGCGCCTCCTCGCCCGGCTTGGCGACGGCGACGAAATAGCGGTAGTTCGCCGTGTTGCCCTGCATGGCCGGCCCGCGCTCCGCGATCAGGAAGACGTTCACGTTCACCGTGACGCCGTCGCTGGTGTAGTCGCAATTGCCGGAATAGTCGGCCAGCGCCGCGCGGGAGGTCACGTCCGTCAGGTCGCGCCCGCCGCCGTTGCGGAACTGGGTGACCTCCGCCAGATCGCGGACGATGGACACCTTCGGACAGGCCAGGGCCGCGTCCGCCGCGGTGTTCGATCCGCCCCCGAGTCCAGAGCAGCCGGTGAGCACCAGAACACCGAGACTCGCGAATGCAAGCGCCCGCGGGCTTTTCCGGGCGGGGGTTCCTATATTACGGTCGCGGCGGCGGTCCATCGGTCTGGCCTAACGGTTGGAAGGGTGTGTTCTGCCACGACTTTAGAGAAGCGGTGGGGCCGGCACAAGGCCACGCCGCCGCTGCGACGAACGAACCCTTACACCCCTTTTTCGAGACACCGGAACGACGCGCATGACCCAGACGCCCCTGACCATCCTGCTCGCAGCCCCCCGTGGCTTCTGCGCCGGCGTGGACCGCGCGATCCAGATCGTGGAGGTGGCGCTGGAGCGGTTCGGCGCCCCCGTCTATGTCCGGCACGAGATCGTCCACAATCGATTCGTGGTGCAGAGCCTGGAGGCCAAGGGCGCCATCTTCGTGGACGAGCTGGATCAGGTCCCCGACGGCGTGCCGGTGGTCTTCTCCGCCCACGGCGTGCCGAAGTCGGTCCCGGCGGCGGCGGAGCAGCGCGGCCTGTTCTACCTCGACGCCACCTGCCCGCTGGTCAGCAAGGTGCACCGCGAGGCCGAGCGCCACTTCAACGAGGGGCGCCAGATCGTCCTGATCGGCCACGCCGGCCATCCGGAGGTGATCGGCACCATGGGCCAACTACCCCCGGGCGCCGTGGTGCTGGTGGAGACGGTGGAGGATGTGGCGACGGTCCAAGTGGACGACCCGGAGAACCTCGCCTACGCCACCCAGACCACCCTGTCGGTGGACGAGACGGCGAGTATTGTCGCCGCCCTCCAGGCCCGCTTCCCGTCCATCGGCGGACCGAAGAAGGAGGACATCTGCTACGCCACCACCAACCGCCAGCAGGCGGTGAAGGCCATCGCGCCGAAGGTGGATGCCCTCTTGGTACTAGGCGCGCCGAACTCCTCCAACTCCAAGCGGCTGGTCGAGGTGGCGAAGATTCACGGCTGCCAGCGCGCCCAGCTCGTCCAGCGCGCGGCGGACATCGACTGGTCGGCGCTCGACGGAGTCGCCACGCTGGGCATCACCGCCGGAGCGTCGGCCCCCGAAGTGCTGGTGGAGGAGGTCATGGAGGCCGCCCGCGCCCGCTACGCCGTGACGGTGGAGGAGCTGCGCACCGCCTTCGAGGACATCACCTTCAAGCTGCCGAAGCCGCTGCTGGACGGCGGCGCCCCTTCCCGTCCGGTCCCGGCAGACGCATAATGCAAAGACCCGCATAATCCAGGGACCGGCCTTCGCGAAGGAGACGTTCATGGGCGCGCCCGCCATCCAGAAGATGGACATCGACGAGTTCCTGGCCTGGGCCGACCGGCAGGAGCCGGACACCCGCTACGAGCTGGTCGGTGGACAGCCGCGGGCGATGAACGCGTGCTCCCAGGCGCACAGCCGGCTGACGGCGGCGATCATCATTGCTATCGGCATGCGTCTCCGCCCACCCTGTCGAGTCTTGACGGAAACGGCCATCGAACGCGACGACCGCAACGACCGCTTTTACGAGGCCGACATCGCCGTCACCTGCTCGCCCCACCAGCCCGGCCAGCGCTCGACGCCGAATCCGGTGCTGGTGGTCGAGATCCTGTCCGACAGCACGGCCAGCCACGACCGCGGCACCAAGGTGCCCGACTACATGCAGATCCCCTCCGTGCAGGAGGTGCTGCTGGTGGACAGCCGTGCCGTCCGGGCGCAGCTCTGGCGCCGCGACGGACGGCGCTGGATCGTCGAGGATTTCACGGAGGACGCCACGCTGCCGCTGGCCTCCATCGGGGCGGAGCTTCCTCTCGCGGCGCTTTACGACGGCATCGTGTTGTGAACGGCCGCGGCGGCATTGACCGGCGTCCCGAATCCCGGTAAGGCGCTGGCATGGCCGTATACACCGAAGTCACCGACGACGAGCTGAACGCTTTCATCGCCCAGTACGATCTGGGCGCCGTCCTGTCCTGCAAGGGCATCGCGGAGGGGGTGGAGAATTCCAACTTCCTCCTGGTGACGGAGCGCGGCCCCTACATCCTGACGCTTTACGAGAAGCGCACCCGGCGGGAGGATCTGCCCTTCTTCCTGGGTCTGATGGAGCATCTCGCCGACAAGGGCATCGCCTGCCCGTTGCCGGTCCAGGGGACGGACGGGCTGGCCCTGCGCGAGCTGGCCGGGCGCCCGGCGGTGATCGTCACCTTCCTGGCCGGCATGTGGCCGCGCCGCATCACGCCGCACCACTGCGCGGAACTGGGGACGGCGCTGGCCCGCCTGCATCTGGCCGTCGCCGACTTCCGGATGGAGCGCCCCAACGCCCTGTCCCTGGACGGCTGGAAGGATCTTGCCGGCAAATGCGCGCCGCGCGCCGACGAGGTGGCCCGCGACCTGCGCGCGACGCTGGAGGCGGAGCTTGCAGCACTGGAGGCCAACTGGCCTGCCGGCCTGCCGTCCGGGGTCATCCACGCCGACCTGTTCCCCGACAACGTGTTCTTCCGCGGCGACGGGCTGTCCGGCCTGATCGACTTCTACTTCGCCTGCAACGACTTCCTGGCCTACGACATCGCGATCTGCATGAACGCCTGGTGCTTCGAGGTCGACGGGTCGTTCAACGCCACCAAGGCGCGAATGCTGCTGACCAGCTATCAGAAGGTCCGCCCTCTGTCGCCGGCGGAGATGGCCGCCCTGCCCTGGCTGTGCCGCGGCAGCGCCCTGCGTTTCCTGCTGACGCGCCTCTACGACTGGCTGAACCATCCGCCGGGGGCCTTCGTGCGTCCGAAGGACCCGCTGGAGTATCTGCGCAAGCTGCGCTTCCACCAGACCGTCCGCGGGCTCGGCGACTACGCGCTCGACGACGGCGGCAGCTATCAGGTCTGACGCCATGACGGACACCACGGAGACCGGCACCGACGGTGACAAGAGCGCGCCGAAGGTTGTCGACATCTTCACCGACGGCGCGTGCAGCGGCAACCCCGGCCCCGGCGGCTGGGGCGCCATCCTGCGCTACAACGGGGTGGAGAAGGAGCTGTACGGCGGCGAGCCGGCCACCACCAACAACCGCATGGAGCTGATGGCCGCCATCCAGGCGCTGGAAGCTCTGAAGCGGCCCATGGAGGTGCGGCTCTACACCGACAGCGAGTATGTGAAGAACGGCATCACCCAGTGGATTCACGGCTGGAAGGCCCGTGGCTGGAAGACCGCCGACAAGAAGCCGGTGAAGAACGAGGATTTGTGGCGCCGCCTGGACGAGGCGAAGCGGCAGCACCGGATCGAGTTCCACTGGGTCCGTGGCCATGCCGGCCACCCGGAGAACGAGCGGGCCGACGCGCTGGCCCGCCAGGGCGTCGCCGAGGTCCGGCAGACCGGGCGGGGCTGACCCGTCCGGCGAATGGCCGCCATCCTCAAGGGTTTGTGGACGGCGGCCCCACCGCCCCGCTAGGCTCCCTCCGACAACAAACGACGAAAGATCGTTGGGAGGAGACCGAGATGTATCCGCATTTGCGGAACGAAGCCCGTTGGGTGCTGCCCGAGGTGCTGGCCCATCAGGCCGCCGAACGCGGCGGCAAAACCTTCGTCACGATGATCGCCGGCAAAGAGAACAACGGCGATTCGCTGACCTACGCCGAGGCCCAGGAGCAGGCGGGCCGCGTGGCCGGCTTCTTCGCGGGGCTGGGCGTGAAGCCGGGCGACACGGTGGCGGTGATGCTGCCGAACGGACTGGACTTCGTGCGCGTGTGGCTGGGGCTGGGACGGCTGGGCGCCGTCATGGTCGCGCTGAACACCGAGCTGAAGGGCGGCTTCCTGGAGCACCAGCTGGAGAACGCCGGGGCCGCCCTGGCGGTGGTCGACGCCGCCCTGGCCGACCGCATCACCGACATCACGCCACGCCTGACCGCGCTGCGTGGGCTGGTGGTGCCCGGCGCCGCCCAAGGATCGCCGCACACGGCGCTGGAGAGCTGGCGCGACGCCGCCCCCTACGACGGCCCCCTGCCCCGCGCCGGCGACGACGCCTGCATCATGTACACGTCGGGCACGACCGGCCTGTCGAAGGGCGTGCTGATGCCGCACGGCCATGGCTTCCTGTTCGGGCTGGGCTCCATCGACAATTTCGCGCTGACCGACGAGGACCGCTTCTACATCTGCCTGCCGCTGTTCCACGCCAATGGGCTCTACATGCAGCTCTACGCCGCGATGATCTCCGGCGGGTCGGCGGTGCTGCGCGAGCGGTTCAGCGCGTCCTCCTGGCTCGACGACATCCGGCGCCACGGCTGCACGGTGACCAACTCGCTGGGCGCCGTCACTGCCTTCGTGGTGGCCCAACCGCCGCGCCCCGACGACCGGGACCACCCCCTGCGCCTCGTCGGCGCCGCCCCCAACCCGGCGGACACCGAACGGGTGCTGCGTGAGCGCTTCGGCGTCCGCGACGTCATCAGCCTCTACGGCATGACCGAGGTGAACATCCCGCTCTACGCCGAGATGGGCAAGCCGCGCCCCGGCACCTGCGGCAAGGTCTACGACCGCTACTTCGATGTGGAGATCCGCGACCCGCAGACCGACCTCCCGGTGCCGCGCGGTCAGGTCGGCGAGGTCATGGTACGCCCGAAGGCCGCCTTCGGCTTCCTGTCCGGCTATCACCGGATGCCCGACAAGACGGTGGAGGCGTGGCGGAATCTGTGGTTCCACACCGGCGACGCCGCGGTGATGGACGCGGAGGGCTACGTCACCTTCGTCGACCGCATCAAGGACTGCATCCGCCGCCGCGGCGAGAACGTCTCGTCCTACGAGGTGGAGACCGTGCTGTCGCGGCTGGAGGGTGTGGCGGAGGTCGCAGCCTATGCCGTGCCGGCGGGCATTCCGGGGGCGGAGGACGAGATCATGGTCGCGCTGGTCGCCGCACCGGGCGCCACCCTGACGCCCGAGGCCGTGGCCGCCTTCGCCGAACGCGAACTGCCGCGCTACGCCCAGCCCCGCTACATCGACATCGTGGACGCTTTCCCCAAGACGCCGACCGCCAAGGTGCAGAAGGCGAAGCTCAGGGAGCGCGGCGTGGCCGACACCACCTGGGACCGTACGAAGGTGACTTGAACGAGAACCTATGCACAATTCCCTCTCCCCTCTGGGGAGAGGGTCAGGGTGAGGGGGTTGCGCATTTGCCGGACGCACCGACACGCACATCCCCCTCACCGGCCCTCCGGGCCACCCTCTCCCCGGAGGGGAGAGGGCTAAAACCGCCCTTACAGCGCGCCCAGCACCGCTTCGGCCGAGGACACCTCGAACTGGCCCGGCTTCTCCACGGCGAGGTGGGTGACCTTGCCGTCCTTGGCGACCAGGGCGAAGCGCTGGCCGCGCAGGCCGAGGCCGTAGCCCGTGCCGTCCATCGTCAGGCCCAGCGCCTGGGTCAGAGCGGCGTTGCCGTCGGGCAGCATGGTGACCTTGCCGCCGACTCCGTTCTTCTCGCCCCAGGCGCGCATCACGAAGGGATCGTTGACGGCGAGGCAGACGATGTCGTCCACGCCCTTGGCCTTCAGGTCCTCGGCCTTCTGGACGAAGCCCGGCAGATGCTTGGCGGAGCAGGTCGGTGTGAAGGCGCCCGGCACCGAGAACAACACCACCGTCTTGCCCTTGAACAGCGCGTCGGTGGTGACGTCCTGCATCCCGTTGTCGGTCAGATGCTTCAGCGTGACGGACGGGATGGCGTCACCCACTTGAATGGTCATGTCTCCTGAACTCCCAAATTTTTTGTGCTTCAGCTTTTGATCTTGCCGGACGCCCGGTCGAGCGCGTCGAGGACGGCGCCCTCGGTCAGCAGCTCCGGAAGCGCGATGCCGTCCGGAGCCCCCGGACCATAGACGATGTTGAAGGGAATACCATAGCGGCCGTGTCGGGCAAGATAGCGGGCAATGCTCTCGTCCGGTCGGGTCCAGTCGGCGCGCATGGCGGTCACCGTCCCGGCGTCCTCCAGCCGCTGCGCGACGGTGCCGCGGTTCAGCACCAGCTTCTTGTTCGCCTGACAGGTGATGCACCAATCGGCGGTGACGTCCACGAAGACGGTGCGCCCGACGGCCACCTGCTCGCGGATCGCCGCCTCGTCGAAGACGGTCCAGCGCGCCGCCGTGCTCTCGGCCACCGGAGCCGCCCCGGCGGAGGGGCCGAAGACGGCGGGAACGGCGAAGGCCACCAAGGCCAGCAACCCGGCCAGCGCCGCCCCGGCCCAGCGTGCCGTCTCCGCCAGCCGGCGGCCCAGCCACAGCGCGGCGACCAGCCCGCCCATCAGCACGGCGACGGCCAGCGCCGGCACCTCGCCCACCTGGACGACCAGCACCGACAGCAGCCACAACGCGGTCAGGGCCAGCGCTCCGCCCAGAACCCGGCGCAGCGCCACCATCCAGCGCCCCGGGCGCGGCAGCAGGCGCGCGGCGCGCGGGAAGGCGGCGATCAGCAGATAGGGCAGCGCCAGCCCGACGCCGAGCGCGGCGAAGATGGCGAACACCTCCGGCGCCCCGCGCGACAGCGCGAAGCCCACCGCCGTCCCCAGGAAGGGCGCGGAGCAGGGCGTGGCGAGCAGCGTGGCGAAAGCGCCGGTGGCGAACTGTCCACCCAATCCTTGTCCCTCTGGCCCACCCAGCCGGTCGGCCACGGCGCGCGGCAGCGGAAGCTCGAACAGGCCCCACAGATTGGCGGCGAACAGCGTCACCAGCACGACCATGAAGACGAGGAACAGCGGCTGCTGGAACTGGATGCCCCAGCCCACTGCACCGCCCGCCGCCTTCACCGCGACCAGCGCCCCGGCGAGGATCAGGAAGGAGGTCAGGATCCCCGCCGCCGAGGCCAGGAAGCCGGCGCGCACCGCCGCAGGCGCCCGTCCGCCGTGCTGGACGATGGACAGCAGCTTCAGCGACAGCACCGGCAGCACGCAGGGCATCAGGTTCAGGATCAGCCCGCCCAGCAGGGCGACGCCCAGCATGGCCAGCAGCCCCGCCGGAGCCGCCCCGGCACCTCCACCCAGCCCCGCCGCGGCGGTCGCCGGAGCCTCCACGGACCGGTTGCCGTCCACCACGGTCAGCGTCATCGCCCGTCCGGCGAGGTCCAGGCCGGGCGTCGGGTCGGTCGCGTCCATCCGCAGGATCGCGCGCCGGTCGCCGTCGAGGAACTGGCTCTTGGGCGCGGCGAAGGTCACCGGCGGGTCGGTCTCCACGAACACGTCGGGGGCGACCATCGGCTCGCGGGCGGTGACCTCGACCTCCAGCACGGCGCCCTGGCCGCGCACCGCCGTGACGGTCAGGCCGGACGCCCGCCCGTCGCCGGGCACCAGGGACTGGGCGCGGGCGATGTCGTTGGCCGACGCCCCCGGAGTCGCCGGCCCCTCGGGGATGGACAGGGACAGCGCCACCATCTCCGGCACGCAGATGGTCGAGCAGACCAGCAGCTCCGCCTTCAGCGCGAGATCGAGCGGCTTGCCGGGCTCCGCCGGGGTGGCGGCGATGGGGAACAGCACCTCCGCGTCGTAGCCCGCCGTCTCGAAGCCCAGCACGGTGAAGCGGTGCGGGGCCGGGTAAATCAATTCCGTCGCCTTGAGGTTCCGCGATTCCGACCAGTCCAGCCGCGGCGCGAAGCCGGCGTCGCCCGGCGTGCGCCAATAGGTCTTCCAGCCGGGTTCCAGCCGGACCTCCAGCCCCAGGGGGATTTTGGCGAGATCGCCCACCCCCTGGACCGACGCGACGAGCCGCGCCTCCACCGGGCCGGACTTGACCCAGGAGCCGGTCTCCGCCCTCCCCATTCCGGGTGCGGCCAAGGCCAGGATGGCGAGCAGGAACGGAACAAACCTTTTCATCGCACCGACTGTTCTCATATCAAGACGCAGCGGGCCGCCCATCGGCCGCGGCTGTATATGGATGACAAAGCTTGGCCCGTGCTGTCACACTCGGGCGAAGACGGCTTCGGGTGGCCGCCCAACGGCCCGCCCGTCCCCCGACACTAAGGATAGCGCCCATGCCGCACCTGACCAAGTCCTCGGACTATCTGACCGGCCAGTTGCTGATCGCCATGCCGGGCATGACGGACCCGCGTTTTCAGCGGACCGTGATCTATATGTGCGCCCACAACGAAGACGGCGCCATGGGCCTCGTCGTCAATCGCCTGTTCGGGTCGGTCACCTTCGAGGATTTGCTGGAGCAGCTCGAGATCGAAATCCAGGAGCCGATCGCCAACATGCCCGTCCATTATGGCGGGCCTGTGGAGTCCGGGCGCGGATTCGTCCTGCATTCGACCGATTATGTGCGGGATGGCACGCTGGTGGTGGACGACGAGGTGGCGCTGACCGCGACCATCGACATCCTGCGCGCGATTTCCGAGGACCGCGGGCCGCGCCGCAACATCCTGCTGCTCGGCTACGCCGGCTGGGGGCCGGGACAATTGGATGCGGAAATCCAGGCGAACGGCTGGCTGAACGTGCCCTGCGACGAGACCCTGCTGTTCGATCCCGAACTGGACACCAAGTGGGAACGCTCGATCGCCAAGCTCGGCGTCAGCCTGTCCATGCTGTCGGCGGAGGCCGGGCACGCCTGACGGCGTCCGCTCCCGATTACGAACACGACCCGCCGCACCGCAAGCGGCGGGATCTCATGTCGGAATTTATAATTCACGCACCCTTGCTGGCGATCGCCAAGGCGAGACCGCGCGCCTGCATCAGTTCGCTGCACCGTTCGACCAGCTCGTCACCGGCGTAGACCGCCCAGCCGCTTTGGAAACCCGACGCCTCATAGCGCAGATCGACGCGGCGTCCGTCCAGTTCGACGGCGTAGGTCAGGGAATCTTCTTTCGTCCAAGTGGCGTTCGGATAGGTGGGGTTCGACGACATATCCGCCTCATGCGATGCGAAGGACATGCCGTCAGCCTGCGCCCGCTCCCTTAACCGCGGGTTAAGCCGGCCGGGACGACCTCTTGGGAATTCGGAGGCGGGCACCCCGACCGGACGGGCTAACCCCGCCATTCCTCGCGCAGGATGGCGTAGAGGACATGGTCCCTCCACACCCCGTCGATGCGCAGATAGCCGCGCGCGTAGCCTTCATGGGTGAAGCCGACCTTTTCCAACAGGCCGCGGCTGGGCGCGTTGGTCGGCAGGCAGGCCGCCTCGACCCGGTGCAGCCCCAACTGCCCGAAGGCGAAATCCAGAACCAGCCGGGTCGCGCCGGACATGTAGCCGTTGCGCGCGTAGGGCTGCCCCACCCAGTAGCCGAGCGTCGCCATCTGGGCCACGCCGCGCCGCAGGTTGGTCAGCCCGAGCCCGCCGACCAGCCGGTCGGTCGCGCGGTCATAGACGAGAAAGCTGTAGCCCTGGTCGTCGCGCCACTCCTGCGCCTGCCGCCGCAGCCGACGCCCGAAGGCGGCGCGGGTCAGGGCGTCCGCCGGCCAGGTCGGCTCCCAGGGGGTCAGGAAGGCGCGGGAATCCGCCCGCAGGTCGGCCCATTCCCGCCAGTCCCGCGGCAGTGGCGGGCGGATGTAGCAGATCGGCCCGTCGAGCCGGACCGCCGGCGGGCTGATGAGACCACTGCCGAGCAGGCGGATCATGCTGCCCCTCCCACCCTGGCGCGTCCCTTACCGGAACCGCGCGGCGATGCGGTCATACTCCTCCAGCCGTCCGATCGGGCCGAGCGCCGCCACGGTGGGGCGGCTCTCGCGCAGGCGCCGGGCGACGCGGACGATGGACTCGCGGTCGACCGCCCCGATCTTCTCGACGATCTCCTCCACCGGCACCGGGCGCCCGTAGACCAGAAGCTGCTGGCCGAGCTGCTCGCAGCGCGACATGGAGCTTTCCAGCGCCATCAGCGTCCCGGCGCGGAGCTGGGCGGCGGCGCGGGCCACCTCCTCCTCGGTCACGTCCTCGGTCACCCGCATCAGCTCGTCGCAGACGACCGGGACCAGTTCCGCCACCTCGTCCTCGCCGGTGCCGGCGTAGACGCCGAACAGCCCGCCGTCGCGGTAGGCGCCGGAGAAGGTGTAGATGGAATAGACCAGCCCGCGCTTCTCCCGCACCTCCTGGAAGAGGCGGGAGGACATGCCGCCGCCGAGCAGCGTCGACATCACCGAATGGGCGTAATAATCGGGATCGTGCACCCCCACCCCGTCGAAGCCGAGGACGAGGTGCATCTGCTCCAGGTCCCGCGCCTCGCGGAAGTCGCCCCCGGCGTACCGCGCGTCCTCGGACTCCGGCGCCGGACGGGAGGACAGCCCGTCGAAGGCCGACAGGGCCATGTCGACCAGCCGGTCGTGCTCCAGCCGCCCCGCGGCGGCCAGGACGATGCCCGGCGCGCCGTAATGGCCGTCGATGTAGTCGACCAGCGCCGGGCGCGACAGGGCGCCGACGATGTCCGCCGACCCCAGCACGGGCCGGCCAAGCGCCTGCCCCGGATAGGCGGTGGACTGGAAATGGTCGAAGATGATGTCGTCGGGGGTGTCGGCGGACTGGCCGATCTCCTGAAGCACCACCGTGCGCTCCCGCACCAGCTCCTCGCTGTCGAGGACGGAGTTCTGGAGCATGTCGGCGATGAGGTCGAGCGCCAGCGCCGCGTCCTCGTGCAGGACCTTGGCGTAATAGGCGGTCTGTTCGCGCGTCGTATAGGCGTTGAGCTGGCCGCCGACATTCTCGATCTCCTCGGAGATGCGGAAGGCGGAGCGCCGCTCGGTGCCCTTGAACAGCATGTGCTCGACGAGATGCGCCACGCCGTTGACGCTCGCGGACTCGTTGCGCGTGCCGACCCCGACCCAGCAGCCGAGCGAGACCGACTGCACGCCGGGCATCGTGTCGGTGGCGACGCGCAGCCCGTTCGGCAGCGTGGTCACGCGGATGCTCATGCGGCCTCCTTGGCGGCGCGGGCGCGGGCGACGACGAACTCCTGGACCGCCGCCACGTCGTTGGGCAGCTCGGACAGCCGCTCCTCCCGCTCGTAGAGGTCGGCGAGGCGCGGCGGCAGGACCGGGCGCCGGCCGGTGGCCGTCTCCACCGCGTCGGGGAACTTGGCGGGGTGGGCGGTCGCCATCACCACCACCGGCACCGACGGATCGACCGGGGCGGTCGCCGCGGAATGGATGCCGACGGCGGTGTGCGGATCGACCTGATAGCCGCCGGTCTTCTCCCAGACCTCCTTGATGACGTCCATGGTCCGGGCGTCGTCGGCGCGGCCCGCGGCGAAGATCGCGTGCGCCTCGGCCAGCTGCGCGTCGGTGACGGCGAATTTGCCCTCCGCGCGGAAGCCGTCCATGGCGGCCTGCACGGCGGCGCCGTCGCGGCCCAGCAGGTCGAACAGCAGCCGCTCGAAGTTGGAGGAGATCTGGATGTCCATGCTGGGACTCAATGTGGGCACGACCGGAGCCGCCGACATGGTGCCGCTGGCAAAAAAGCGCGCCAGGATGTCGTTGGCGTTGGAGCCCACGACCAGCCGCTCCACCGGCAGCCCCATCGCCCGCGCGCCGTAGGCGGCGTAGACGTTGCCGAAATTGCCGGTGGGCACGGTGAAGGCCACCTTGCGGTCGGGCGCGCCCAGCGCCACCGCGGCGGCGAAGTAATAGACGATCTGGGCCATGATGCGCGCCCAGTTGATCGAATTCACCGCCGACAGGCCCATCTTGTCGCGGAAGGCCATGTCGTTGAACAGCGCCTTCACCAGATCCTGGCAGTCGTCGAAGGTGCCGTGCAGCGCGATGTTGTGCACGTTGTCCGACAGGACGCTGGTCATCTGGCGGCGCTGCACCTCCGACGTGCGGCCCTTCGGGTGCAGGATGAAGATGTCCACGTTCTGGCGGTCGCGGCACGCCTCGATGGCGGCGGAGCCGGTGTCGCCTGAGGTGGCGCCGACGATGGTCACCCGCTTGCCGCGCTTGGCCAGCACATGGTCGAACAGGCGGCCGAGCAGTTGCAGCGCCACGTCCTTGAAGGCCAGCGTCGGGCCGTGGAACAGCTCCATCACCCAGGTGCGCTGGTCGAGCTGCACCAGCGGCACCACCGCGGCGTGGTCGAAGCTGGCGTAGGCGTCCTTCACGATGGCGCGGAAGTCGTCCTCGGCGATGGCGCCGCCCAGGAAGGGCAGCATGACGCGCACGGCGATCTCGCTGTAGGGAAGGCCGCGCATCGCGCGGATCTCGTCGGCCGAGAACTGCGGCCAGCTATCCGGGACATAGAGGCCGCCGTCACGCGCGAGACCGGCCAGAAGGACTTCCTCGAAACCCAGGACCGGGGCCTGGCCCCGCGTGCTGACGTACTTCAACGCACACTCTCCGACGCCTGAAGGTGGCCGACGCTGTGACGGGCCGGCGACTCTTGTGGAACGGGCATAGTTAGCGCCCTACCACACGCCGTGCAAGCGGCGGGTTCCGGATGCGTTGCAAACAAAACCCCTCTCCCGCGGTGGGAGAGGGGATTGTCAGGCTCCCGATCAGGCGCCGGTGTGGACGTCCAGCGGGTCGTGGTGCAGCGCCGACGGATCGTGCGCGGCATCGACCGGCGGAAGCTCCACCGTCTGGGCGGCGAGCGCGGCGTTGACCGACGCGGCGGTGCTGTGGTCCGCCGCCTGCGGCTGGGTCACCGTGTGGGACAGGACGTTGATGTCGCCCTCACCCAGCGCCTGGGCCTTGGCCGGAGCCCAGGCGGCCTTGGCCGGGCTGCCGCCGTCGAACAGGCCTTCCTTGATGGCGTTGTACTTGGTCTGGTCGACCGTCTGCCAATCGTCCTTCAGGATGCCGCCGGTGTCGCCCGAGTTCGGGTTCCACGACCAGTAGGTCCAGCTCGCCCCTTCCTTGCCGGCGCCGAGATCGTTGGTGCCGTTGCCGTCCAGGTCGCCGTTCATGTAATCGATCAGCTTGGCCATGTAGGCCTTGTCCTGATCGGTCTCCAGCTTGCCGCCGAACTCGCCGACCAGCACGGGCGCCTTGTCTTCCTTCAGCAGCCAGCCCCAATTGTCGGTGTACTGGCCCGGCAGGTTGTTCGGGTAGTCGCTGGCCTTGAACCACTCCATCTCGTGGATGGACGGGCCGTAGGAGTGGACCGAGTAGACCAGCTTGTCCGGATGATCGAATTCGATCGGGCGGTCCTTGGCGCCGCGCAGGTTGCCGCCCCACCACTCCCACTGATTCTGGTGGATTTCGACGCCCTCGACCAGCAGCAGCCAATCCTTGTTGACCGACTGGATCTCGTTGCCGATGCGCTCCGCGGCCCAGGCCCAATCGGTGGCCTTGTCGCCACCGCCCCAGGTCGCCTGCCCGTGCGGCTCGTTGTGCAGGTCGGCGCCGACCACCGTGTCGTTGCCCTTGTAGCGCTCGGCCAGCATCTTCCAGTTTTCGATCATCTTCGACTCCGGGTACTTGTCGTCGTACCACAGGCCGTTCTCGTTGGCCGACGCACCGTCGCTGGAGCGATGGTGGTCGAGGATGACCTTCATGCCGATGCGCCCGGCGTAGTCGATCACCTTGTCCATGACCTCAAGCGGGGACTTATTCGCGAGGTCGGGATTCTTGGAGGTGTCGATGCCCGTCGCCCGGTCGGCGTCCAGAGCCGCGTCGCTCCACGGCAGGCGGATGGTGTTGAAGCCCAGCTCCTTCATCTGCTCCATCATCCCCCAGTACCCGCGCATGTCCATGCCGTTGGGGTTGAAGACGAAGCCCTCGCCGCCGAACCAGTTGACGCCCGTCAGCTTGACGTTCTGACCCGACGAATCGACGATCTGGTTGCCGTCCGTGTGCAGGAAGCCCTTGGCGATGCCCATTGTGCTCAGCCCTCGTTGCCATTCGCGTTGGGCCGGAAGCTGGCGGTTTATGGTTAACGAAATATTTCCAGGAATGTTGCTTAATTCCGGCAATCCAAGGCATGTGTGACCATGTCCGGAAGAGCGGATTTTGAAGACATTTGAGACAATGAAGGCGCGTCGAGTGCTTGCGCTGTTTTGAGGCTGTTTTTCGGATTGATTGCTTGATGGCGCGAAGCGCCGTGCCGAAACGAAGGAGGGTTACGGGTCAGCCTTTTGCGTTCGGTGGATTTTGCGGATTCTTCCGCATCAGCGAACATGTTTCGGCGCCCCCTTGCCCCCACCCCGGCCCTCCCCCGCTTCGCGGGAGAGGGTGCCTTCCGCGAAGCGGCGGCAGTCCCCTCCCCTGCGCAGCGGGGGAGGGTTAGGGAGGGGGCAAAGGCTCCGCTCAAGCGCCCAGATACCGGCTTTCCAGATGCCGCCGGAACACCGCCGCGTCGAGCGGGCGCCCGGTGGCGGCAATCAGCAACTCGTCGCCCGATGCGTACAGGCACCCCTTGCCGTGCACATTCGCCCCCAGCCACGCCACCAGCGGCCCGAGGTCGCCGCGCGCCAGCGCCGGGCGGATGTCCGGATCGGCCTTCGCCGCGGCTTCGAACAGCTGGGCGGCGGTCATGGCGCCCAGTGTGTAGCTGGGGAAGTAGCCCCAGGCACCGGACGGCCAGTGAATGTCCTGAAGGCAGCCCAGCCGGTCGTCCGGCGGTACAACCCCAACCAATTCCTTCATGCCGTCGTTCCAGGCGCCCGGCAGGTCGGCCAACGCCAAATCCCCGGCGATCAGCGCCTTCTCCAGCCGATAGCGCAGGATGATGTGGGCCGGGTAGGTCACCTCGTCGGCGTCCACCCGGATGAAGCCGCGCTCCACCCGGCTGTAGAGGCGGCGCAGGTTGTCCGGCTCCCAGGCCGGGCCGGAGCCGCCGAACGCCTCCTGCGCGACCGGGGCCAGCCAGCACAGGAACTCCGGCGACCGGCAGGCCTGCATCTCCACGATCAGCGACTGGCTCTCATGCACCGCCATGCCGCGGGCCAGCCCGACCGGCTGGTTCAACCAGTCGCGCGGGCGGCCCTGCTCGTAGAGGGCGTGGCCCGTCTCGTGCATCACCCCCATCAGGGCCTTGGTGAAGTCGTCCTCGTCGTAGCGGGTGGTGATGCGCACGTCGCCGGTGGCGCCGCCGCAGAAGGGATGCAGCGACACGTCCAGCCGTCCGCGGGTGAAGTCGAAGCCCGCCGCGCGCATCAGCCGCTCGCCCAGCGCCTTCTGGTTGGCGACGGCGAAGGGCCCCACGGGCCGCAGCGGCGCCGGTTCGGCGGCCTGCCGGTCGAGGACGCGCCCGATCAGCTCCGGCAGGAAGCCGGCCAGACCGGCGAACAGGGCGTCGATCCGCTCCGAGCGGGCGCCGGGGTCGTGCTCGTCCAGCATGGCGTCGTAGGGCGACAGGCCCATGGCCGCCGCCTTGGCCTCGCCGCACTCGCGCACGCGGCACAGCACCTCCGACAGGCTGGGCAGCAGCTTGGCGAAATCGCTTTCCGCCCGCGCGCTGCGCCACGTCATCTCGCAGGCCGAGATCGCCTTGCTGGTCGCCTCGATCAGGTCAGCGGGAACGGCGGTGGCGTGGCGGTGAGTGCGCCGCATCTCCCGCAGGTTGGCCGCCTGCCATGCGTCCAGCCCGCCCGCGCCCTCCGCCGTCGCCAGCCAGTCGGCCACGCGGGGGTCGGTTTGCAGCTCGTGGGCCAGCACGGTCAGGGTGGCGGTCTGCTCGGCCCGCCCGTCGCTGGAGCCGTCGGGCATCATGGTCTGGCTGTCCCAACTCAGGATGCCCAGGGCGTCGCCGATGGCGGCGATGCGGGCGAAGCGGCGTTCCAACTCCCGATAGGCGGCTGTCATGAGGCGCAACTCCTAGGATGCCGGGTTGGTCCTCCGGCGTTGGGACAGCACATAGACGACGACCAGCGTCGCGGCGAGGCTATACCAGGTGAACGCGTATTGCCTATGGTTGTTGGGCAGCTCGACCAAGGGCTGAATTCCGTTCAGCGGCGCGTTGCCGCGCGCCGGGTCGGGAGTCATCTCGACCGCCAGCGGGGCGACACTCTCCAGCTTCACGGCAGCGGCCATGGCCGGCAGGTCCAGACGCATCCAGGACTCCGCCCCCGGCCGGTTGCCCGGTTGGAGCCAGCCGGCGGGCTGCGGCAGACGGACCAGACCGGTGACGGTCACCGGCCCCTCCACCCGGCTCTCCGGGCGGCTGGCCGCGTCGCGCTTGTCCATGGGCAGGAAGCCGCGGTTGACCAGCACCACGCCGCCGCCCTCCTCCGCCGGGCGCTGCAGCGGGGTCAGCAGTTCGTAGCCAGCCTGCCCCTGCCGGGGCCGGGCCACCAGCAGCAGTTCCTTGTCGTTCAGGAAGCGCCCGGTGACGGTCACCGGACGGAACTCCAACGCCTCCGGATCGGCGATGGTGGGGGGCAGCGGGATGGGGGCGGCGTGCAGCCGCTGCTCCACCCGGCGGACCAGATCCTCCTTCCACGCCAGCCGCTGCATCTGCCATGTCCCCAGCCCCAGCATGACCAGCACGGCGGGAACGGTGATCAGCGTCGCCCACAGCGAGGGGCGGAAGCGGCGGGGTTCGGCGGCGGCGGTCATGGTCACTCGTCCGGGTCCTCCAGCTCGTTGCGGCGGTGGCGGTACTGCAGCGCCACCACATAGGCCTTGGCCGGGCGCAGCATGCCGAGCGCCAGCCCCAGCACGACGATGCTCCAGACGATGGCGTGCAGCCACAAAGGCCAGTCCACCGTCATCGACACCCACAGCGCCACCGGCACGACCAGGAAACCCAGGATGAAGATCAGGAAGACCGCCGGCCCGTCGCCGCTGTCCTGCCGGGCGAGGTTCAGGTTGCACACCGAACAGCGCTCGTTGACCGTCAGATAACCGTGGAACAGCTTGCCCCGTCCGCAGCGCGGGCAGGCGCAGCGCAGGCCCGCGGTCAGGGGCGATGGGCTGGAGTAGTACGTGCTCAAATCATTCGCCTCCTTCCAGGAATGGGAAGCCCCTCTCCCCCGGTGGAGGAGAAGGGCTTCGCAAGGCGACAGGGGAGATCGATCAGTGGCCGCTGGCGGCGCCCAGCGAACCCCACCAGTAGATCGACACGAACAGGAACAGCCAGACCACGTCCACGAAGTGCCAGTACCAAGCCGCCGCCTCGAAGCCGAAATGGCTCCGCGGGGTGAAGTGGCCCTTCATGGTGCGGAACCAGCAGACCGCCAGGAAGATGGTCCCGATGATGACGTGGAAGCCGTGGAAGCCGGTCGCCATGTAGAAGGTCGACGGGTAGATGCCCTGCTTGAAGCCGAAGGCGGCGTGGGCGTATTCCCAACCCTGGAAGAAGGTGAACATCACCCCCAGCAGGACGGTCAGGCCCAGCGCGCGCGACGCCTCCTTGTTGCGGCCCTCAAGGATGGCGTGGTGCGCCCAGGTGACGGTGACCCCCGACAGCAGCAGGATCAGCGTCATCATCAGCGGCAGGTGGAAGGTTTCCAGCACCGTGATGTTCGGCGGCGGCCAGACGCCGTGCGGGTTCTCGGCGAACACCTTCGGATAGAGCGCCGCGTCGTAGAAGGCCCAGAAGAAGGCGGCGAAGAACATCACCTCCGAGGCGATGAACAGCGCCATGCCGTAGCGCAGGCCGATCTTCACCACCGGGGTGTGCGCCTTCTCGCGCACCGCCTCCTTGATGACGTCGCGCCACCAGCCGAACATCACGCCCAGGATGGACAGGAAGCCGAGGGCTGCCAGCAGCCAGCCGCCGCCGTGCATGTAGATGACCATGCCCGTCGCGAACAGACCGGCCGCGAAGGCGCCCAGCAGAGGCCACGGGCTCGGCTTCACCAGATGGTAGGGATGCGGGATGCCGGCGCCCTCGCCCGCGCCGTGCGCGGAGGCTGGGGGATGCGGCATTTGCGCGTGCGTGATGTCGGCCATCGTCTCTTTCCAACCCCGGTTTGTTTCGCCCGATTTCTTCGTTCAGACTGTCTCTTTTTTCAGTTCGCCGCGGTCCCGGTGCCTTTCGCACCCGCGGCCTGCGTCGCGTGCTGCGCCAGCACCTGGGTCTCGTCCTTGGCGCGGAAGAAGGTGTAGGACAGGGTGATGGTGGTCACATCCTCCATCGCCGGATCGTCGGCCAGGGCCGGATCGACGAAGAAGGCCACCGGCATGTCCACCGACTGACCGGGCTCCAGCACCTGCTCGGTGAAGCAGAAGCACTCGATCTTGTTGAAGTACTTGCCGACCTTGTCCGGCGTGACGTTGTAGAGCGCGGTGCCCACGGTGGGCCGGTCGGTCCGGTTGGCGGCCTGATAGGCGGCCAGCCCCATCTCGCCCAGCTTCACCGTCAGTTCCTTCTGCTCCGGCTTGAAGCGCCAGGGCAGCGACTGGTTGACGTCAGCGTTGAAGCGGACCTTGATGACGCGGTCGACCTGCCGCGCGGGCGCGGCGTCGGCCCGCTGGGTGGTGCCGCCGAAGCCGGTCACCTGACAGAACAGCGCGTAGAGCGGCACCGAGGCGTAGGCCAGCCCGACCATCCCGAAGACGAGGCCGAACAGCCCGGCCATGAACAGGCGGTTCTTCCGCCGGAGCCCTTTGTCGCCTTCTCGCCGGTCGTTCATGGCGCCGCTTCCTCCCTGCCGTCTGTCAGCTTGACGTCCCGTGGTCAGTGCCCACCCATCCGCACCAGCGTGATGACATAGAACATCACCACCAGCCCGATCAGCGCGGCCAGGACCGCGTAGTTGCGCCCGCGCAGCCGCTTGCGGCGTTCCTCGTAAGACTCATCCATGATCGTCATGCCCCGCCTCCGGTCGTCAGGATTCCGGTCACCAGATGCTCGCCCATCAGCAGGGCGAACAGCAGGAACAGGTAGAGGATCGAGAAGCCGAACATCTGCTTGGCCGGCTTGTCGTCGGTGGCGCGCAGCACGCGGACCGCGCACAGCACGAAGAAGGCGCCCAGCAGGCTCGACCCGATCAGATAGGCAGGACCGCCGATGCCCAGGAAGTACGGCGCCACGGCGACCGGCAGCAGAACCAGCGTGTAGGCCAGCATCTGCCGCTTGGTCGCGTCCGGACCGGCGACCACCGGCATCATCGGCACCCCGGCGCGCGTGTAGTCGCCGTTGCGGAACAACGCCAGCGCCCAGAAATGCGGCGGCGTCCACAGGAAGATCAGCAGGAACAGCAGGATGGAGGGCAACTCCACACCGCCCGTCACCGCCGCCCAGCCGATCATCGGCGGGAAGGCGCCGGCCGCCCCGCCGATCACGATGTTCTGCGGCGTCCGCCGCTTCAGCCACATCGTGTAGATGAAGACGTAGAAGCCGATGGTCATCGCCAGCAGCGCCGACGCCGCCCAGTTGACCGCCAGCCCCATCACCACGACCGACGCTGCCGCCAGGATCACCCCGAAGGCCAGCGCGTTCTCCGGCTCCACCCGCCCCGACGGGATCGGGCGGCGGATGGTGCGCGACATCACCGCGTCGATGTCGCGGTCGTACCACATGTTGATGGCACCCGAGGCCCCGGCCCCGACCGCGATGCACAGCACCGCCACCGCCGCCAGCACGGGGTGGATGTGACCGGGCGCCAGAACGATGCCGGCCAGCCCGGTGAACACCACGAGCGACATCACCCGCGGCTTGAGCAGTTCGATGTAGTCACCCGGCGTCGATCCGGAGACCGGACCTGTCGAGACCCGTTCAATGCTCAGGTCCGTCATACTTCACTATCCTCCGGCCGGAGGAAGCCTCCCAGGCTCCCCCGGCGTCATGGTCACGAACGATGCGTCACTTCACCTGCGGCAGCGTCTCGAAGGCGTGGAACGGCGGGGGAGAACTCACGGTCCACTCCAGCGTGCCGGCCTGCGGCCCCCAATAGGCGGCCTCGACCTTCTCGCCGCTGCGCAGGGTCTTGTACGCGATCCACACGAAGAGAAGCGTGGACGCAAAGGAGAGATACGCCCCGAAGGAGGAGATCATGTTCCAGCCCCAGAAGGCGTCCGGGTAATCCGGGATGCGGCGCGGCATGCCGGCCAGACCCAAGAAATGCTGCGGGAAGAAGACCAGGTTCACGCCGATGAAGGTCGTCCAGAAGTGAACCTTGCCCCAGAACTCCGGATACTGGCGCCCCGACATCTTGCCGATCCAGTAGTACCAGCCGGCGAAGATCGAGAAGACCGCACCCAGCGACAGCACGTAGTGGAAGTGCGCGACCACGTAGTAGGTGTCGTGCAGCACGATGTCCATGCCGCCGTTGGCCAGCACCACGCCGGTCACGCCGCCGACGGTGAACAGGAAGATGAAGCCGAGCGCCCACAGCATCGGCACCCGGAACTCGATCGACCCGCCCCACATGGTGGCGATCCAGGAGAAGATCTTCACGCCCGTCGGCACCGCGATGATCATCGTGGCGGCGGTGAAGTAGGCCTTGGTGTCGACGTCCAGGCCCACCGTGTACATGTGGTGCGCCCACACCACGAAGCCGACCACGCCGATGGCGACCATTGCGTAGGCCATGCCCAGGTAGCCGAACACCGGCTTGTGCGAGAAGGTCGAGACGATGTGGCTGATGATGCCGAAAGCCGGCAGGATCATGATGTAGACTTCGGGGTGGCCGAAGAACCAGAACAGGTGCTGGAACAGGATCGGGTCGCCGCCGCCCTCCGGGTTGAAGAAGCTGGTGCCGAAGTTGCGGTCGGTCAGCAGCATGGTGATCGCGCCGCCCAGGACCGGCACGGCCAGCAGCAGCAGGAAGGCGGTCACCAGCATCGCCCAGACGAACAGCGGCATCTTGTGCAGCGTCATGCCCGGCGCGCGCATGTTGAAGATGGTGGTGATGAAGTTCACCGCGCCCAGGATCGACGATGCGCCGGCGAGGTGAAGGGCGAAGATCGCCATGTCCACCGACGGCCCGCTGTGGCCCAGCGGCGAGGACAGCGGCGGGTAGATCGTCCAGCCGGTGCCCGCGCCCTGCCCCACGAAGGCGGAGCCCAGCAGCAGCAGGAAGGCCGGGACGATCAGCCAGAAGCTGATGTTGTTCAGCCGCGGGAAGGCCATGTCGGGCGCGCCGATCATCAGCGGCACGAACCAGTTGCCGAAGCCGCCGATCAGCGCCGGCATCACCACGAAGAACACCATGATCAGGCCGTGCGCGGTGATCAGCACGTTCCAGACCTGCCCGTCGCTGACGAACTGCAGACCCGGCGACTGAAGTTCCAGCCGCATGATGACCGAGAACAGCCCGCCGATCAGCCCGGCGATCACCGAGAAGATCAGGTAGAGCGTTCCGATGTCCTTGTGGTTCGTGGAGAAGAACCAACGCTCGACGAAGCCCGGCATGTGGTGGTCATGGTCATGCCCGTGGCCGTGTCCCTGCGCTTCCCCCGGATTGGCGTTTGCCATGTCTCTAACCCTCGCGTCGGCGGAATGATTTTTCTTTGAGGTGCCGCTGCATCCAAAGCATGAGGCTTACTGGACGGCCCCGGCGGACGGCAGCCCAGCGGATGGAATTTGGGCGACGTCGCGCTTGGTGTCGGGGGTCCCGTAAGCGGTCTTGGCCTTCTCGACCCACTGGTTGAAGGCCTCCTTCGACACGGCCTCGACCGCAATCGGCATAAAGGCGTGGTTCACGCCGCAGATCTCGGAACACTGGCCATAATAGACGCCTTCCTTTTCGATCCGCACCCAGGTCTCGTTGGCACGGCCCGGCACGGCGTCCTTCTTCACGCCGAAGCTCGGCACCGCCCAGGAATGGATGACGTCGCCCGCGGTGACCAGCACGCGCACGGTCGTGCCGACCGGCAGGATCACGCGGTTGTCGACCTCCAGCAGGCGCTTCTGGCCGGGCTTCAGCTCCGAATCCTGGATCATGTAGCTGGAGAAGGCGATGTTGCCGTGGTCGGGATACTCGTAGTCCCAGTACCACTGCCGCCCGGTGACCTTGATGGTCATCTCCGACTCCGGCACCCGCTCCGCCTGGTAGAGCAGCTTGAAGGAGGGCACCGCGATGACGATCAGGATGATGACCGGAATGACCGTCCAGGCGATCTCCAGCACCGTGTGGTGCGAGGTCGTGGACGGCACGGCGTTCTTCTTGGCGTTGAAGCGCAGCGCCACCCAGCCCAGCAGCCCCGCCACGAAAATGACGATGGCGACGATGATCACCGTCAGCAGGTCGTGGAACGAGTCCATGGCGTGCTTGACCGGGGTGGCCGCCTCCTGAAGCCCCAATTGCCAGGGGTGGGGTTCGGCGGCGGAACCGGTCGCGGCAAATCCACACAAAGATGTCAGCGCCGCCAGAACGGCAGCGTTCAGGGTCTGCGTCTTCATCCCCACCCTCTTCGTTGCCCGCCGCCCACGGTCGCGGACGGCGGTCGTCCCTTCCCGCCGGACCCGCCTTCGCCCCTGTTTCCCTGGTGCGTTCCACCCCTGTCGGGCGGTTGCGCGTCCGGGCGTTGCGACGGTGCCGGTCTATGCAGGGATCGTGCCGTTTGTGGGCGGCGCGGTCCCCGCAGCGCGAGCTTAACCCTGCACTGCGCTTGGGTACAAGTCAGGCGTCCCTACACGAAGGACATAGGCGCAATGCCGGTTTCAAGCCCGCATCAGAACAGAAGTTGAGCTTCCGTATCGGCTTCGCACTGCGACAAGCTGTCGCAGTTTGATGGTACAGCGAATTGTCTCGGAAAATCAAGTTTTTAGGCTTGCACGTCCCTGGTGTGGGACGCAAGCGACCTTGCGCGGACGGCGCCATCCGGCCGCCGTTTGCGCTGCGGTAACCCACCACCGTGTTAGAACGGAAAAGCTCCGGAGCCGTCAGTGTCCGCTGGTGATGACCTTGCGGATTCGGCGCACGCCGGACCAGACGAAGGCGATGACGATGGGAATCATCAGCCCGACGAGCAGGTCGGGATCGACCTTCATCCCGAGTCCCTTCACGCCTTTCGCGGCGTAGCCGACGATGCCGACGAGGTAGTAGCTGATCGCCACCACCGACAGCCCCTCCACCGTCTCCTGCAGGCGGAGCTGGAGCTGCGCCCGCTTGTCCATGGAGAGGAGAAGCTCGGCGTTCTGCCCCTCCACGGCGATCTCCACGCGGGTGCGCAGCAGGTCGCTGGCGCGGGCCACGCGCTGGGACAGCGCCTGCAGGCGCGATTCCACCGCTTCGCAGGTGCGGATCGCCGGGGCGAGGCGGCGGTCCATGAACTCGCCCACCGTGGGCAGCCCCTCGATGCGGATCTCGCGCAGCTCGACGATGCGCTTTTCCACGAGGTTGTAGTAGGCCCGCGCCGCGCCGAAGCGGTAGGCGGTCTCCGCCGCGATCTGTTCGGTCTGGGCGGCCAGCAGGGTCAGCCGGTCCAGCAACTCGCGCTCGTCGTCCAGGCCGCGCAGGGTGGCGATGCGGGTGGTCAGGTCGGCCAGATCGGCCTCGATCGGGCCGATGCGCGGCAGCACGCCGCGCGCCACCGGCAAGGCCAGCAGCGCCATCACCCGGTAGGTCTCGATCTCCAGCAGGCGCTGCACGACGCGGCCCGCCTGGTTGGAGGTCATCGCATGGTCGGCGATCAGGATGCGCGAGAAGCCGTCGCCATGGATGCGGAAGTCGGTCCAGGCCGTCGCCGCCCGCCCGGAGATCCGCGTCCCGATGTAGCTCGGCGAGCCGAACATCGCCGCCAGCATGTTGGCCGAGGGCTCCGGCGATTCGGCGTCGAGGACGGCGACATGGACGCCGACCATCAACTCGCCCGGCAACCCGGCCAGCCATTCCTTGGGCACCGCGTTCAGCGCCGGTTCCAGGAAGGGATCGACCAACACGTTCGCCGGGGACACGGCGTTGGGGCGGAAGACGGTCCAGGTGGAGAATTCGGTGTGCCGCTCCCACTTCAGGCGGAAGCTGCCGAAGGAGCCGCTGTAATGGGTGGCCCCGGCGGGCGGGCGCGGCACGCCGGCCCAGTCGCACAGCTTCTCCAGATGCAGCCGGTCGGCCTCCGACGCGCCCTCCCCCGACAGCATCGCCAGCATGGTGGCGCGCACCGGGGTGGACAGGACCTCCGGCGGGCGGGTGTGCACCTCGTTGGTCAGGGTCACGCGCAGGGCGTGGTTCTTCAGGGGGTGGGCCAGGGAGCGCGCGTCTCCGTTGCCGGTGCGGCCCATCGCCAGCGCGTCGTCGGTCATAGTGGCCATTCCCCTTCCGAGCCCCATCCGCCCATGGACGACGAGCCTTGCCGGATGGGCCGCCCGTCGCCACACTATAAGTCTGATCTTTAGACCACATCGCGCGTGCGGGTGCGAGAGCGCCGGTGCCGCATCGTTGTCCTACGATAGACCGATACCCCGGAGTCCCCATGAGCGCGCTTGCCGTCACCGACGATCTGTTCTTCAACCGCGCCGGCCTGGACCGTTCCCGTGTCGAGGGGGTGGTGGCCGACGCATTGCGGGGGGCGGACGACGGCGAACTGTATCTGGAATATTCGCAGAGCGAATCGCTGGGCTGGGACGACGGCAAGCTCAAGGCGGCCAGCTTCGACACCACCCAGGGCTTCGGCCTGCGCGCCATCGCCGACGAGGCGACCGGCTTCGCCCACGCCTCCAGCCTGTCCGAGGACGCCATCCGTCGCGCCGCCGCGACGGTGCGCGCCGTCCAGGCCGGGCACGCCGGCACCTTCGCCGAGCCGCCCGCCGGCACCAACCGCGCGCTCTACATCCCCGACAACCCCCTGCCCCTGGTCCCCTTCGAGGCCAAGGTGAAGCTGCTGGCGGAGATCGACGCCTACGCCCGCGCCAAGGACCCGCGGGTGCGGCAGGTCTCCTGCTCGATCAGCGGCGAGTGGCAGGCGGTGCAGATCATCCGCGCCGACGGCGTGCGGGTGGCCGACCTGCGCCCGCTGGTCCGGCTGAACGTCTCCGTCGTGGTGGCCGAGGGCGACCGCATGGAGACGGGCGGCCACGGCGGCGGCGGGCGCGTCACCTACGAGCACTACATGCAGCCGGAGACGTGGCGCGCCTTCGTGGACGAGGCGCTGCGCTCCGCGCTCGTCAATCTGTCCTCGGTTCCGGCCCCGGCGGGCGAGATGACCGTCGTTCTCGGCAACGGCTGGCCGGGCATCCTGCTGCACGAGGCCATCGGCCACGGGCTGGAGGGCGACTTCAACCGCAAGAAGACCTCGGCCTTCGCCGGGCTGATGGGCCAGCGCATCGCCGCCCCCGGTGTGACCATCGTGGACGACGGCACCATCGAGAACAGCCGCGGCTCGATCACCGTGGACGACGAGGGCACCCCCGGCCAGTGCACGACGCTGATCGAGGACGGCATCCTGGTCGGCTACATGCAGGACCGCATGAACGCCCGGCTGATGGGGATGCGCCCGACCGGCAACGGGCGGCGCCAGAGCTTCGCCTGCCATCCCATGCCGCGCATGACCAACACCGTGATGCGCCCCGGCGCCTATGAGCCGGAGGAGATCATCAAGTCGGTCAAGAAGGGCCTCTACGCCAAGAACTTCGGCGGCGGGCAGGTGGACATCACCAGCGGCAAGTTCGTCTTCTCCGCCAACGAGGCCTATCTGATCGAGGACGGCAAGCTCGGCCCGGCGGTGAAGGGCGCGACCCTGATCGGCAACGGCCCGGACAGCCTGACCCGCGTGTCGATGATCGGCAACGACACCAAGCTGGACCCCGGCGTCGGCACCTGCGGCAAGGACGGCCAGGGCGTTCCCGTGGGCGTCGGCCAGCCGACCCTGCGCCTGGACGGCCTGACCGTGGGCGGCACGGCGGCCTGACCGCCGCCGCTTCTCTTTCCCGCATCGGAGGTTCCGCCCGTGTCGTCCCTCGCCCTGGTTTCGACCTTCTGCCCCGACCGCGTCGGTCTCGTCTCGGCGGTCACCGGCCATCTCTTCGGGCTGGGGGCCAACCTGCGCGACGCGACCTTCGCGGTGATGGGGTCCGGGGCGGAGTTCTCGGCGGTCTGCGAACTCCCCGACGACGTCCCCGTCGGGGAGGTGCAGGAGGGGCTGGCCAGCCTGCCCGAGCTGGCCGGCGCGCAGATCAAGGTGACGCCCTTCGACTTCGATCCCAACCCCGGCCCGCTCGCCCGCATCACCCACCGGGTGGAGGTGTCGGGCGGCGACCAGCCCGGCCTGATCGCCCGTCTGTCGGAAATCTTCACCCAGTTCGAGGCGAACATCGTCCGGCTGGACGCCCAGACCCTGCCGGAGCGGGAGGGAGGCCGTTACACCATCCGCTTCGCCGTTTCGATCCCGCCGGAGCGCGCCGGCACCTGCCTGTCCGCCATTGCCAACACCGCGGAGACGATGGGCCTGACCTGCACCGCCGAACCGCTGTAACGCTTCTCATGCATCAGCCCGCTTGCCCCCTCTCCCCTCCGGGGAGAGGGTTGGGGTGAGGGGGTTGAGCTTTTGCCGAACCTTCCGCCACGCGCATCCCCCTCACCCGCCCGCTTCGCGGACACCCTCTCCCCAGAGGGGAGAGGGATAAAGGTTGCATTCATACGCATGAAGATGCCATGGATCGGGAACTTTCCCCGACCATCTCCACCATGGCGTGAATCGCGTTCTCCTCGTCCTCGCGCTGTCCTTCACCGCCCTGCCCGCTTGGGCGGAGGGGCTTGAGGCGACCCTGTCCGACTGGGGAGCCGTTGGGCTGCTTCAGACACCAACCGCGCGCGGCATGCCAGACGGCACCGTCACTGCGGGATTGACCGCTCTCGGTGGCCTGCACCGGCATGTCTTCGCCAGGGCGCAGCTCCTTCCCGGCCTTGAGGTCACCCTCCGCGACAGCACCTACCCGAGCTGGCACGGCCTCAGCGAGCCGGGGGTGGACGCCAAGCTGCGCCTGCTGCGCGAAGGGCCGTGGTGGCCGTCGCTGGCGGTCGGCGGGCGCGACGTTACCGGCAGCGGGCTGGACCTGCCGGGCAAGGGCCGCTTCGCGGGAGAGTATCTGGTCGCCTCGCGCCGCTGGTGGAACGTCGATCTCAGCCTGGGCATCGGCTGGGGTGGGCTCGGCGACTATGGGCATGTCCGCAACCCGCTGCGCTTTCTCGGCGGGCGATTCAAGCGTGACCGCGACCCGGCGAAGGCGTCGTCCCGCGGGCCGGAGGCGTGGTTCACCGGGGAGCGCGCGGCCCTGTTCGGCGGCGTCGAGTGGCACACGCCGCTGGAGGGGCTCAGCGTCAAGCTGGAATACAGCGCCGACAGCTTCCGCGCCCAACAGCAGGACGATCCGAACTTCCAGCCCGGCCTGCCGCTGAACGCCGGTCTGGCCTACCGTCCCTTGAACTGGCTGGAACTGGGCGCCGGGGTCGAGCAGGGTTCGCGCGCCATGCTGCGCCTCGCCGCGCGCTTCGACCCGCAGGAGGAAGGAGAAGCCACCGCGCTCACGCCGCCGCCTGTGGTCGGCGCCCGCCCCGCTGCGCCGGACACCGCGCTGCCCGCCCCGGACATCGCGGCTCTGGCCCGGCTGCACCGGCTGCCCGCCCGCACCGCGTTGGTCGACGGCGACCGGGCGGCCCTGTGGCTGGACCCGGCAGGCGCCGGCACCGCTCCGCTGGCGCAGGAGGTGGGTCGCGCCGCCCGCCTGCTGGCCGACAGCGCGACCCCGGACGTCGAATGGCTCACCGTCGTCACCGGCAACGCCGGGCTGGACGGCACCGCCGTCACCCTGTCGCGTCGCGCCGTGGAGCAGGCAGCCGGCCACCGCGGCAGCCCCGAGGAAATCTGGCGGACGGCCCGCATCGACCGCTCCGCCGGCCCTCCGCCGGACTGGCCGGCGCGGCTCGCCCTGACCGTCACGCCGACCCTGGAAGCCAGCCTGTTCGAACAGAGCGCGCCGCTGTTGCAGAGGACCTACGGCGACACCCTATTGACCGCGGAACCGCTGCGCGGGCTGGTTCTCAGCGGTGGGCTGCGGGTGAACGTCAGCCACAACCTCCACCTTCTCGACACCAACGCCATCCCGGCGGCGGATCCGGTGCGCAGCGACCTGCCGCGCTACGCCGACCGCCTCGCCACGGTCGAGCGGCTGTACGCGGCGTGGCTGGCCACGCCCTCCGAGACCTGGAGCACCCGCCTGTCCGTCGGCCATTTCGAGGAGATGTTCGGCGGTGTGGGAACCGAGGCGCTGTACCGCCCCCTGACGGCGCGCTGGGCGCTCGGGCTCGACCTCAACCGCGTCTGGAAGCGTCCGCCCGACGACGCGCTGCGCCTTGCCCCGGAAAGCGGGCGGAACACGGGCCACGCCAGCCTCTATTGGGAAGCACCGGGGGCCGCCACCACGGGTGTGCTGCGGCTGGGGCGCTATCTCGGCGGGGATTGGGGCGGCACGCTCGAACTGCTGCGCGCCTTCGACGGCGGCGTCCGCCTGTCCGCCCAGGTCACCTGGACCGAGGGTCCGGAGGGCGCGCAGAGCCGCTACGGCGGGCGGTTGGAGCAGGGCATCGCGCTGACGGCGCCTTTCAGCCCCGGCGGCTCCTGGCCGCCGGACGGACGGCTGGCGACCGCGGTGCGCACCCTTGGACGCGACGCGGGGCAACGGCTGCGCCAGCCATTGCCCCTGTACGACGCGTCGGTTACGGCGGGTTACGGCCGCCTGACCGGATCATGGCCGCGGCTGATGGAGTGAGCCGCGGCGGATCAGTGATCAACGGATTTCGGAGATCGTGCCGGTCTTGGCATCGAGAAGCACGGTGCTCCAGGTGCCGTTGGCCGACTGGGCCTCCGCCACGTAGTTCTCACCCTGCTTGCGGAAGTCGCGGACCGAGGTGAAGCCGGCGGCGCTGAAGTAGTTCAGCAGAGAGGTCTGCATCAGCTCCTTGCGGTTCTGGCCCCGCTCGGCACGCTGGGCGGTGTTCGGGTCGACGTTCATGATGACCTGCCGGTTGCCCTGCATGGTGTTGGGCATGGTGCCGGTGGCCGAGCCGGTGGTCCCCATCGCGCCGCTGCTCGGCATGCTGTTGTTCATGTTTCCGGTCGAACCGTAGGTGCCGGGCGTCGCATAGGTGCCGGTGCTGCCGTAGGTGCCCGCGGCGCCGGATCCAACGGTGGATTCGGCGGTGCCGCTGGTCACACGGTCGGGCATGCGGCCGTCCGGCATCCGGTTCTGGGTCCGGTCGCTCCACGGGTCGGCCCGCTCGCCGGGCAGGCTTTCCACCTGCGGGCTGGTGGTCGGCAGGCCCGACGGGCTGGAGCGCTCGTAAGGAACCTGCGGCGCGCTGTTCTGATAGGTCTGGGCCATCGCGGCGGGAGCGGCCGCCAGGGTCGCGGCGAGAACGGCGAGGGACAGTTTGGCGTTCATGGCATCCTCTTCTCTCGATACGGCGTCTCGCACCGCCGCAGCGGCGCTGCGCCTTTTCGCCCGCCCGGCCGGAACCGAGCAGGCTGGCGACCCGGACAACAGCGCTCGTCGGCCGTTGTTGCGGTCAAGCCAGCGTTATCGGGATGCCCCTCCCCCTTTTGGAACCGACCCTACCCAAAAAAAGCTCTTTACTGGAACGGGGTGCGGGAACCTTTCAGAGCGGAGGCGTGTTCTGCACAGTACTGACACGCTCTTCACAGAGTAGGACGTTCAACAGACTGCGCGCCGGACGAGCCGTAACGCGCTTCGGACCGAGCGGGGGAGGTTAGGATGCTCTATTGGGCACTTGTTTTCTTCGTGATCGCGCTGATCGCCGGCGCACTCGGTTTCGGCGGAATTGCGTCAGCCTCTTCGGGCATTGCGCAAATCCTGTTCTTCCTTTTCCTGATCCTGTTCGCAGCGAGTTTGATTCTGGGCCTGGTCAGGCGCCGCTAGACCCAGCACCCGCCCGGAACCGTCCGGGCGGGCGTTTCCCGCAGCGCGCCCGTGTCCGGCCTTTCACGTCTCGAAGGGCCGGGCTCGCGAGTACCCCGAAAGCCTCTCGATGTTAGCCTCGCACCTGGCCGGCAACGCCCCATCCGGAGCGTTGCCGGTTTCTCTGTGCGCCCGGCATGAGCGGCTAAGGGTATGAACGGCTATGGAACGCGGACGGATCAATCATCCGGATCAATCGTCATCGGTCGGGCTGTGCCCTTCCATGAGCTGGCGCAGGGCACGACGGCCGCGCGACAGGCGCGACTTCACGGTGCCGATGGAGATGCCCAGAATGTCGGCGGCCTCGCCGTAGGAGATGCCCTCCAGCCCGATCAGCAGGACCACCTCCCGCTGCTCGGTCGGCAGCAGGCCGAGCGCGCGCTTCAGGTCGCGCAGCTCCAACCGGACGAACTGGCCGCCATGGGCGGCGCCGATCGCCGCCTGCCCTTCCCCGTCGATGTCCACGACCGCCTGCCGGCGACGGATGCCGTTGATGTGCAGGTTGCGCAGAATGGTGAAGAGCCAGGCACGCAGGTTGCTGCCGGGCCGCCAGAGATGCAGGCGCGACAAGGCGCGCTCCAGACATTCCTGCACGAGGTCGTCAGCCAGCGTGGCGTCCCGCACCATGGCGCGGGCGAAACGGCGCAGGCGGGGAATCTCCGCCTCGATCTGCGCGATGATCGCCGGATCGGGGGGCGCCAGCGGCGCCGAGGACGCCTCCGCCGCGTCTTCGACGGCCGGATCGTCGGCTTCGACCGCAACGTTCAACTCGTCCTCGTCCGCACGGCGGCTTCCCATCACCGGCTTGAGGGCGACGGGGTCAAGCGGCGCGGGGCTGCTTGCCGGACGGCGCAAGGAACTCGCGACGTGGTTCGCCATCGGTGGAACGCTGCCTCCCTGTGTACCGAAAGATGTCCCGATCATGCCGGGCGCGTCTGGAAACGCCCGAACCATCGCTCCGGACCCCGCCTTGCGCCGAATGCGCGCGGGGCATAACCGGATTCTCCAACGACAATCGTCGGTCCATCAGTACGTAATGGCGCACCACAGGGGCTGCCAGTTGGGAAAAAGGCTAAGCCCCTTAACAATTTGGCGAGATTACCCCTAAATGCCATGAATCGTCCGATTGCTCCCGTAGCATTCGATCGGGGATGAGGTATCGTCTCCGGACATACGGGAGGCTTCATGACTTTGCTCAAAAGGAAAAGGCCGGCTGGCTTTCACCAACCGACCTCAAATCTCCTTTGCGGGATAGCCATGTCTATGGCCAACGATGAATTCGCTCATTCATCCATCCGCAGGTCCGCTGTCAGCGGTTCTTCTTCTCTGTATAGGCGGCGTTTCCGTCCCTTAGCGGAAGTCTTATTTCATTGTGGTCCGCTTCCTCTCTGGGCCGGAACCATATCGCATTACGTCTTTCGTGGACAGCCGGACGTTGGCGCTAGCGCGCCGATCTTCCCGCATACGCCGAAAGACCGGACGGCTTCACCAATCGGCAAAAGCTGCGTCAAGACGGTGAAAAGCGCGGTGGCCCTGGCCGCCGGCGGGCTGATCGCCTCCTTTCTGACGGCGCTGCCGGCCACGGCCCAGAATGCATCGGTCCAGGACGCATCGGCGCAGACGGCGGCCCCACCCCCCGTCTTCCAGAACTCGGGCGAGCGCACGATCCGCGCGCTGGAGGCGCTCGCCGGCAAGGGCAGCGCCCGCGCCCAGTATGAGCTGGCCATGCGTTACGAGGTTGGCAAAGGCGTGAACCGGGACGAGCGGATGGCCCTCTCCCTCTATTGCCGGGCGGCCCGCCAGGACTACGCCGAGGCGGCCTACCGCGCCGGGCGCATGCACATGGCCGGGCGTGGCGCGGTGTCGAAGGACGAGGAGCTTGGCCGCTCCTGGCTGCGCCGCGCCGCCCAGCTGGGCAACGAGGACGCGGCGCAGATGGTCAAGCCAGCCAGCGCCTCAAGCAGGAGCACGGCGAGCAAGGCGCCCGACCGCTGCGAACCGCCGAGCGTGCGCTGGGGCGTGATCCGCATGCCGCCCAAGGAAATTCGCGCCATGGTCACCAAGATGGCCCCCAGCTACGGGCTCGACCCCGATCTGGTGCTGGCGGTCATCGCCGTGGAATCCGGCTACCGCGTGGATGTGGTGTCGGAAAAGAACGCCATGGGGCTGATGCAGCTGATCCCCGAGACGGCGGAGCGCTTCGGCGTGACCAAGCCCTTCGACCCCGAGCAGAACCTGCGCGGTGGCATGAAGTATCTGCGCTGGCTGCTGGCCTATTTCGACGGCAACGTGACGCTGGCGCTCGCCGGCTACAACGCGGGCGAAGGGGCGGTGCTCCAGTACAAGGGCGTCCCGCCCTACCGCGAGACGCAGGATTATGTGGTCAAGGTCCACAGCGTCTACCCCCGTCGCGTCCATCCCCACGACCCCGGCGTGGTGCGCTCGGCCGGCCTGCCCGCCGCCAAGCAGGAGGAGGTCGCCGAGCTGAGCATCTCCCGCTCCGGCGGCGCTTCGAAACGCTGACGCCGACCGTCTTCCGCGCTCAATTCGGCGGCCCCGCCCGGCGATTTCCCGTATGATCGGGCATTGCCGACAGCGGGGACCACCGATGAGCAGCGCGGACGGAACGAACTCCGACAAGCATTACTGGCATCAGTACATCGACACCTACCGTCAGGCCTTCCGGACGCTGGGGCCGGTGCGGATCATCCTGGAATACGGGGTGTTCCGGGGCGATTCGATCCGCTGGCTGCGCTCCCAGTTCCCGGACGCCTTCATCATCGGCGCCGACATCCTGGAGCCGCAGCCGGACTGGCCGCAGGACGACCGCATCCAGTATGTGCGGTTCGACCAGAACGACCCCGACCACATCGGGCGCAGCCTGCGGGCCAACGGCATCCGGTTCGATCTCATCATCGAGGACGGCAGCCACATCCCCCAGCATCAGGCGTGGTGCCTGACCCAGTCCCTGCCCCATCTGCGCAGCGGCGGCCTGTACATCCTGGAGGACGTCCACACCTCCCACCCGGACCACGACCTCTACCGGGCCTACTGTTCCGATTACGCCCAGCCGCCGGCCACCAGCCTCCAGGTGCTGCTCGCCTTCCAGCACATCCGGGCGACGGGGGTTCCCTTCACCGAGGCGCTGGCCGCCGGCTTGGCGTCCAAGGATTTCTTCACGGCGGAGGAGGTGAAGGCGCTGCACGCGGACATCGCCGGGATCGAGCTGTACCGGCGCGCCCGCCTACCCCTGCACTGCTACAAATGCGGCGGCAACGATTACGACTACACGGCGATGCGCTGCCGCTGCGGCGTTGCGCTCTACGAGACCGCGGATTCCATGTCCTTCCTGATCCGCAAGACCTGAGGAGGACGCGGCGGCATCGCGCCGGTGCATGGTGCGGAAACGACGACGGCCCGCCGAAAAGGCGGGCCGTGGATCGTTGATGCCGGTAAGGATGGCGTCCCCTAGGGGATTCGAACCCCTGTTACCGCCGTGAGAGGGCGGTGTCCTAGGCCTCTAGACGAAGGGGACCTTCATCGGGCGATGCTCGGTTGCCAGCCGAACGAAAGTGGCGTCCCCTAGGGGATTCGAACCCCTGTTACCGCCGTGAGAGGGCGGTGTCCTAGGCCTCTAGACGAAGGGGACAGTCTTTCGTCGTCTGACGACGTGGCGTCGTCGGCGTGGCGGGTTTTTAGCGAACCCACCCTGCCCGATCAAGCCTTTTCTGACAGATCTTTGGCGATTTTCAGAAAAGAGTTCACGACGGCCTGCGGCGTGTCGAAGGCGGTGACCAGACGCAGCAGATCGCCCTCCCAGCGGTAGAAGCGGTAGCCCGCCGCCTCCAGCCCGTCGGCCACCGCGGCGGGCAGGCGCACGAAGACCTCGTTAGCCTCCACCGGATAAGCCAGCTCCGCCCCCGGCAGGGCGGCGAGGCCCTGAGACAGCCGGTCGGCCATGGCGTTGGCGTGGCGGGCCAGCCGCAGCCACAGATCGTCGGCCAGCCAAGCGTCGAGCTGCGCCGACAGGAAGCGGCCCTTGGACACCAAGTGCCCGGCCCGCTTGCGGCGGAAGCCGAAATCCTCGGCCAGCGCCGGGTTGAAGAACACCACGGCCTCCGCGGCGAGGCAGCCGCCCTTGGTGCCGCCCAGCGACAGCACGTCCACCCCGGCCTTCCAGGTCACCTCCGCCGGGGCACAGCCCAGCCGGGCCATCGCGTTGGCGAAGCGCGCGCCGTCCATGTGCACCGCCATGCCATGGGCGTGCGCAACGTCGGACAGGGCCGCCACCTCCTGCGGGCGGTAGACCGTGCCGGCCTCCGTCGCCTGGGTCAGGCTGAGGGCGGCGGGCTGCACCCGGTGCACCACGCCGATGCCCGCCCCTGCCAGCGCCGCGGTCAGGGCGGCGGGGGTCAGCTTGCCGCCGTCCCCGGCCAGCGGCACCAGCTTGGCCCCGCCGGTGGCCATCTCCGGCGCGCCGCACTCGTCGACGTGGATGTGGCTTTCCTGGTGGCAGTAGACCGCGCCGTAGGGCGGGACCAGGGCCGACAGGGCCAGCGCGTTGGCCGCCGTCCCGGTGGCGACCGGGAACACCGTCACCTCGGCCTCGAAAAGGGCCGACAGGCGGCGGGTGACGCTGGCGGTCAACGGGTCCTGCCCATAGGGGTCGGCGGACCCGATCGCGGCCGCGGCCAAGGCGTTGACCACCTCCGGCGCGGCGCCGGCCACATTGTCGCTGCGGAAGTCATGGATGAAAGTGTTGGTCATGGCGCGGCGGTTCCGGCGGTGACGGTCACGGCGATGGCGCCGGTGCGCGGGTCCATCACATAGAGGCGGTCCGCGGCGTCCGGTATGGTGACGCGGAAGACGACGCGGTTGCCAACCGCCACCGGGTCGCCCAGGCGCGCGCCCGCCGGCAGGCCCAACGTGACCTCCTCCATCCGGCCCGCGGGGGCGGCGGCCCGCTCGGTGTCGGCGCCGGCCCGGCGCTCCGGATCGCTGATGCGCTTGTAGAGTTCGACGCCGAGGAACGCGAAGCCGGCGATGATCATCACGCCCATGATGACGATGAGTGCCTTGAGGAACTGCACGGTTTGGGGTCCACTCTCGCGCGAATGTGAGGAGTTTTGCCGAACGATGCCCGAACGCACCGAATTCGACGACGATGAGGACGAATACACCGGAACGCAGGATGGCGAAACCGGCGAAGGCACGCGACAGCGCTGGAGCGTTCCCGACGATGCCGGCGGCCAGCGGCTCGACAAGGCCCTGGCTTCGGGGCTTCCCGGCCTGTCGCGCTCGCGCGTGCAGGCGCTACTGGAGAAGGGCTGCGTGCAGGACGGCACCGGGCGGACAGTCACGGACCCGTCGATGAAGGTCAAGCCCGGACAAACTTTCGACGTTTTCATCCCCGAAGCTGAACCTGCACAGCCCGAGGCCCAGGACATACCCCTGGACGTGGTCTATGAGGATGAGGACGTGTTGGTGATCGACAAGCCTGCGGGCATGGTGGTCCACCCCGCCGCCGGCAATCCGGACGGCACGCTGGTCAACGCCCTGCTCGCCCATTGCGGCGACAGCCTGTCGGGGATTGGCGGCGTGCGGCGTCCGGGGATCGTCCACCGGCTCGACAAGGACACCAGCGGCCTGATGGTCGTCGCCAAGAATGACCGCGCGCACCACGCGCTGACAGAGCAGTTCTCCGGCCGCACGCTCAGCCGCACCTACCAGGCGCTCGTCTGGGGCGTCCCCTCCCCCCGTGAGGGGCGGATCGAGGGCAACATCGGGCGCAGCAGCACCGACCGCAAGAAAATGGCCGTGGTCACCGGCGGCGGGAAGCACGCGGCCACCCGCTACCGCGTCGTCCGCTCCTTCGGCACCGCGCTGGCGCTGGTCGAATGCACGCTGGAGACCGGGCGCACCCACCAGATCCGCGTGCACATGGCGCACATCGGCCACCCCATCGTGGGCGACCCGCTCTATGGCAAGGGGCGTGCCGGACGCGCCGGCGGCAAGCACGCCTCAGCCCTGCCGGAACCCGATCGCGAGCGGTTTGTTGGCTTTCCACGGCAGGCGTTGCACGCCGTGGGATTGACCTTCCGCCATCCCGCAACAGGGGAGACGGTGCGCTTCCAGGCGCCGCTACCCACGGATATTAAAGATTTGTCAGATTTCTTAGAATCGCTGTAATCCACTATACCCGCGCGCAGAAGTCGGTTATTCTTCGCGTCAACAGCCACCAAAGCTCACGCTTGCATCCGGGACCATCCCCGGCGGATCGAACGGGCAAGCGGACGGCGAGGCGGCGCAGAACAGTGAACGGCCGTGTGCCCGTCAGAAGGCACGAACAACAGCCGTCGGAGAGGGTCCAACATGGCGACGATATCCAGCGTTCCGGTCATCAGTTCCGAAAGCAACCTCTCGCGCTACCTCCAGGAAATCCGCAAGTTCCCCATGCTCGCGGCGGAGGAGGAGTACATGCTGGCCAAGCGCTGGCAGGAGATCGAGGATTCGGACGCCGCGCACAAGCTGGTGACCAGCCATCTCCGGCTCGTGGCGAAGATTGCCATGGGCTACCGCGGCTACGGCCTGCCGCTGTCGGAGCTGATCTCCGAGGGCAACGTGGGCATGATGCAGGCGGTGAAGCGGTTCGACCCCGACCGCGGCTTCCGGCTGGCGACCTACGCCATGTGGTGGATTCGCGCCGCCATCCAGGAATACATCCTGCACAGCTGGTCGCTGGTGAAGATGGGCACCACGGCGGCCCAGAAGAAGCTGTTCTTCAACCTGCGCCGCCTCAAGGGCCAGATGCAGGCCATCGAGGAGGGCGACATGTCGCCCGAGCAGGTGCGCCACGTCGCCACGACCCTCGACGTGCCGGAGCAGGACGTCGTCAACATGAACCGCCGCCTCAGCGCCCCGGACCATTCGCTGAACGCGCCGCTGCGCGCCGACAGCGAGGGCGAGTGGCAGGACTGGCTGGTCGACGAGACGGCGAACCAGGAAATCTCGCTCGCCGAGAACGAGGAACTGGGCAAGCGGCGCAAGCTGCTGACCGCCGCCATGGAGAATCTGAACGAGCGCGAGCGCGACATCCTGGTGGAGCGCCGCCTGCGCGACAACCCCACCACGCTGGAGGACCTGTCGCAGAAGTACGGCATCAGCCGCGAGCGCGTCCGCCAGATCGAGGTGCGCGCCTTCGAGAAGCTCCAGAAGGCCATCCGCAACGCCGCGGTGGAGCAGAAGCTGGCCGGTTGAGCCTTTACCCCCGTCCGCCAATGGCGGGCGGGGGCGGCCTCACGCCCCCGCGGGTTCGGCCAGTTGGTCCTGCTCGTCCGGCGACAGGCCGCCGGCCTCGTCGAACAGGTCGCCGGCGACCTCCGGTCCCCATTCCTGGACCAGCCCGACCTTCACGTCCTTCAGCGCGCTCACCCGCTTCTCGGCACGCATGACCTCGAAATTCGCCACCATCGGCGGAATGCCGAAATAGAGCGCCCAGCCGATCGCCGCCGACCCGTACATGATCAGCCAGGCCAGCGGGTCCATGAAGATCTTGCCGGCGGCGCCGATGGTGTGGTTGTGCTTCCACAGCTCGATGGCGTAGGGCATGCAGCCGCAGAAATTCAGCCCGCCGACGGTGATCGGCGCCGATTTCTCCGGGTCGCGGTCAGTGACGTAGGCAACGATGGTCGGGATCATGCCGATGCCGAACAGGATCGAGGTGGGCAGCACCACCAGACCCGCCGGGATGATCAGCAGGATCAGCGTCAGCATGCTGCCCTTGCGCTTCTTCTTCTTTCCGCCGCTCTTGCCGCCGCGCGCCATGGGTGCACCCGATCCTTGGTTTGAAGGCCGCCGTCAGAAGGCGAAGAAGAGGATGATGCCGCCGACCAGCAGGGTCGACAGCAGGCTCGACACGATGGCCGCCACCTGCCGCCCGGACGATTCGATGATGCTGTTCCGGTCGCCGATGCTCTGCCGCAGCTTGTTGATCTCGGCGTCGGCCTCGCGGTAGGCGATCTGGGCGGCCTCGAACTCCAGCTTGTCGCGGCGCAGCGCCTCCGGATCGTCGACGATCTTCAGCAAGTCGCCAAGGCGCCCGTTGTGGGCCGCGGAGTCGGCCAGCTTGCGCACATTGTCCTGGTGCGGTCGGCTGTGGAAGCGGCGGAAGGCCGGATCGAGCAGCGACACCACCCAGGCGGCGAGGTGCGACAGCCCGTCGGTGCCGGTGCGCGCCTGCACGTCGGCCAGGATGGTCAGCATGGCGATCACCCGGCGCATCGGCTCGATGCTGGAGCCGAGCTGGGTGTAGAGCATCTCGTCGGTCCGCCGGTGCCGCACCGCCAGGAAGGCAGCGACGTGGCGGTCGATGGGGTCCTTGTGCCGCTCGCTCCCCGCCCCCATCCAGTCAAGCGCGCGCAGCAGCTCCGCCGGATTGGTCGGCATCTGCTTGGCGACCAGCGGGCTGATGCAGGGCATGGTGGGGTTCATCTCGTAGAGCACGCGCTCCACCCCAAGCCCGTGGCCGGTGCGGTCCAGCAGACCGCGGACCTGATCGAAGTTCTGCACCATCGGCACGAACTCCGGCTTGAAGTCGCTCTGCACGCTCACCCAGAACATGGGAAGCTGGTTCGCAAGGACCTCGGCCGACGGCTGCGGCGACTCGCCGCGCAGGAAGGCTTCGGCCAGCATGGTGCCGATGCCGTCGGGCATCATCGCCTTGCCGCGGTAGCGGATGGGCGCGCCGGGGTCCAGCGCCATGCAGACGCGGGCGACCAGCCGTTCGGCCATGCTGCCGCCCTTGCCGGTGGTCGAGGCGGTCTGCACCGCGTTCGCCACCGCTTCGGCCCGCGCGTCGTCGCCCATGGAGCGGCGCAGCCACTTGTCCAGCTCGCCGCCCTCGATGACCGTGGCGGCGGGCGCGACATGGCGGGCGAAGGCGCGGGCCAGCGTCCGGCAATGCCAGTAGTCCTGTCCCTGGAACTCCAGCGGCCGGGCGGCGCGGCGCGGCACCTGCGGCTGCTTCGGGCTGAGGCGGCGCCCGGCGACCCAGAGATCGAGGTCCTGAAGCGTCCAGCGCTGCTTGGGATCGTCCACCAGAAGACCGCGGATCACCTCGCTGATGGCCAGCGGCAGGCGCATCTGACCGACCAGCGCCGGGTAGGACCCGCGCTCGATCTTGGCCTGGAGGATCGCCTCGTCCTCCGCCGCCCCCACCGGGTTGCGCCCCAGAAGCAGGAGCAGCAGCGTCACGCCCAGCGAGTAGAGGTCGTCGGCCATGGTGCCGGTGCCGCGCCCGGCCGGCGAGGCCATGCCGCGCTCCACCGTCTCCAGCAGGACCGTCTGGCCGTAGCCCGGCGGGGTGGACAGGCATTCGCCCAGCATCAGGCTGCTGGAAGCCAGATCGCGGTAATAGAGGTTGGTCGGGCGGATCGCGCCATGGACCACGCCGCGGCTCGACAGCTCCTTCAGCGCCGCGACCAGCGGGTGGATGATCTGCCGGGTCAGATGGTCTTCGGGGATCGGGTCCGTGGCCTCGGTCAGGCTGTTCATCAGCCGTTTGCCCGCCGGACGCTCGAAGATCATGCAGAGGCGGCGCCCCTGGCTCGCCGGCCAGTCCACCATGCCCCAATCGAGCAGGCGCATGTGGGCCTGGTTGTCGAGGCTGGCGATGGTGGCGGCGATGTCGGTGCGGGCCAGCGTGGCGCCGTGGCCGATGATGGCGAAGGCTTCGGACCGCTTGTCACGCAGCGGCTTGGCCGTGTAGGCGTTGCCGCCGATGGCGTTGAGCGCGGCGAGCGGCGCGCTGGGGTGGATTTCGTACCGCTCGGCCAGCTTGACCGGCTCGGCGTTCGCCATCATCCGATCCGCGGCGGCTGCGGTCATGGCATCGGATGGCATGGCGTTCGAATCCCCGGAGCCTGCGAGCGTGTGCCAGCCTTAGTCGCTCGAAAAGGGCAAACAAATTGTTAACGCGGGGAAAGTGGTCGCATCGGCCCCCCACCCAACCCTCCCCCGCTCCGCAGGGGAGGGCTTATTCTCCTCCCCCTGCAAAGCGGGGGAAGGTCGGGAGGGGGGCTCAATTCAACCACCCAACCACCCACCCGACAATCCTCAATCCTGGAACGGGTCGTTCATCAGAATGGTGTCGTCGCGCTCCGGGCTGGTGGACAGCAGGGCCACCGGGGCCTGGATCAGCTCTTCCACATGACGGACGTACTTCACCGCCTGGGCCGGCAGCTCCGCCCAGGAGCGGGCGCCCTGGGTGCTGTCCTTCCAACCCTCGAAGGTCTCGTAGATCGGCTCGACGCGGGCCTGGGCGCCGGCGTTGGCCGGGAAGTAATCCAGTTCCTGCCCGTCCAGACGGTAGCCGACGCAGACCTTGATCTCGTCGAAGCCGTCCAGCACGTCCAGCTTGGTCATGGCGATGCCGTCGATGCCGCCGGTCTTCACCGCTTGGCGCACCATCACGGCGTCGAACCAGCCGCAACGGCGCTTGCGGCCGGTGACCACGCCGAACTCCTTGCCGCGCTGGCCGATCAGCTCGCCGACGTCGTCGAACAGCTCGGTCGGGAACGGGCCGGAGCCGACGCGCGTCGTGTAGGCCTTACAGATGCCCAGCACATAGCCGACGGCGCGCGGACCCATGCCGCTGCCGGCGGCGGCGTTGCCGGCCACCGTGTTGGAGGAGGTGACGTACGGATAGGTGCCGTGGTCGATGTCGAGCATCTGGCCCTGCGCGCCTTCGAACAGGATGCGCTTGCCGGCGCGGCGCAGCTCGTCCAGCGTCTTCCAGACGACCGACGCGTAGGGCAGCACCTGCGGGGTGATCTCGCGCAGCGGGTCCAGGATGTCGGCCGGGGTCATCTCCGGCGCGCCCAGACCGCGGAGCAGCAGGTTGTGGTGGGCCAGCAGGGCGTCCACCTTCTCCTTCAGCACCGCCTCGTCGCCGAGGTCGCAGAGGCGGATGGCCCGGCGGGCCACCTTGTCCTCATAGGCCGGGCCGATGCCGCGGCCGGTCGTGCCGATCTTGCCGGCGCCGCGGGCCTCCTCGCGCGCCTTGTCGAGCGCGCTGTGGACCGGGAGGATCAGCGGAACGTTCTCGGCGACCTGGAGCGTGGCGGGGGACACGTCCACGCCCTGGCTCTTGATCGCCGTCACTTCGCGGATGAAGGCCCAGGGGTCGAAGACGACGCCGTTGCCGATGATCGACAGCTTGTTGGAGCGAACCACGCCCGAAGGCAGCAGGCTCAGCTTGTACGTCACGCCGTTGATCACCAGCGTGTGGCCGGCGTTGTGACCGCCCTGGAAGCGCACCACCACGTCGGCCCGGCTGGACAGCCAGTCGACGATCTTGCCCTTGCCCTCGTCGCCCCACTGGGCGCCGACCACCGCCACGTTGGCCATGTGTGTCTCCGCAAAAAAAGAAGGCAGAAAGAAACGTTGCCCATGCAAAGGCGCCCCCGCGGCGCGGGGGTCGCCACTCGTGAAGTCTCAGGTCAGCGGCGTGACCGTGCCGCCGTCCAGCCGGTGGCCGCAATCCAGCCGCCGGGCCTCCGCCGCCGCGTCCGCCACGGGGGCCAGCCCCGCCACGGTGATCCAGCCCTCGGCGCGCAGCTTGCCCGCCGCGGCCCAGGAGGTGCCATGCGGCACATAAACGCGCTTGGCCGGCTCCGGCGCCGGAACGGCGCGCAGGAGCGTGTCCATGTAGAGGGTGAAGCCGGTCCCCGGCTCGCCCTCCTCCTCCACGCCCGGACGCACCCCGGCGCGGTAGCGGCCACCCGCCCCCAGCTCGCCGCGCACGTCGCGCGCGAACAGGGTGAAGCTGAGGCCGGTCTGGTATTCGAAGCCGCGGTGCTCCACCAGATCGACGGTGATCGTCAGATCGGGGCGCGCGGCGCGCAGCAGGCGCAGGGCGTCGGTCAGGCGGCGCCGGTCCTTCTCCGCCGTTTCCGGCAGCGGCAACGCCGACAGCACCTCCATGGCGCGCTCCGCCGGGCCGGAGGCGGCCATCAGCGTTTGCAGCAGCGAGGCCGCCGGACCGCCGACCGCGCTCACCGCCGCGGCGTCCTTCTTGTCCAGCGCCTCGCGCAGGCGGGCGGTCTCCTCCTCGCCGAGACCCAGGCCGCGGCAGACCCGCGCCACCATGGTCGGCACGCAGAGGTCCACCGACAGATGCCGCACCCCGACCCCTTCCAGGGCGTGGGCGGCGAGCAGGATCACCTCGGCGTCCGCCTCAGCCTCCAGCGGACCGATCAGCTCGACGCCGACCTGGGTGATCTGCCGCTCGGGACGGAGCTGCGAGCCCTTCACGCGCAGCACCGGCCCGGCGTAGCACAGCCGCACCGGGCGGGCGCCGTTCTTCAGCCGGGTGGTGGCGATGCGCACGATCTGCGGGGTGATGTCGGCGCGCACGGCCATCATGCGCTGCGACAGCGGGTCCATCAGCCGGAAGGTCTGCTTCGCCATGGCGGCGCCGGAGCCGGACAGCAGATTGTCCTCGAACTCGACGAGCGGGGGCTCGACGCGCTCGTAGCCGTGGGCGGTGAAGTCCGCCAGCAGGCGCGCCACCGCCGCCGCTTCGTGCGCCGCTTCGGGCGGCAGCACGTCGTGCAGGCCGGCGGGCAACAGGGCGGAGCTCAGGGAATCAGCGGGCATGGCCTGCGTCGTCTCGTCGAATGGGTGGCAAACCGTCGGCATGGCGAGAGCCCGCACGTCCGGTGGGCATGCGGTGCTCGGGCATACGGAGCGGGTCAATACCCCACCCCCCTTCCTCATGCAAACGGAAAAGCCCCGCGGCCCATGCCCGTCTCCCCTGCGCCGACGACAGGCGCCCGTCCGGCACGGTTCGAAACATGAATGCATTCCAATCGAATCTTTGTTGAGTTTGATGCGAAATCTCCGGCATCCTGTGTACGAACCGTGCCGGCAGCAGCGGGGCAATGGCACCATGGCACGCGCGTCCGCCAGCTACGAAGTGCAGATCTACGTCCATGACCACTGGGTCCTGGAGGGCCGCTTCGACACCGAGGCGGAGGCGCTGGTCTTCGGCCGCAAAGCGCTGTCCGGCGGCAAGGTCGAGGGCATGCGGGTGGTGCGCGACTGGCGGCGCCCGGACGGCCGCCATGTCGAGACCGAAGTCCATGTGGAGTTCCGTCAGGTCTCCCGCACGGTGGCCGCCTCCCCCATCGACGAGGCGCCGGCGCTCTGCCTCACGCTCGACCATTGCTACGGCGTGCAAAGCCGCATGGCGATGAACCGTGTCCTGCGCAATTACGTGGAGCGCGCGGTGGTCACCCCGACCGAGGTGCTGCACAACCACGCGGAACTGGCGCGGCTTCTCAACACCGACAACCTCGTGCCCACCGCAGTCGGTCGGGTCGCCGCGCTCCAGGCGGAAAAGGCCGGGACGGACGGGCGCGGGCGACGCGACGCGCTGAACCTGCTGATGCACGAACTGACCGACCGGGCGCGCGTCGCCGCCGCGCGCAAGGACCTGCCGGCCATCGCCGCCACCGGCTTCCGCCCCATGTTCGACCGGCTGGATTCGAGCCTGCCGGCGGCGGAGCGCGACTTCCTCGCCCGCGTGGTCCTGTCGCGCGAGCTGGTGCAGATGCGCAACTGGCTGGCCAAGCTGGACTTCCTGGGGGAACTGGCGCGGGAGGGCGGGACCGCGGCCGACCGCCCGCTGGGGCTGCTTGACGGGGTGATCGCCGACGTCCTGGGCGCCCCCTCCGTCGCGCAGGAGCTTCTGGGCGTCCAGGGCAGCCTCGCGGAAGCGCTGTGCAACCTGATCGACCTGTCGCGGGGCCGCCTGTCCCCGGCCAAACGGGCGGAGGATGATCGCGCCGTCCAACTGAACGAGCTTCTCGCCTTCCACGACCTCGACCAGACGCGGCTGGTCATCCTGGATCTGGTGCGCCGGCAACTGAAGGGCACGCAGCCGCTCTACCGCTCCGACCCGTCGCTGGAGATGGACGCCTTCCTGGAGATCCTGAAGCGCACGCTCGGCCCCGACGGGCCGGCCGGGGGCGGGCCGATGGCCGAGGCACTGGTCCTGCGCTACCTGCGCTTCCTGGAGGGCGGCGGGGCGCCGGGCCGCAGGCAGGCCATCACGGAAGTGGCCGGCCGCATCCCCGACGCGCAGGACCGGGTGCGCTTCCTGCTGGCGCTGGCCGACTCCGACCTCGGCCATGGACACGCCGGGGACATCGCCCGGCTGCTGCACGCGCTGACCGGCAACCCGGCGAGCTATGGCCGCTTCATCCACCCCCGCCTGCCGCCGCGCGACAATCTGGAAGCGCTGACCCTGCTCTATTGCCAGGCCGCCGACTCGGCGCTGCCGGAGGAGGCGCGGACCCGCCTGACCGGCGACCTCGACGCGCTTCTGGTGGCCTACATCACCGAGGACCGGGTGGTGGAGCGGCTGGACGATCCCGGCGACGCGCTGCGGCTGCGCGCGAACCGCCTTCTGCAGGTCTGCGCGCCGGGAATCCTGCGCAGCCGGCGGGCCCTGGAGATGGTCCGACGCCGCGTGGTCGAGCATCTCCGCCAGCCGCAGTTCGACCGGAAATACGTGGAGGACCTGCCCGACGCGGCGGCGCAGCAGCGCGCCCTGCGGGAGTTCTACCGCATGTTGGGAGAAGCCGGTTTCGTGTGAGCCTTGGACTGGCTTGCCGCACCGATGCGGATGGACAGCACCCGCCCCTTTGGATAATCAGCGCATCACATCGGCAAAAGACGGGGCGCCGCAACCGGCCCCCGCGGCGGCGAAGGGCACAGCCTTGGGCAATGGCGTCGGCAATGGAATTGCGCTGGGACCGGTCTTCCACATCATCGGCATCCTTCTGACCATCCTCGGGCTCGGCATGCTGGTGCCGGCCCTGGCCGATGCCGCCGTGGGCAACAGCGACTGGACGGCCTTCGTCGGCTCCAGCGCGGCGACGCTGGCGGTCAGCGGCGGCATGGTGCTGGCGACGTCGAGCAAGGAGCACGCGCGCTTCACCGTGAAGCAGCATTTTCTGCTGACCACGCTGTCCTGGTGCGTCCTGGCGACCTTCGGCGCCCTGCCCTTCATGATCTCCGCCGCCCACTTGTCCTTCACCGACGCCTATTACGAGGCGATGTCGGGCCTTTCCACCACCGGGGGCACGGTGATCGTCGGGCTGGACGACGCCCCGCCAGGGGTCCTGCTGTGGCGCTCGCTGCTCAACTGGTTCGGCGGGGTCGGCATCATTGTCATGGCGATCGCGGTGCTGCCCATCCTGCGGGTCGGCGGCATGCAGCTGTTCCGCACCGAGTCCTCCGACAAGGGCGACAAGCCCTTCGCCACGGTGCAGGACACCGCCGGCGCCATCGCCATGATCTACTTGGCGCTGACCATCTTGTCGGCGGTGGCCTACCATCTGGCTGGCATGACGTGGTTCGACGCGATCAACCACGCCATGGCCTCCATCGCCACCGGCGGCTTCTCGACGAAGGACGCCTCGCTCGGCTGGTTCGATTCCCACGCGGTGCTGTGGGTGGCGACCTTTTCGATGATCTCCGGGGCCTTGCCCCTGACCTGGTACATCCGCCTGCTGCGCGGCCAGCGCAACGCGCCGGTTTTCGGCGACAGCCAGGTGAACGCGCTGCTGGCGATCCTTCTGGTGGCCGGCGTCGCCATGACCCTATGGGCCTTCGCCGTGGTCGGCCTGCCCTTCCGGGACGCGCTCAGCCATTCGGCGGTGAACGTCACCTCGATCATCACCGGGACCGGCTTCGTCTCCACCGACTATTCGACCTGGGGCAGCTTTGCCGTCGTCGCCTTCTTCTTCTTCTACTTCATCGGCGGCTGCACCGGATCGACGGCGGGGTCGATCAAGGTCTTCCGCTGGCAGGTGCTGGCGCTGTCGATGCTGAACCAGATGCAGCGGATGCTGAAGCCGAACCGCGTGCTGGTCCCGCTCTATCAGGGCAAGGTGCTGGACGAGGATGTGGTTGGCTCGGTCATCAACCTCGCCTTCGCCTTCATGGCGGCCTTCGGCATCCTGTCGCTCCTGGTCGCCGCGATGGGCGTGGACTACCTGAGCGCGGCCAGCGCCGTCGCCTCCGCGCTCGCCAACGCCGGACCGGGGCTGGGGCCGGTGGTCGGCCCGTCGGGCACCATGGCCCCCCTGCCCGACGCTGCGAAATGGGTGCTGAGCTTCGCCATGCTGCTGGGCCGGCTGGAGGTCTTCACCGTGCTGGTGCTGATCCTGCCGAGCTTCTGGCGGGATTGAGTGGGCCATGAAAAAGGCCGCGCCTCCATGGCGCGGCCTTTTTCACGCAACATCAGCGGCTCAGCGCCCGAAGGTCTCCGCCTTGACCGTGGCGAAGGCCCAGTCGAGCCAGGGCAGGACCGCCTCCATATCCTCGTTCTCCACCGTGGCACCGCCCCACAGGCGCAGGCCCGGAGGAGCGTCGCGGTAGGAACCGGCGTCGAAGGCGGCCTCCTCCTTCTCCAGAAGCGCTGCGAGCTTCTTGGCGAAGTCGGCCTGGGCCTCCGGCGTCAGGGCGGTCACCTCGGGGTCGGTGAAGCGCAGGCAGATCGAGGTGCAGGAGCGCGTCGCCGGATCGTCCCCCAGGAAGCCGGCCCAGGTCGAGGCCGCCACCCACTCCGAGACGATGCGCAGGTTCTGCTCCGAGCGGCGGATGAGCTGGGTCAGGCCGCCGACCGACAGCGACCAGCGCAGCCCGTCGATGGCGTCCTCGACGCAGAGCATGGACGGCGTGTTGATGGTGTCGCCGACGAAGACGCCCTCGATCAGCTTCCCGCCACTGGTCAGTCGGAAAATCTTGGGCAGCGGGCGGTCGGGCTGGAAGCTCTCCAGCCGCGCCACGGCGCGCGGGCTGAGCACCAGCATGCCGTGCGCGGCCTCGCCGCCCAGCACCTTCTGCCAGGACCAGGTGGCGACGTCGATCTTGCTCCAGGGAATGTCCATGGCGAAGGCGGCGGAGGTGGCGTCGCAGATCGACAGTCCCTCGCGGTCCGCCGGGATCCAGTCGCCATCCGGAACCCGCACACCCGACGTCGTGCCGTTCCAGGTGAAGACCACGTCGCGGCTGAAATCGGCCTGCGACAGGTCCGGCAGTTCGCCGTAGGGGGCCTGGATGGTCCGCACGTCGGACAGGCGGAGCTGCTTGGTGACGTCGGTCACCCACTCCTTGCCGAAGCTCTCCCAGGCCATCATGTCGACGCCGCGCTCACCCAGCAGGTTCCACAGCGCCATCTCCACCGCCCCGGTGTCAGAGGCCGGGACGATGCCGATGCGGTAGTCGCCGGGGATCGCCAGGACGGCGCGGGTCAGGTCGATGACCTCCTTCAGCTTCGCCTTGCCCGGCTTCGAGCGGTGGGAGCGGCCGAGCAGCGCGCCGTCCAGGGCGTCCAGCGACCAGCCGGGCCGCTTGGCGCAGGGGCCGGAGGAAAACAGCGGGTTCGACGGCCGGCGGGCGGGCTTCATGGACACTCTACTCCCCGGAACATGGGATTGCGGTATGGCCGGGGACGATAGGAGGTGCGCGGGAGTCCGTCAATCAGCCGCTCACGCGCAGCAGCGTCGCCTGGATGTGCCGCGTGCCCGCCGCGTCGCAGATGTAGTAGCAGACCGCCAACCGCCCGTCCGCCAGCACGGTCGCCCAGGGATAGCCGACGTCGGGCGACGGCGCGTCGGCGCGGACGATGATCTCCGGCGCGCTTTCCAGCGTCTCCCGCCGGCTGTCCCAGACGCGGGCGCGCACGCCGTAGGGCTGGTGGCGGTAGCCGTAGACGACGAACAGCCGCCCGTCCGGCAGCGGGCAGGCGTCGTAGGGATGCCCGATGACCGCGCTCTCGATCCAGGGCGCCCAGCTCTCCCCGAGATCGTGGGAGACGGAGGTGGCGAGGCGGTCGCCCAGCCCGGTGGTGCGGTGAAAGGCAACCAACTGCCCGTCCGCGGTCAGGTGCAGGGCGGTCTCGCAGAAGCCGGCCCGGCCCGCCGGGTCGCGCGCGATGGTGCTGCGCAAGGTCCAGCTTTCCCCCCGGTCGCGGGAGGCGAACAGGTAGCTGGTGTAGGGGCCGCCGGTGTAGGTCGCCATCAGCAGCGTGCCGTCCGGCGCCTCCACCGCCCGCCCGCGCACGGCGCCGCCAAGCATCGGGCGCAGGCCGGGCAGGATCGGCCCCTGGTCCGGCAGTTCCGGCAGGTAGCGGTGCGCCGACCAGTGCCGCCCGCCGTCGTCGCTGACCCGGGTGCTGCCGCCCCAGAACAGGAAGAAGGTGCCCGACGTCTCGACGTTGCCCAGCAGGTGGACGCCCTTCTCGCGCAGCCGCAGGCCGTGGCGCGCCGACATCGGGTACCAGCCGAAGCTGCCCAGGACGATCCGCCCCGAGCGCAGGACCAGCAGGCTGGGGTCCTGGTCGCCCGCCTCCGGGTCGGTGGGCAGCGGCAGCGGCGCGCCCTCCGGCTCGAAATCCGGGGTGAAAGGCTGGATCACGAGGTGGGAGCGCGAATCCACATGGTCGACGCTGGTGAAATCGCCGTTGCCCTCCGCCGGTTGCCCGTGCAGCCAGCGGTGATCGCGGGCGCGCCGGAAGGCCACCAGCACCCGCCCGTCGGCCAGCGTCGCCGCGGAGGGGAAGGAGGCGTAGAAACGGCGGTCGCTGTAGACGACGCGATGGGAAAGACTGTCGAGCATGCTCCTGGAATCCACCTTGCGCCCGCGGCATTGGGGACGCCCGGCCAATGTCCGGTTGCCGGAATGAAGGATTCCTTTACGGTGCGCGTGATCCCTTGCTAGTCACACGCTTCCCGCAGCCTTGCCCGGCGAAGGTCATGACCGAAGTGAGCACCGAAACGGCCGCCCCCGCGAACATTCCCTACGGCCGCCATCGCGACCGCAACGACCTGTCGCAGGTGCTGCCGCTGACCACGCCCTTCTCGCTGCTGATCGACCCGTCGAACGGCTGCAACTTCCGCTGCGTCTTCTGCGCCACCGGCAACCCGGACCTGCTGAAGGAAGTCGGCCGGCCGCGCGGCGCCATGAAGTTCGACCTGTTCCGCAAGATCGCCGACGACATCGCCGAATTCGACGCGCCGATCAAATCCGTCCATCTCTACAAGGACGGCGAGCCGCTGGTGAACACGCGGATCGAACACATGGTCCATCGTCTGAAATCGCAGGGACTCGCCCGCCATGTCGAGATGACCAGCAACGGCTCCCTGCTGACGCCGGAGCGGGCGGACGCGCTGCTGGCCGCCGGGCTGGACGCCATGCGCGTCTCCGTCTACGGCGCCAGCGACGCCATGTACAAGCGGGTCACCCGGCGCTTCGACCGCTTCCAGACCATCGTGGACAACGTGGCCTATCTTTACCGCCGCAAGACGGAGCTGGGCCGCGATTTCCACCTGCACTGCAAGATCATCAACGTGGAGCTGACGGAGGAGGAGCGGCAGAGCTTCATCGACACCTTCACGCCGATCGCCGACAGCCTGTTCGTCCATCCCCTGCACGGCGAGGCTCTGGCCGAGGAGAGCGCCTTCGCCGCCGCCCCCGACACCGCCCGCAAGGTGTGCTCCGAGCCCTTCCTGAAGCTGGCCATCAACTTCAACGGCGAGGTGTCGGTCTGCTGCGCCGACTGGCGCATGGGGACCATCGTCGGCAACGTCGCCGAGGAGTCGCTGCGCGAGATCTGGAACGGCGAGCGGCTGCGCGATTTCCGGCTGAAGCATCTGGAAGGCCGCCGCGACGAGATCGAGGCCTGCCGCGGCTGCTCCTACGTCCAGACCCTGCCCGCCGACAACAACCTGGACGGCTTCGCCGCGGACCTCATCGCCAAGTACCGGGTTTAAGCGCCCACAATGCCGGCGTTTACGGCCAGCGCTTCGCACGCAGCGGCACCGCACCGGACCCCTCCCCCGTTACCGTCCCGGAATCCTGCGGGTCCGGTTCCCGAGCCCCCGCTTCGAGCGGCTCCACCTCCAGCGGCCGGTCGGACAGCAGGTCCTTGATCGGCACGCCGAGGGTCTCCTCCTGGTCGCGCTCCGCCTGCTCCAGCAGCTGGGCCGTGCGATCCTGCCAAGGCAGTTCCAGCCCGCCCAGCCCGCGGACGGAGCCGCGCAGGCCGATGCCCAGCGCCTTCATCAGGTCGTACAGCGTGGCCTCGCTGAGGTCGCGGGTGACGACCCAGGCGTTGTGCGTGGTGTGGGCCACCCAATGGGCGTCGCGGAGCTGCTCCAGGATGCCGTCGATCAGCACCGTGCCGACCGGCACGCGCCCGACCAGCGTCCGCCGCCGCAAGCCCACGCCGAGCCGCGTGCCCTCCAGAAGCTCGTGCAGGACGGCCAACGCCAGCCCCAGCCGCTGCGCGGGCAGCAGCCCCTCCGGCCCGCCGCGGGTGATCTTGCCGGCCCGCCATTCGGGCAGCGAGGCGGTGATGACCGCGCCGAACAGCACCGTGGACCAGGCGATGTAGAGCCAGAACAGGAAGATCGGCACGGTCGCCAGCGCGCCGTAGATGGTCTGGTAGGCCGGAAACTCCTTCATGTACATGGCGAAGCCCGCCTTGGACGTCTCCAGCAGCAGCGAGGCGACCGCCCCGCCGCAGGCGGCGTCCATCCAGCCGACGTCCCGGTTGGGGATGATGACGTAGAGCAGCGTGCAGCCGACCAGCTGCAGCATGAAGGGCAGGATCGCCCCGATCCCCACCAGCGGGTCGGCGAAGCCCTCCAGATGGGCGAACTGGAGCACCGCCCACAGGGTGCTGGACAGCGACAGGCTGGCGCCGGCGAACAGCGGGCTCAACGACACCACCGCCCAGAAGGACAGGATGCGGGTGACGTAGGAGCGCGGCTCCCGCACCCGCCAGACGGTGGCGAAGGACCCTTCGATGGTCCAGATCAGCAGGACCGCGGACATCGCCAGCCCGACGATGCCGAACACCGGCATCTGCCCGGCGTTGGCCATGAAGGCCGCCAGATATTGCAGGATGGCGTCGCTGTTCTCCGGCACGAGATTCTTGAACAGCAGCGTCTGGATGCGCGACTGCAGCGCGTTGAAGGCGGGAAAGGCCGAAAAGATCGCGAAGCCGATGGTCATCAGCGGCACCAGCGCCAGCAGCGAGGTGTAGGTCAGCGACGCCGCGGTCTGGAAACAGTTGTCGTTGTAGAAGCGCATGGAGGAATAGGCGATGAAGCCGCCGATTTCCCGAACGCGCACAAAGGGGTTCCACGCCCCTTTCGAAGTGCCTTCGGTTTCAGCCACAGGACGCCTCCCGCCTTGGTTTGACCGGGCCGGTCTTTCGTGTAGGATGCGGCCCACTTTTCAAAGCATACTCTGGATGCACGAGGTACGGATGTCCAACCCGAAGCCGCTCATGGACGGCAAGCGCGGCCTGATCATGGGCGTGGCGAACGATCGGTCGATCGCCTGGGGAATTGCCTCCACGCTGGCGCAGCACGGCGCCGAGCTGGCCTTCACCTATCAGGGTGACGCGCTGCTGAAGCGTGTGAAGCCGCTGGCCGAGCAGGTCAACGCCCCGCTGCTGCTGCCCTGCGACGTCACCGACGAGGCCAGCGTCGACGCGACCTTCGCCGCCATCGAGAAGGAATGGGGCAAGCTGGACTTCCTGGTTCATGCGATCGCTTTTTCCGACAAGAACGAGCTGGACGGCCTCTATCTCGACACGACGCGGGCCAACTTCCTGCGCACGATGGACATCTCCTGCTACTCCTTCACCGCGGTGGCGCAGCGCGCCGTCCCGCTGATGAAGGACGGCGGCAGCCTCCTCACCCTCTCCTACTACGGCGCCGAGCGCGTGATGCCCCACTACAACGTGATGGGTGTCGCCAAGGCCGCGCTGGAGGCGAGCGTGCGTTACCTGGCGGTCGATTTGGGCGGTCGGGACATCCGCGTCAATGCCATCTCCGCCGGTCCGATCAAGACGCTGGCCGCCAGCGGCATCGGCGACTTCCGCTACATTCTGAAGTGGAACGAGCTGAACGCCCCGCTGAAGCGCAACGTCACCATCGGCGAGGTCGGCGGCGCCGGCCTGTTCCTGCTGAGCGATCTCGGCACCGGCGTGACCGGCGAGGTCATGCACGTCGACTCCGGCTACCACACCGTCGGCATGGTCGCGGTGGACGCGGCGGCCGAGGTGTCGCAGCTCCTGGGGTCGCTGGGCGGCGCGGGCAAGCCCGCCTGATCCCAGGCCATGGCGACGGCGGGCGCGTCCGGTTCGTTCCGGAACGCCCGCCGGAAACGTCCTTACCCCATTTGAGACATTTTTTACCGAACGTCGTATTACCTACTTTTGCGCGCCGCAGCATACCGCTATTCTTCACACATACGGAAGGTTGCGGAAGGTGACGGTCGGATGCGTGCACGGCGTCAATCGGATTCGGTGTCCCCGATTCTGGAGCAAATTCTCTACGGCGGCTCCAGCGTCTCGATGAATTTGATCACCATCACCCGCGAGATCCCCGAAGAAAACCGCCTGTTCCGTGCCCGTGGGTTGAACAAGGCCATTCTCTTCAAGTATCCGAATTTCGACGAAGACGCCGACGACTACGCCAACCCCATCGCCGACGAGGATGAGGACGGCGACGCCGCGTCGCGCCCGGTCGAAACCGGCATCTACATTCCGCACAGCGTCGAACACACCGAAGCGGGTGGCCTCGCCATCTATCTGCGCGCCCGCAACAGCAACCTCCTGCTGGCCGAACAATTCGGCATCGGCGAGGCCAACAGCGAAGCCGCAGCCGCGGACCTGCGCACCCTCACCCTGATCGACAGCGTGCCGTCGCTGGACGCTTTCCTGCTGAAGGCGTGCTTCGAAGGTGAAAAGGTCCCGGTGGACAAGCGTCACTGGGCGATCAGCGACACCGAGGACCAGCAGCTCCGCCGCCTGATCCGGGCGCGCATCGAGCCCATCGTCCGCAAGGCCATCGACGGCGGCGGCAACGGCGCCCAGAGCATCGAACGCTTCCTGGAAGCGATCTGGAATCCCGAGCTTGAGGAGGCCGGCCTGTTCGTCTCGGCCTTCGGCATCGACCGCAGCGAAGCGGACCAGATCTTCAGCGCCTGGAAGGGCACGACCTTCTACGAGTACCAGCTCCGCCGCATCGCGCCGCGGGCGCGGGTCATCCTGAACTGGCTGAAGTTGCGGGAATGCATTCCGGTCGATATCCGCATGCACAAGCCCTATGAGACCCAGCTTCTGATGCACATCGAAAAGGTGGGCAAGCTGCTGGAAACCACGCTGATGGACATCCGGCAGATTCTCGCCGATTACGAGGCGAGCTTCTCCGCCTTCATGGCCGGCCAGCCGGAACCCTTCCGCGATTATCTGCGCAAGATCCGATCCCATTACTGGCTGCTGGGCTACTGCGTCTCCGCCTTGACCAGCGTGTCCCACCTGGACGCCCGCTGCATGAAGAACAACCCGCAGCGCAAGCTCTACTTCGAAGCCACGCACAAGCTGCTGCGCCAGTTCGAGGTCGCGCTCGACCGCCGGCGTGAGCAGAAGGGAGCGTTCTAAGTCCCCTCGCGCTTGACGCGCCGGCCGAAACGCCGCAAGAAACGCGCTCGACCGCAAAACTTGCGGTAACATCGTGTCGCATCGGGAGTCCTCGCCATGGCCGGCAACAGCTTCGGAACGCTTTTCCGCTTCACCACCTGGGGCGAGAGCCATGGGCCGGCGATCGGCGTGGTGGTGGACGGCTGCCCGTCGCTGCTCTCCCTGACCGAGGCGGACATCCAGCCCTGGCTCGACAAGCGCCGCCCCGGCCAGTCGCGCTACACCACGCAGCGCCAGGAGCCCGATCAGGTCAGGATCCTGTCCGGCGTGTTCGAAGGGCGGACCACCGGCACGCCGGTCTCGCTGATGATCGAGAACACCGACCAGCGGTCCAAGGACTACAGCGAGATCGCGTCCAAGTTCCGGCCCGGCCACGCCGACTACACCTACTGGAAGAAGTACGGCATCCGCGATTACCGCGGCGGCGGGCGCTCCTCGGCGCGCGAGACGGCCTGCCGCGTGGCGGCGGGTGCCGTGGCGCGCAAGGTGCTGGGCGACGGCGTCACCGTGCGCGGCGCGCTGGTGCAGATCGGCCCGCACAAGGTGGACCGCAGCCGCTGGGACTGGGCCGAGGTCGACAACAACCCCTTCTTCTGCCCCGACCCGCAGGCCGCCGCCGAATGGGCCGACTATCTGGACGGCATCCGCAAAAGCGGCTCCTCCATCGGCGCGGTGGTCGAGGTGGTGGCCTCCGGCCTGCCCGCCGGGCTCGGCGACCCGCTCTACGACAAGCTGGACGGCGATCTCGCCCACGCCATGATGACGATCAACGCCGTCAAGGGCGTGGAGATCGGCAACGGCTTCGAGGCCGCCACCCTGACCGGCGAGCAGAACGCCGACGAGATGCGCGCCGGACCCGACGGCGAGCCGGAGTTCCGATCCAACCTCGCCGGTGGCATCCTCGGCGGCATCTCCACCGGGCAGGACGTCGTGGTGCGTTTCGCGGTGAAGCCGACCAGCTCCATCCTCACCCCGCGTCAGACGGTCGATCTGCAGGGCAAGGATACCGACATCCTGACCAAGGGCCGCCACGACCCCTGCGTCGGCATCCGCGCCGTCCCGGTCGGCGAGGCGATGATGGCCTGCGTTCTGGCCGACCATCTGCTGCGCCACCGCGCCTACGCGCGGGGCTGAGCCCGATGCGGGGACGCAGGACGGCGGCGTGGCGTGGCGGGGTGATCGCGGGGTTTCTGCTGGTCGCCGCCCTTCCCGCCGCCGCCCAAGCCCAAGCCCAAGCCCCGGCCTACCGCGAGCATGCGGAGACCTTCAAGGACTGGCGCCTCTACTGCCAGGTCTGGAGCGAGCCGCGTCGCGCCGAATGCGAACTGCTCTCCCGCCCCGGCAGCGACCGGCGGTCGCGCCTCGTCTGGCTGCGCTCCAGCGAGCGCTGGCTGGAGGGGATGCGCTTCCGTCTGGACGAGCAGACGATGGACCTGTCGAAGATCGTCCGCGTCTGGGTGGACCGGGCACTGTTCCGTCCCGAATACCCGTGCGAACGCTTCGAGTGGGAGACCAACACCTGCGCGGTGGTCGATCCGGAGACCAACGCCAAGCTGATCGAACGCTTGACTCCCGGCAAGGAGGTCTCCGCCGTCGGCTCCGCCCCGGCGGGCGGCAAGGCGGAGGTGCGCTTCTCCCTGACCGGCTTCAACCCGGCGTTGGAGCGCATGGAGGAGATCCGCCGCGAGGCGGGCGTACGCTGGAAATAGACACGGCGCTCAGACCGGATCGCCCTCGCTCTCCAGCTTGGCGTACTTTTTCTTGGCGCGGTCCAGCGAGGCGAGAAGCTGCTGGCCGATGGCCCCGCCGTCGCCGCTGATCCGCCCGGCCATCACCGCCTTGATGGCGTCCACATGGGCCTTCAGCAGCAGGCGCTCGTTGCCGGTGGCGGCGGGGAAGCCGCCCTGCGTCGCCTCGTAGAGCGACTTGGCGATACGGGTGATCAGCGGGTAGCCGAAGATGCCGCCCTGCCCGCGCATCTCATGGGCGGAGCGGTTGATCTGCGCCATCAGCGCCGGGACCGCGGCGGAGTCCGCGCCCAGCCGGTCGACGCGGCGGGCCAGCTCGTCCACCTCTCCAGCGATCCAGGTCGCGTAATCGCCGGCCCGGTTCTGGATCTCCGCCTCCGCCGCCGCCAGCACCTCCTCGGGCAGGGTCGGCACGGGGTCCTTCGGCGCGATGCCCATCTTGGCGCCCAGCCGGTTGGGCAGGTCGAAATGAACCACCGGAAAGCGATCGATGCCCACCGCCTTGGACGCGCTGTGCACCACCAGGATTTCCCTGGGGCCGGTCATCCGGCAATCCATCGCCACCGGCCGCTGCGTCCGCCGCCGGTCCGGCCCGAAATAGCCCTTGGCGAGCACGTAGCGCCGCGGCCGGGCGATGGCCGCCAGCAGGCGGCTGGCGATGATGGCCGCCGAAAAGGGCTTGGCGATGAAGTCGGTGGCGCCCAAGTCGCGCGCCTGCTCCACGTAATGGCGGTCGGCGGCGCCGGACAGCATCAGCACGGGCAGGAAGCGGTCCGGCGATTTCGGGCTGCAGCGCAGCCAGCGCAACAGCATCAGCCCGTCGACCTCCGGCATCACCAGATCGGTGATGATCACGTCCACCGGCGCCGTGCCGGGCGGCAGGGCGGCACGCCGCTCCTCCAGGAAGCGGATGGCTTCCGCCCCACCCGGCTCGGCATGCACCGCGCCGACCCCGATGGTGCGCAGGGTCGCGGTCAGCACGTTGCGGATGAAGGCGCTGTCCTCGACCACCAGAACCGAGAGGAGGCCGAGCTTGGGCGCGCCTTTGCCACCCGGATCGTTCATCGCTGGGACCACTGCGTTGCAAGGGGATGCAGTCTTCGCACGGGCAACGGCCGCTTGGCGAGACACAACTTAGGAAAGGCTGGGTTGCAACTCCCCGGCGAAGCGTCCTGTCGCCCTGACCGGAGGTGGGGCTTTGCGAAGCGCCGCCGCCCGGCTACCCTGTCGGCCAAAACAGCATTGACCGCAACGAACCGAACACGCCGGAGGAGACCACCGCGATGCCGCAGCCCGATCACGTCATGGCCCTGCCCGTTCCAGAAACGCCCGACCTCGACCCGGACATGGCCGCCCTCTTCGCCAAGTGCGAGGAGAAGCTGGGCTTCGTCCCCAACGTGCTGCGCGCCTACAGCCTGCGCCCGAAGAAGCTGCGCACCTTCGCCCAGCTCTACAACGAGCTGATGGTCGGCGAGAGCGGCCTGTCCAAGCTGGAGCGCGAGATGATCGCGGTGGTCGTGTCCTCGGCCAACCATTGCTACTACTGCCTCGTCGCCCATGGACAGGCGGTGCGCAAGCTGTCCGGCGATCCGGAGCTGGGCGAGATGCTCGCCTTCAACTACCGCGCGGCCAAGCTGGAGCCGCGCCAGCGCGCCATGCTCGATTTCGCGTGGAAGCTGACCAAGGAGCCCTGGACCATGGGCGAGCCGGACCGGCAGGCGCTGCGCGACGCCGGCTTCGGCGAGGAGGACATCTTCGACATCGCCGACACCGCCGCCTTCTACAACATGTCGAACCGCGTCGCCTCGGCGGTGGACATGATGCCGAACCGCGACTACCACAAGCAGGACCGCTAAACGCCCGACCGCCAAACGCTGGGCCGCTGACGCCGCGCAACCACCGGAGCCCCCCGGATGCTGAGGTTCTTTGTCCGCCTGTTCGCCCTCATCGGTTTCCTCGTGGTGGCCGCCGTGGTCACCGGGGTCGTCCTGGCGGTCCGGCACGAGCCCTCCCTGCCCGAGACCGTGGTGCTGGAGCTGGACCTCCGCGACCCGCTGGCGGAAGGGAGCGTGGACCGGCTGGGCAGCTTCCTCGGCCACGAGACGACCTTCCAGGAGGTGCTCGACGCGCTGGAGCGGGGGCGCACCGACCCGCGGGTGAAGGGCATGCTCGCCCGCTTCGGCGGCGACGGCGCCAGCTTCGCCCAGGTGCAGGAGTTGCGGGCGGCGGTGGAGCGGTTCCGCGCGTCGGGCCGCTTCGCCATCGCCTTCGCCGAATCCTACGGCGACACCGGGGCGGGCAACCGCTCCTACCTGCTGGCCAGCGCCTTCGACGAGGTGTGGATGCAACCGCTGGGGCTGCTCGGCCTGACCGGCCTGTCCGCCCAGATCCCCTTCGCCCGCGGCGCGCTGGACAAGCTGGACATCCAGCCGCAGGTCCTCCAGCGCGAGGAGTACAAGAGCCTCGCCGACAGCGTCATGCGGACGGACTTCACGCCCGCCCACCGCGAGATGATGGAGTCCCTGCTCGGCGACCTGACCAACCAGATCGTCGACGGGGTGGCGGTGAGCCGCCGCCTCCCCTCCGCCGCCGTCAAGGCGGCGATGGACCGCGCCCCCCTGATCGACCGCGAGGCGGTGGACGCCAAGCTGGTCGACCGGCTGGGCTACGCCGACGAGGCGCGGGAGGAGGCGCTGCGCCGCGCCGGGGCGGCGCCCGGCGCCGACACCATGGAGGCGGCGGATTACCTGGACATCGCCGGCCCGCCCAACCGCAGCGGCCCGACCATCGCGCTGATCCACGCCACCGGCACCATCACCGGCGGCGACAGCGGCAAGCCCGGGCTGGGCGAGGTCACCGCCGGGTCGGAGACGATCGTGTCGGCCATCGAGGACGCGGTGGACGATCCCGACGTCAAGGCCATCCTGTTCCGCATCGACAGCGGCGGCGGCAGCGTGACAGCATCCGAGACGATCCGCCGCGCGTTGGTCAAGGCCCGCCAGTCGGGCAAGCCGGTGATCGCCACCATGGGCGGCACGGCGGCGTCCGGCGGCTACTGGATCGCCTTGGCCGCCGACCGCATCGTCGCCTCCCCCGCCACCGTGACCGGCTCCATCGGCGTGGTCGCCGGCAAGATGTCGGTCGCCGGCCTGTCGGAGCGGCTGGGCGTGCATTGGGGCGTCCTCGACACCGCGCCCAACGCCGGGCTGTGGTCGCCCTTCCGCCCCTTCGGCCCCGCCGGGGAAGAGCGGCTGAACGCCATCATCGACAGCAGCTATTCCACCTTCCTGTCCCACGTCGCGGAGGCCCGGCACCTTACCCCCGAACAGGCGCGGGACGCCGCCAAGGGCCGCGTGTGGACCGGGACCCAGGCCAAGACTCTCGGGCTGATCGACGAGCTGGGCGGGGTCGACACCGCGCTGACGCTCGCCAAGCAGGCGGCGAAGCTGGCGCCTGATGCTCCGGTCACCGTGACCGGCTATCCGCGCCCGAAGCCGCTGATCCGGGAAATCCTCGACCTCGCCTCGGGCAAGGGTGATCTGGTGGAAGCCGTGGCGGTGCTGGCCGGATTGCGTCCGGCGCTGGCCGAACTGGCCCCGCTGGTCAAGGCGGCCCGCAGCGGCGCGGTGGAGGCCCGCATGCCGCCGCTGGGCCTCGAACGGTAAAACGTTCGGACAAAATTCAGGCCGGCGGGACAACCGCCGGCCTGCAGAAGAGTGGCTGCGTCGCGTTGTGACAACTGCGCCTCGTCACAAGTGCATCGTCAATGACGCGTCGCAAACCCCGCCGAACAGAGCATCATCAGCGAACCGGCGCTGGTCCGGTTCTCACTTTCCAAGTAACTCTGAAATCCTGGCGAGCAGACCAACCGCGCGATTTCGTCCTTGGAAAAGACCGGCAGGAAGGGATTGTTCGACAGCTCCTCGTAAGCAGCCCTGGCCACTACTCTCAGATTAAGCGGAATCGCCGCGATATATCGGTCGAGAGCACATTCGTCCTCGCGCTCCATCTGGCGCACTCCTTTCCTACGTTTCTCATGATTAGTGGCTACGGATTAAAGATTGCGCAAAGCGCCAATCGCGTAAAGCGACATAAGCGAACGAGGCAACAGATCCTGCACAGTGTTGTGCCCGTATCACATCATACCTTCTGGGTAAGCTGTGCGCTGGTGGCAAATCCCATCGATTTTTATCTTTCAACCCCGCCATGAAGCCGGCGATCGCAAAAAGGAATGAGACACCAGAACACAACGAATTCACGCAATCGCTCTCAGGGCGTTGAAAGGAAATGGATATGGAAAATTACCGCACATTCGAAAGTCTCGATTCAGCGCTCTGCCGAAGCTGAAATCGAAGATCATTAAACACATTGCCATAAATCCATTGGTCATATGCGCAACGTCAAGGACAGAACACACCCCGCCCCACGCCTGATCTTTCGAATGCCGGCGCGATGCGGCTCCTCAAGGGGCGGATTGTCCGGATTGACTGGCATGAACGCTTCCTATATAGCCGCTTAACCCTTCGCCGTTTCAAAACCGCCGGTGCGCACGGAAAAGGAAAGACACCGCGCGAGGGAGGGTTTGAATGTCACGGTCAGACGGCAGATAATTCAGTAGGCCGTCCTTTACTCCCGCAGACCTGAAGTGCTCCGTGGAACCAGAAGACAACGATCACACCATCGCCGACGCGCCCACGTCACCCGATGAGGGCGCGGACACGGTTTCCGTCTATGGTCCCTATCCGGAAGGCCAGGATCGGGTTTGCTGCATCGTCGGCATCGGCGCCTCCGCCGGCGGGTTGGAAGCGCTCCAGCGCTTCTTCGACAATGTGCCGGGGGAAAGCGACCTCGCCTATGTGGTGGTCCAGCATCTCTCGCCGGTCCACAAGAGCCTGATGGTCGATCTGCTGGCCAAGCACACCGCCATGTCGGTGGTGCAAGCCGCGGACGGCATGGCGGTGGAGCGCAACACCGTCTATCTGCTGCCCCCCGCCAAGCATCTGTCGATCGAGGACGGGCGGCTGATCCTGACCGCCAAGGACACCACCGGCGGCATGAGCCTGCCCATCGACATCTTCTTCACCGCTCTCGCCAGGGACCAGGGGCCGCGGGCGCTGGGGGTGGTGCTGTCCGGCACCGGATCGGACGGAACGCGCGGCCTGCTGGCGATCAAATCGGCGGGCGGCTTCGCCGCCGCCCAGGACCCCGAATCGGCGCAGTTCGACGGCATGCCGCGCAGCGCGATCGCCACCGGGCAGGTCGACGCCGTGAAGACGCCGGACAAGCTGCCGGGCTGCCTGATCGAACACGCCGGCCGGGTGCTGTCCCGCAACCTGCCCGTCCCGGCCAAGCCGCAGGACCGCGACAACGACCCGTTGGCGCAGATCGTGGCGGCCATCCGTTCCGTCACCGGGGTGGATTTCTCGCACTACAAGCTGGCGACCCTGCTCCGCCGGATCGAACGGCGGATGCACACCGCCGGCCTCGATTCGATGAGTGACTACGCCGCCCTGCTCCGCCGCAACAGCGCCGAAACGGTCAGCCTCTACAAGGAGATGCTGATCGGCGTCACCCGGTTCTTCCGCGACGAGGGGGCCTTCGCCTCGCTGGCCGACAAGGTGATCCCCACCCTGCTGGCCAAACGCAGCCCCACCGACATGGTGCGCGTCTGGGTCTGCGGCTGCGCGACCGGCGAGGAGGCCTATTCCATCGCCATCCTGTTCGCCGAGGCGCAGGAACGGATGGGGCGGTCCTTCGACGTCAAGATCTTCGCCACCGACATCGACCAGGACAGCATCGAGATCGCCAGCCTGGGCGAGTACCCGCGCTCCATCGCCGAGGACGTGTCGAACGAGCGGCTGACCCGCTACTTCATCGCCCGCGGCGACCATTATCTGGTGTCGCGCGACATCCGCCGCATGGTGGTCTTCGCCGCGCACAACATCATGCGCGATCCGCCCTTCACCAAGATCGATCTGGTGAGCTGCCGGAACCTGCTGATCTACATGGACTCGCCGCTTCAGCGGAAGGTGCTCAGCCTGTTCCAGTACGCGCTGCGGCAAAGCGGCTTCCTGTTCCTCGGCACCAGCGAGACGCTGGGCGACCTGTCGGCGGAGTTCCACGTCCTGGACAGCCGGAACAAGCTGTTCCAAAGCCTGCGCACCGGCACCCACCGGCTGTCGCGGCTGCTCGTCCCCACCGTCGCAGCGCCGGTGCACCGCCATGGCGACGAGACCATGTCGCAGGCGCAGGAGGAAGGGGCCGCCATCGACGAGGCGATCTCGACCCTGATGCGGGCCTATGTGCCGCCCAGCCTGCTGGTCAACGAGCAGATGAACATCATGCATGTGTTCGGCGAGGCGTCGGCGATCCTGAAGGTGCCACCGGGCGAGGCCACGCTGAACGCGCTGAAGCTGCTGCCCTCCTCGGTCTCCATGGTGGTGGGAACCGCGCTGACGCGGGCCTTCCGCTCCGGCGAGGAGTTCGCCCTGTCCAACATTCCGGTGAAGGACCGCGAGGGGTTGCCCGCCGTCAGCCTGCGCGTCAAGCCCTTCGTCGCGCGCAAGACGGGCCGGCGCTTCGCTCTGATCGTGCTCGACCCCAGCGCCCCGGCGCTGGCCCTGCCGGACAGCGACTTCGACTTCGACACCGACACCGCGGAGCGCATCCGCGGGCTGGAGCAGGAGCTGGTTTCCCGCGGCGAGAACCTCCAGGCCACCATCGAGGAGCTGGAAACCGCCAACGAGGAACTGCAGGCGACCAACGAGGAGCTTCTCGCCTCCAACGAAGAATTGCAGAGCACCAACGAAGAGCTGCAGTCCGTCAACGAGGAGCTGTATTCCGTCAACGCCGAGTATCAGGCGAAGGTGGAGGAGTTGACGGAAGTCACCAACGACCTGGACAACCTGCTGCGCTCGACCGAGATCGGCACGGTGTTCCTGGACAGCGGCATGGTGATCCGGCGCTTCACTCCGGCGGCGGCGCGCTTCATCAACATCATCCCGCGCGACGTCGGCCGGTCGATCTCGCACCTGTCCACCAACATCGACTATCCGGATTTCCTCAAGGACATCGAGCGGGTCTTCCACGACCACAAGCCGGTGGAACGCCACGTTCCGGTGCGCGGCGACCGCTGGATCCAGACGCGGATCCTTCCCTACCTGACCGAGAAGAACCAGGTGGCCGGGGTGGTCGTCACCTTCGTGGACGTCACCGCCGCCAAGGCCGCGGAACACCGTCTCCAGACGGTGCTGGACAGCCTGCCCGAGCATGTGGCGGTCATCGATTCCGATGGCGCCATCACCATGGTCAACCACGCCTGGCGCATGTTCGGCCAGAAGAACGGCGCTCCGGCGCTGGACCGTTGCGGGCCGGGAACCAATTATCTTGATGTCTGCAACGCCGAGGAAGGAACCGAAGGCGAAGACATCGCCCGTGCCGTGAACGACGGGCTGCGCCGGATTCTGTCCGGCGACATCGAGCAGTTCACCATCGAATACCCTTGTCATTCCGACAAGGAGGAGCGCTGGTTCATGATGCACGCCTGCCGTCTGGCCGGATTGTCAGGGGGAGCGGTGGTCAGCCACATCGACATCACCAACCGGAAACGTATGGAACTGCGCGCGAGCGGACGGCGGAACGGCCCGAAAAAAGCTGGAGCCCCCTCCGGCAAGGACGCGGCGGCCGGAGGCGCGGCGTGAACGGATTCCGCAACGAACGGCTTCGCAAGCGCGCGGAACAGGCTCTCAACTCAGGCGGCTTCGAAGGGGCGGAGGTCTCGGCGACCACGCTCAAGGAGGTTCTGCACGAGCTGTACGTCCATCAGGCCGAGCTGGAAATCCAGAACGAGGAGTTGCGCACCGCCCAGCAGGCGTTGGAAGCCTCGCGCATCCAGTATCTCCAACTCTTCCAGTCGGTGCCGCTGGCCTGCTTCACCGTCAACGCCGCAGGCATCATCTGCGAGGCCAACGTCGCCGCGGAGCGGCAGTTCGGCCTGCCGCTGCGCCGGCTGAAGGGCCGCCCGCTGACCCTGATGGTGGAGTCGCTGGACCATGGGCGCCTGTTCACGGCGCTGGCCCGGCTGCGCGATTCCGGACAATGGACGCGCCAGGAATACGCCTTCGTCGGCGCCCACAGCGCCATCGACGGGCTGACCGACGCCCGCGTCGTCGAACTGGAGGCCGGGCCGGACGGCGTCGACAAGGGCGACGTGCTGCTGACCATCACCGACGTGACGGAGCGCAACGCCTGGGTCAGCGAGCTTCAGGACGCCCGCGACGAAGCTGAGCGCACCCGCGCCGCCTACCACCACATCCTGCAGGCGGTGGCCGACGGCATCTGCGGCCTGGACGCGCGCGGCGCCGTCACCTTCGTGAACGCCGCGGCCCAGTCGATGACCGGCTTCGGGGCCAGCGAACTGGTCGGCCGTTCCTTCGCCGCGCTGATCGGCGGCGACGCCGAGGAGGAGGGGCGGCGCGCCCTGACGCTGTCGCTGGCCGACGGGCTGGTCCGGCAGGTGGGCGACGGACGCCTGCGCCGCCAGGGCGGCGAGGATTTCGTGGCGGAGCTGACCGTCTCCCCGATCCTCCAGAACGGGGCGATCACCGGGGCGGTGGTGGCCTTCCGCGACGTGACCGCCCGCCGCGCCGCGGAACAGGCGCTGGCCGAGAGCGAGCGGCGGCACCGCACGCTGGTCCAGTCCCTGTCCGAAGGGCTGGTGATGCGCTCGGGCGATGGCACGGTGATGGTCGCCAACGCCATGGCGGAGCGGCTGATGGCCGGCCCGGCGGGCGTGCTGCTCGATCCCATTGCCCGCCCCTTCGAAAGCCGCAAGCCGGGCGACCGGGCGGGCCGCGCGGCCCGGCGGCGCTTCATCGGCGCCGACGGCGCCCGATTGACCGGGCTGCCGCCCGCCGCAAAGGCGGTGGACAGCGGGAAGCCGGTCATCGAACAGATCGTCGGCATCGCCGAGGGCGACGAGGCGGCGGCCCCCACCCGTTGGCTGCGCGTCTCCAGCCACCCCGTGCCGGGCCCGGACGGACAGCCCGAGGCGGTGGTGTCCAGCGTCACCGACATCTCGGCCATCAAGTCGATGGAGCGCGACCTGAACGTGGCGCTGGACGCCAAGGAACGCTTCATGGCGGCGGCCAGCCACGACCTGCGCCAGCCGGCCCAGGCCCTGACCCTGCTGTCCGGGATTCTGCTGAAGGAGCCGATCCCCGAGGACGCGCGGCGCATCGCCACCCAGCTCCGCGACACCGTGGCCTCGCTGGGCGGGCTGCTCGACTGCCTGCTGGACATCTCCAAGCTGGAAGCCGGTCTCGTCACCCCCCACTCCGCTCCGGTGGAGGTGGGATCGATCATGGAGCGGCTGCATGGGGAGTTCCGGGCGGTGGCCGCCTCCTCCGGGCTGACGCTGCGCACCGTGCCGGTGCGGCTGGGCGTCTGCACCGACGGCGGCCTGCTGGAGCGGGTGCTGCGCAACCTGCTGACCAACGCCATACGCTACACGCGGCAGGGACGGGTGCTGTTCGGGGCGCGGCGCCGCGGCGGCGCCCTGCGGTTCGAGGTGTGGGACACCGGCATCGGCATTCCGGAGAGCCAGATCGACCGCATCTTCCAGGACTTCTACCAGATCGGCAACGTCGCCCGCGACCGGCGGGAGGGGCTGGGCATGGGGCTCAGCATCGCGCGGCGCCTCGTCCACATGCTGGGCGGCACCATCGAGGTGACCTCGGCGCCGGGCAAGGGGTCCTGTTTCGCCGTCACCCTGCCGCAGGGGGCCATTCTCGACGAGCGGCACTGCGGCGACTCGCCGGACGACTCCGCCGCGGGAAGCGGCGAAGTGGACGGCGACGCCTCCGTCCTGCTGGTCGAGGACGATGCGGTGATCCGCATGGCCTTGGCCCTGATGCTGGACGGCTGGGGCTACCGCGTGACCGAGGCCGGCTCGGTGGCGGAAGCGTTGGAATTGGTGGACGGCACGCTGGCGCCCGACCTCGTGCTGACCGATTACCGCCTGCCGGACGGCGACACCGGTCTGATGCTGATGGACACGCTGCGCCGCCGCTTCGGACCCGACCTGCCGGGGGTGCTGCTGACCGGCGACACCTCGTCGGACCGGCTGCGCGAGGCCGCCGGCGCGCAATGCGCCCTGCTGCACAAGCCCATCCAGCCCGACGACCTGCGCCGCACCGTGCGCGCCAGCCTGGAGCACCGCGACGTGGAGACGGAGGCGACGTAGCGGCGTTTTGCCCCCACCCTACCTCCCCCGCTGACGCAGGCGAGGGGACCGGTACCGCTTCGCAGAAGGCACCCTCCCCTGCGAAGCGGGGGAGGGCCGGGGTGGGGGCAAGACGCTGCCTTATTACGGACGCTCCAAATCCGCCTGGGTGGCGCGCTTCAGGTGGTTCAGCCGCTCCTCGGCCTCGTTGCGGGCGTAGGGGCCCTCCACATCCATGCCAAAGCTCACATAGAAACCATCGGCCTGGGCGATGTGGGTTCCGACGGGCAGATACTCGTCGGTGGCCTCGTCGTTGCCGATGATCGCGCCGTTCCGGATTTCCACGATGTGCGCCATGACCCGCTCCCCCACCGTCGTTGGTGAACACCATCGGTGTTCAACGGCGGCGGTCCCGTCCGGGTTCCTTACGCTTGCTTCCGCCGCACCAGCCGGTCGAGCCGCAGCCGGTGCCTCCGGTCGCTGAGCCGCCGCACCGTCGCCAGCGAGGCCGCCAGCACGCCCAGCCCGGTCGCGCCGGAGATCAGGAACATGATGAGGATCTGGTACTTCACCGCCTCCCCCGGATCGACGCCGGAGAGAATCTGGCCGGTCATCATGCCGGGCAAAGCCACCACCCCCATGGCCGCCATGCTGTTGATCGTCGGCATCAGCGCCGTGCGCAGCGCGTGGCGCAGGATGGGCCGCAGGGCCGTCCAGCGGGTCTGGCCGAGCGCGAGTTGCGCCTCGATGGCCGCCCGCTCCCGCGCCGCCGTCGCGGTCAGCGTGTGGAGGGCCAGCCCGACCCCGCTCATCGCGTTGCCCAGCACCATGCCCAGCATCGGAATGGCGTAGCGCGCGTCCCACCATGGATCGGGCCGCACCGCGGTGGACAGGCCGAGCAGCAGGACGATCCCCGCCGCGGTCCCCATCGCCCCGGTGCCGATGCCGTAGGACCACCAGCTGGTCAGCCGCCGCTCCTGCCGGGCCATCGTCTCCTGGCCGGCGAACAGCAGCATGACCAGCGCCGCCACCAGGGTCAACCAGGGCGACTCCAGGGCGAACAGCCGGGTCAGCACCAGCCCGACCAAGGACAGTTGGACCACCATCCGCAGCGCCGCCACCAGCAGCGGCCGCGCCAGCCCCAGATCCAGCGCCATGGACAGGCCGCCGTTGACCAGCAGGAGCAGCGCCGCCACGGCGAGGTCGGTGTAATGCAGGGTCACCAGCATCGCCCTACCCCTCCGTCACCACGCCGTCCGCCACCACTCCATCTGCCACGTGCAGATGCCGCCGGGCCAGGCGGACGGCCTGCTCCGGCGCGTGGGTGACGATCAGCACCCTGGCCCCGCGGACCAGTTCAGCGCGCAGCAAAGCCTCCACCCGCTCCGTCGCCTCGGCGTCCAGCGGGCCGGTCGGCTCGTCGAGCAGAAGCACCTCCGGCCTCTGGACCAGCGCGCGGACCAGCGCCAGCCGCTGCCGCTCCCCCGTGGACAGGCGGACCACCGGCCAGTCCATCACCTCCCCCGGCAGGCCCAGCGCCCCGGCGAGCGCGGCGGCGCGGTCCGGCTGGGCGAAGTGGGCGCCAACCCGATCCTCCCACCAGCCCGACTCGGCGGCGACGTAGGTCACCCGGCGGCGCCAGAGCGGCGCGGGCATGTCCTCCCGAAGATCGCCGTTCAGCCGCACCTCTCCGGTCGATGGGTCGAGGTCGGCCAGGGCGCGCAGAAGCACGGATTTCCCTGATCCGGATTTCCCCTGAACGGCGACGCACTCGCCGGCCTCCACCTGGAAACTGGCGGGCTTCAGCACGGTCGTGGACAGGTTGTGCACGCTCAGCATGGCGGGGTACGGCGACTATTCCGGAAGGTGGAAAGGGAGATTAGCAGCCATTCATGGCGGAGTCCTTGCGCGGAACGTCTCGGGGGCTATGGTACGCCCCACCGCTCATTCCGGCCTGAACCGAGACCATGACCGACGCCTCCAACGACCACGCCGTCTTTACCCACCGCGAAATCATGCGGGTGTTCAGCGGGGTGGCGCTCGCCATGCTGATGGCGGCGATGGACCAGACCATCGTCGCGACGGCCCTGCCGACCATGGCCCACGACCTGGGAAGCCTGGAAAACCTGCCCTGGGTGGTCACCGCCTATCTGCTGGCCTCGACCTCGACCACCCCGATCTACGGCAAGCTGAGCGACCTCTACGGGCGCAAGCGGGTGCTCCAGGTGGCGATCTTCCTGTTCCTGGTCGGGTCGGTGCTGTGCGCGCTGGCGCAGAGCATGGGGCAGCTCATCCTGTTCCGCGGCATCCAGGGGCTGGGCGGCGGCGGCCTGATGGCGCTGGCCTTCACCATCATCGGCGACGTGGTCGCCCCGCGGGAGCGCGGGCGCTACCAGGGCTACATCGGCGGCATCTTCGCCCTGTCCAGCGTGGCCGGGCCGCTGCTGGGCGGCATCTTCACGGAACGGCTGAGCTGGCACTGGATCTTCCTCATCAACCTGCCGCTGGGGGCGGCGGCGCTGCTGATGACCAGCCGGGCGCTCGACCGCCTGCCGGCGGGACGGACGAAGCCGACCATCGACTATCTCGGGGCGGCCCTGCTGATGGGCACGGTGACCTCCCTGCTGTTCGTGGTGTCGCGCGCCGGGGTCGCCCTGCCCTGGACCTCCCCGACGATCCTCGGCCTGTGCGTCCTGGGCCTCATGATGCTCGGGGTCTTCCTGTGGCACGAGCGGCGGGTCGAGGAACCGATCCTGCCGCTCCACCTGTTCCGTGAGCCGGTGGTGGCCGTCGCCAACCCGGTGGTGGCGGTGTCGGCCATGGTGCTGTTCGCCGGCATCGTCTATCTGCCGCTGCGCTCGCAACTCGTCGCCGGGACCAGCGCCACCACGTCGGGCTTCCTGCTGCTGCCGATGGTTCTGGGCATGGTGCTGGGCGCCGGGGGCGGCGGGAGGCTGATTTCCAAGTCGGGCCGCTACAAGGTCTTCCCGCTGGCCGGGCTGGCGCTGGCCGCGTTGATGTATCTGGCGCTCGGCCTGTCGCCGACGGTGTCGGAAAGCGGGCTGTGGTCCACGCTGATCCTGGTGCCGCTGGGCATCGGGCTGGGACTGGTCATGCCGGTGATGACGGTCGCCGTGCAGAACGCGGTGGACCGGCGCGACCTGGGTGCGGCCACCGCCTCGGTCGGCTTCTTCCGCTCGCTCGGCGGGTCGGTCGGGGTGGCGGTGTTCGGCGCGGTCTTCGCCGCCGATGTCGAGGCCCGGCTGAACGCCGCCGGCCTGCCCGGCATCAGCGGGCGCGAAGTGATGGAACGCGGCCCGTCCGCCCTGGCCAATCTGGCCCCCGTCGCCCGTGCCGCCGCCCAGTCGGTGTTCGAGCACGGCTTCTCCACGCTGTTCCTGCTGGCCGCCGGGCTGGCCGTGGTGTCCTTCGTGCTGACCCTGTTCCTGAAGGAGCTTCCCCTGCGTTCCGCCGCCGACGCCGGCAAGGCCGGGGCGGAGGTGGTCTAAGGACTGGGAACAGCCTACGCCTTGTCCTCGCTGGGGAAGTGCCGCCCCTCGCCCAGCTTGTCCTCGATGTAGAGCATGTTGACCAGCACCAGCATCACGACCGCGAAGGGCGTCGCCAGGAACATGCCCATCAGCCCGAACAGCACGCCCCCCGCCGCGATGGCCGCGATGGTGATGACCGGGGGCAGGTCCACCACCTTCTTCTGCATCAGCGGCATGACGACGTTGCCCTCGACCTGCTGGATCGCCAGGTAGAGCAGCGCCACCCACAGCGCGTCCTGGGGCGACTGGGCGAAGGCGATGAGAATCGCCGGGACCGCCGCCAGGAACGGGCCGATCAGCGGAACGAATTCCAGGAGCGCCGCCAGCAGGCCCAGCGCCGGAGCGCTCGGGATGCCCAGCAGCAGCAGGCCCGCGGTGGTCAGCACGCCGACGATGGCCATGGCTGAAAGCTGCCCGATCAGCCACTTCCACAGCGAGTCCCCCATCACGTCCATCACCTCCCGCGCCCGCTCGTGGCCGCGCGGCGGCACCAGCAGGATGACGCCGCGCTGGTAGACGCCGGGCGAAGCGGCGAGGTAGATGGCCGTGAACATCACCACCACCAGATCGCCCAGGAAGAACATCACGCTGGACGCGACCGTCTGCAGCCGGTTCAGCCAGGAGGAGGCGTCCTGCCCCTGCTTCATGATCTGGTCGCGCAGCGAACCGGGAAGCTGCTGAACGGCCCCGCTGATCTGCTGGGAGAGCTGGTCGAACTGGCTGACCACCGACTGGCCCATCAGGACGCCACCGCCGATCAGAAGCGCCGCCAGAAGCAGCAGAACGACGCCGAGCGACCAGCCCTGCGGCAATCCGGTGAAGCGTCGCACCAGCCCGGCGATGCGCTGGAACAGGATCGCCAGAAGCACGCCGGCGAAGACCAGCAGCAGCGCGTCGGCCACCTGCCAAGCCAGGAACAGCGTCCCCACCACGCCGGCGGCGATCAGCATCTTCCAGGTGAACAGCTTCAGTTCGGTCGCGGTGTTCCGCCCGGCGGTCGCCGGCTCCCCAGCTTGCGCAGAGGCATGAAGGGGAGCCTGTCTGGTCGCGTCCATCGTTTCTTCCCGCCGTGTTGCCACCGGCATGCCGGTCCGATGGACAAACGCCGCCCGCAGGAAAGTGTTGCACCGTCAGCCCACTAGCACCTTCGTGCTAATACGCTTATCCGAATGCGCGCGGACGGTTGGCGCCCCATATAATGTCTGACGCCAAGGAGTCATTCTCGCTGATGTCACCTCAAAAGCCCGCCGGAAACGGCGGGCTCTTTTCTTGTGGAGCGCCTCAACCGGCGTCCGGCGGGAAGACGATGCCGACCTTCAGGCCCGGTTCGTTGTCCTCCAGCCGCAGCGACGCGTCGTGCAGCCGCGCCACCGCCTCCACGAGGCTGAGGCCCAGCCCGTTCCCCGGCGAGGCCCGCGCGGTATCGAGCCGGACGAAGCGCTCCAGCACCTTCTCCCGCATGTCGGCGGGGATACCGGGGCCGTTGTCCGCCACGGTGACACGGGCGACCTGCCCCGGCCCGGCGCCCTCCAGCAGCAGAGTGATGCGTCCGCCCTCCGGCGTGTACTTGATGGCGTTGTCCAGCAGGTTCGACACCGCCTGGGCCAACAGCTGCTCGTTCCCGCGCACGGTCGGCTCCGCCCGGATGTCGGTGACCAGGGTCAGCCCCTTCTCCTCCGCCACCGGTTCGTAGAGGTCGGCGGCCAGCCGGACCACGTCGGCCAGCCGCACCGGCTCCAGTCCCTTGCGGTTGGCGCCGGACTCGGCCTCGGCGATGGACAGCAGCGCGGTGAAGGTGGCGAGCAGCCGGTCGGCCTCCAGGATCGTGTCCTGCAGCACGCCGCGGTAGACCTCGGGGTCGTCGGTTTCGCGGATCAGCGCCAGCTCGACGCGGGCGCGCAGGCGCGACAGCGGCGTGCGCAGGTCGTGCGCCACGCTCTCGGTCACCTGCCGCATGCCGGTCATCAGCCGCTCGATCTGGTCCAGCATGGCGTTCAGGTTGCCGGCCAGCCGGTCGATCTCGTCGCCGCCGCCGCCGCGCGGCACCCGGCCCGACAGGTCGCCGGCCATGATGCGGTGTGTGGTGCGGTTGATCGCCTCGATCCGGTGCATGGCGCCGCGCGCCAGCAGCAGGCCGCCGCCCAGCCCCAGCACCACCGTCACCAGGAAGACCCAGCGCAGCGACACGACCATGCGCCCGCGGAGCTGGTCCAACTCGCTCATGTCGCGGCCCACCAGCAGGCGGAACTGGCCGGGCAGGACGAAACTGACCGCCATCGCGGTGGAGGGCCGGTTGTTCACCCCGCCATAGTCGGAAATCTTGAAATGGGTCCAGCCGCCCGGTCCCGCCGTGGCGTCGGGCCAGCCCGACAGGTTGCCGGCCAGGATGACGCCGCCCGGCGTGGTCAGCAGGTAGATGGAGTTGGTGTGCGAATAGCCGCTGCGCTCGCGCACGGAATCGACCAGCCCGCGCAGGCCGGCGCTGCGGTACTGGTCCTGAAGCCCGGCGACCTCCAGCGCGATGGTGGCGCCGATCTCCTCCTCCAGGAAGCCCGCGGTGGAGCGGTAGACGACGGCCAGGATCACCCCGACCGAAATGATGAACAGGCCCAGATACAGCAGGGCCAGCCGGAACGGCGTCGTGCGCAGAAGGCGCAAGGTGGGAATCGCCGCCTTCACGCTTCCCGGCCCGCCATCCTCATTGCGGCGCCCGCAGGCTGTAGCCGGCGCCGCGCACCGTGTGGATCAGCGGCGTGGGGAAATCCTTGTCGATCTTCTGCCGCAGGCGTGCGATGTGCACGTCGATGACGTTGGTCTGCGGGTCGAAGTGATAGTCCCACACATTCTCCAGCATCATGGTGCGGGTCACCACGCTGCCGGCGTTGCGCATCAGATACTCCAGCAGGGCGAATTCCCGTGGCAGCAGGTCGATGGACTTGCCGGCCCGCCGGACGGTGCGCGACAGCAGGTCCAGCTCCAAGTCGGCGACCGCCAGGCGGGTCTGCGGCTGGGCGGCGCTGCGGCGGCGCACCAGCACCTCGATCCGGGCAAGCAGCTCGGAGAAGGCGAAGGGCTTGGTCAGGTAGTCGTCGCCGCCGGCCTTCAGCCCCTTCACCCGGTCGTCGACGCTGCCCAGCGCGGAGAGGAACAGCACCGGCGTGTCGTTGCCGGTGGCGCGCAGGATCTCGACCAGCGACAGCCCGTCGCGGCCCGGCAGCATGCGGTCGACGATCATGACGTCGTAATGCTCGGAGCCGGCCAGGAACAGCCCCTCCTTGCCGTCGTTGGCGGCGTCCACGACATGCCCGGCCTCCTTCAGCCCCTTGGCCAGATAGGAGGCGGCCTGCTGGTCGTCTTCGATGACGAGGACTTTCATGAGCATGAGTCTACCGCATCCTTCCGCGAGTCCAAAGGTGAATGCCCCCGCCCCTCCGGAGAGGGGAAAGGGCCAAACGACACGAAGGGGGAGGACGTCCGCGCGGCGGGGGTTCGCACCGCGGACATCCTCCACCCCATCACACCGGAGACGGGAGGATCGCCGGTGTTACCCTGCGTCACGCCTTGACGAGCTTCAGCGGGACGAAACTCTCGTTGCCGCCGCGGTTGACCAGCAGCAGGACCGCCTTGCGGCCATCCTTTTCGGCCTCGTGCAGGCTCTTGGTCACCTCCGCGGGGGAGGTCACGCTGTGGTCGCCGACCTTGACGATCACGTCGCCCGGACGGACGGGCAGATCACCGGCCTGCGGCGACACCGAGGTGACGACCACACCCTTGACGCCCTCGCCCAGACCGAGGCGGCTGCGGGCGGCGCCGTCCAGCGGGGCCAGCTTCAACCCGTTGACGGTCTCCACCGCGCTCTCGGCGGCGGGACCGGTCCCTTCCGCGGCGGCCATGCGCTGTTCGGCGGGCAGCGGCGCGATGTGGGCGGTCAGGGTCGTTTCCTTGCCCTTGCGGACCACGATCATGTCCACCGTGTCGCCGGCCTTGGTGTCGGCCACCCGGCGGGTCAGGTCGCGCAGCGTGTTCACCGGCTTGCCGCCATAGGCCAGGATCACGTCGCCCTGGCGCACGCCGGCCTTGGCGGCGGGGCTGTCCGGGGTCACCTCGGCGACCAGGGCGCCCTTGGTCTGGGACAGGCCGACCGACTCGGCGATCTCCGGCGAGATCTCCTGGATCTTCACGCCCAGCCAGCCGCGCTCGACATGGCCGTTCTCCTTGAGCTGGGCGACGACCTGCTTGGCGATGTTCGACGGGATGGCGAAGCCGATGCCGACCGAGCCGCCGTTTGGCGAATAGATGGCGGTGTTGATGCCGATCACCCGGCCGTCCAGGGTGAAGGTCGGGCCGCCCGAGTTGCCGCGGTTGATGGCGGCGTCGAGCTGCAGGTAGTCGTCATACGGACCGCTGTGGATGTCGCGACCGCGGGCCGAGATGATGCCCTTGGTCACCGTTCCGCCCAGCCCGAAGGGGTTGCCGACGGCCATCACCCAATCGCCGACGCGGGCGGCGTCGCTGTCGCCCCAGTCCAGTGCCGGCAGCGCCTTGTCGGACTTCACCTTCAGCAGGGCGATGTCGGTCTTGGCGTCGCGCCCGACCAGCGTGGCGGGAAGCTCCGTTCCGTCCTGGAGCGTGACCTTGATCTCGTCGGCGCCGTCGATGACGTGGTTGTTGGTCACCACATAGCCGGCCGCGTCGATGATGAAGCCGGAGCCGAGCGAGCCGACCTTGCCGCGCGGCTGGCCCTCGGAGGGACCCTCGGACTGGTCGTCGCCGCCCGGACCGCCATTTTGGCCGAACTGGTCCTGGAACTGGCGGAAGAATTCCTCGAAGGGCGACCCCGGCGGGAAGCCGGGCATGCGCGGGTTGCCGCGCTCGGCCTTGGCCTGCTGGGTGGTGGAGACGTTCACCACGGCGGGCGACACCTTGGCGGCCAGATCGGCGAAGCTGCCCGGCATGTTCTGCGTCAGGGCGCTTTCAGCGGCCACGGCGGTGGACTGGTTGGCGATCAGGAACGGACCGGTCAGCACCGTGGTGCCGAGGAGGACGGCGGCGATGGTACGCCGCACCCGGCTCGACCGCGGGGCGCGTCCGGCGTTGGCGGGGGTGGACATCGGTTGCTCTCCGTGACTGGCATGCGTTGTTCGTTGCCCTGAAAGTAGCGGGCGCCGAGTCACGGGGGGCTTGCAGGCGGATTAAAAGTTTTTCAGGGAGGGAATATTAAGTCACGTCTCGATCACAGCGCCGATCCGGCCGTGCGCAGGCGGATGTTGGCGGCCTGCTGGCGGACGCGGTCGAGGTGGGGATTGATGGCCAGGGCGGCGTCGAAGGCGCGCAGCGCGCCCGCCGGCTGGTCGATGGCGAGGTAGACGAGGCCCAGCCCGGCCAGCGCCCCGAAATGCCGCGGCTCCAGCGCCAGCACCCGGCGGATGTCGCGCACCGCGGCGTCGTAATCGCCCAGCATGTATTCGGCGTTGGCCCGCTTGTTCCAACCCTCGGCGTAGGTCGGGTCGGCGGCGACCACCTGATCGAAGGCGGCCAGCGCCTCGCCGTAGCGGTCGGCGTTCAGGCTCTGCACGCCATGATGCATCAGCACGATCAGGTCGTCGTTGGGATGCTCCAGCCAGACGTCCCAGATGCGGTCCTCGACCGCCTCCGCCGCGACCGCATCGCCGGCGGTCTGCAGGTCCTGGAACAAGCCGCCGAGTCGCGCATCCTCCTGCCCTGCCCAGGCCCGCGAACCGGGGCCGGAAGCGCCGAGGAGCAGAAGGGCCAGCAAGGCCACGGGCAAGAAAATTCGCTGGGTCATTCCCAAAAATTGGGATGCGTCACCTGCTGGCAACACTGACCCGAAAGTGGTATCGCCGCAAGAAGAATCCCTCATCCCGCCGGGGTGGTCCCCGCAAAGTTCCCGCCGGACAAAGAAAAAGGGCCGGCGAATCGCTTCGCCGGCCCCTTCCCCTGAAAGCAGCAGCCCGTTATCAGGCGGCCTTGCTGCGGCCCGCCACGATCTCGTCGGTGACGTTGCGCGGCACCGGCTCGTAGTGGCTGAACTCCATCGAGTAGGACGCGCGGCCCGAGGTCATGCCGCGGAGCTGGCCGATGTAGCCGAACATCTCGTTCAGCGGCACGTGGGCCTCGACGGCGATGTTGGTGCCACGCTCGAGCTGGCCCAGCACCGTGCCGCGGCGGCGGTTCACGTCGCCGATGACGTCGCCCAGGTAATCGTCCGGGGTGACGACCTCGACCTTCATGACCGGCTCGAGCAGGATCGGGCCGGCCTGCTTGAGGGCTTCACGGAAGCAGGCCTTGGCGGCGATTTCGAACGTCAGGGCGTTCGAGTCGACGTCGTGATACTTGCCGTCCACCAGGCGGGCGCGGAAGTCCACAGTCGGATAGGAGGCGAGCACGCCCTCTTCCTTCTGCATTTCCAGGCCCTTGGCGACCGACGGGACGTATTCGCGCGGCACCGTGCCACCGACCGTCTCGTCCTTGAACACGAAGCCCTCGCCACGCTCCAGCGGCTCGAAGACGATCTTGACTTCGGCGAACTGGCCCGAACCGCCGGTCTGCTTCTTGTGGGTGTAGGTGTACTCGACCGGCTTGGTGATCGTCTCGCGGTAGGCGACCTGGGGCTTGCCCATGTTGCCTTCCACGCCGAACTCCGTGCGCAGACGGTCCAGCGTCACTTCCAGGTGCAGCTCGCCCATGCCGCGCAGGATGGTCTGACCGGTTTCACGGTCGGTCTCCAGACGCAGCGACGGGTCCGCGCGGACCATCTTGCCGAGCGCGATGGAGAACTTCTCCTGCTCGCCCTTGGTCTTCGGCTCGACCGAGACGCTGATGACGGGGTCGGGGAAGCGCATGCGCTCCAGGATCACCGGGTGAGCGGCGTCGCAGAGCGTGTCACCGGTGTCCGTCTCCTGCAGGGAGACGAGCGCGATGATGTCGCCGGCGCGGGCTTCCTCGATCGGGTTGGCCTGGGCGGCGAACATCTCGACCATGCGGCCGATCTTCTCGCGCTTGCCGCGGGTGGTGTTCAGGACCGACATGCCCTTGGTCAGCACGCCCGAGTAGACGCGCACGAAGGTCAGCGAGCCGTAGGTGTCGTTCAGCACCTTGAAGGCCAGCGCCGCGAAGGGCGCGTCGTCGGAGCTGAGACGCTCGCCGTTCGGGTTGCCGTCCTCGTCCACCGTCTTGATGGCCTCGACGTCGGTCGGGGCCGGCAGCAGGTCGACGACCGCGTCCAGGACCTGGCAGACGCCCTTGTTCTTGTAGGACGAGCCGCAGAGAACCGGGGTGAAGGTGCTGGTGATGGTGCCCTTGCGCAGGCAGGTGCGCAGCACGTCGGCCGACGGCTCCTCACCCGACTCCAGGTAGGCTTCCATCGCCGCGTCGTCCATCTCGAGCGCGGTGTCGACCAGCTCGGCGCGCAGGGCCGGGATGCTGGCGATGTTGTCCAGGTCTTCCTTGACGGTCAGGTTGAGCTTGCTCGCCAGATCGTCGGTGATGTCCCAGATTTCCCACTTGGCGTCCTTGTCGTCCGAGAACCAGACGTACGCCTTCATCTCGATCAGGTCGACCATGCCGCGGAAGTTGTCTTCCGAGCCCAGCGGAACCTGGATGCAGACCGGACGGGCGTTCAGGCGGCTCTTGATCATGCCGACGCAACGCTGGAAGTTCGCACCCGAACGATCCATCTTGTTGACGTAGCAGATGCGCGGGACGTTGTAGTTGTCCGCGAGGCGCCAGTTGGTCTCGGACTGCGGCTCCACGCCGGCCACGCCGTCGAACACGACGACCGCGCCGTCGAGCACGCGGAGCGAGCGGTTCACCTCAATGGTGAAGTCCACGTGGCCCGGGGTGTCGATGACGTTGATCTTCTTACCGCGCCAGAAGGTCGAGACGGCAGCCGACTGAATCGTGATGCCGCGCTTCTGCTCCTGCTCCATGTAGTCGGTCGTCGTCGAGGACTTCAGGTCCTTCGTCTCGTGCACGTCGATGATCGTGTGCTTACGACCGGTGTAGTACAGGATGCGCTCGGTGGTCGTCGTCTTGCCGGCATCGACGTGGGCGATGATGCCGATGTTCCGGATGTCAGAAAGAGGCGTTTGGCGCGGCATGTTGCGAATCCATTACTGTAACGCAGCTATCGAAGCGCAACGACGGTCGTCCGCTCCGGCGGCAGAGGTTGGTCGGGGTTTTACGGATGATCTGTTAAGGCGTGATTAACGTTCTGTAAATCCGGAAGGTCAAGCCTTCCGGATTTTTTCGAAGCACGCGGCCCTTACAGTCTGGTGGGCCACGCCGGCAAACCCCAACCGAGGGAGCCGGGTCGCCCCGTCACGCAGCTTATTTGGCCGCCGTCACCTGAATTTCAACGAGATACTCCGGCGCGGCGAGCTTCGCTTCCACGGTGGCGCGGGCGGGCGGGTTGGCCGTATCGACCCAGGCTTCCCACGCCTTGTTCATCGCGCCGAAGGTGGACATGTCCGTCAGATAGATGGTGGCGGACAGCAGCTTGCTCTTGTCGGAGCCGCCCTCGGCCAGCAGGGCGTCGATCTGGCCCAGGATCTGGCGGGTCTGCGTCTCCACGTCCGGAGTCGGATCGTTGGCCACCTGGCCGGCCAGATAGACCGTGTCCTTGTGGATGACCATCTGGCTCATGCGCGGTCCGGAATGGAAGCGCTGGATCGACATCGGTACGGCTCCGGTTACGGGGTCTTGAACGCGCGTACGTCTATGCGATTCACGTCCAACGGCCTAGCAAAAAATGAGGCGCCACCGCTCAAAGCTGCCCCGCGCCCGTGCATCACCGCAAAGAAGGCGTATTTCCCTCCACCGCGGCCACGAAAGCGGCGCTCGGCACGGCGATGTTGCGGGGATTGGGCCCGCTGACCGCGGCCACCGCGATGCCGGCCACCGCCCAGCCCTCCCCCGCCCCGTCCGCACGCCCGTCCCCGCTGGACGTCCGGACCAGCAGCGCCGCCCCGCTCACCCCGCGCGTCCCGTCGCAATCGTGGACCAGCAGCGGCCCGCGGTCGGTGTCGTTGATGCCGCGCGCCGCGCAGGCGGTGTCGGCAGTGACGAGATGCGCCCGGTCCTGGCTGTAGCCGCCCAGCATCAGCGGCGTGCCGGCGTCCGGCGGGACTCGGGCAAGCGGCAGCGGCGGCATCCCCTCCGGCGCGTCGCCGTCCAGCGTCAGCACCGCCCAGTCACCGACGAGTCCGTCGAGACGCCGCTCCTTGTCGTACGGGCCGCCGGTCTCCAGAGTGGCGACGGCGCGGTGCTGCCGGTACTCCCCGCGCTCATAGCCGAACAGGACGTGCAGGGAGGAGGCCGGCAGGAAGCGCTGCGCCCGGTTCAGCAGGCAATGGGCGGCGGTGACCACCCGGCGCGGCGCCACCAGCACGCCGGTGCAGCGGGCGCCGAGATTGCTCTGCACCTTGACCAGGCTGTTCCACGGCGCGTGCGTGGCGTCGACCACCACCCGCCGGTCCTGCGCCCCGATCCCCGGCAGCAGCGGATTCTGCGCCGCCGCCGGCAATGCGGCCACGAAAAGCGGCACGGCAACCAGGAATCCGTGCAGAATGGCCATCAAGTGTTCTTGATACGTTTTCATGTTCGTCTTACCATGGCGGTCATGGCCACGCTCATCATCACGGAAAAATCCAGTCAGGCAAAGGACCTGCGCGCCGCGCTGGGGGATCGCTACGGGCGCATCCTGCCGGCCGAGGGGCATCTGCTGCGGCTGGCCGAGCCGGACGAGGTCAATCCTGACTGGAAGCGCTGGTCGCCCACCCTGCTGAAGCCGGACGGACTCTACCCGACCAAGCCGGACAGCGGCGGTAACAAAACGGCGAAGCTGGCGGCGATCAAAGCGGCGCTGAAGGGCTGCGACCAGGTCATCCTCGCCACCGACTGCGACCGCGAGGGCCAGTTGATCGGCCAGGAGATCCTGGAGCATCTGGGCTTCCGCGGGCGGGTGCAGCGCGCCCTGTTCACCGCCCAGGACCCCAAGACGATCCGCGACGCCTTTGCCAAGCTGAAGCCGAACAACGAGCTTCGCCCGCTCTACGAGGCGGCGGTGGCGCGCCAGCAGGCGGACCAGATCTTCAACCTCTCCCTGACCCGCACGGCGACCAAGACGCTGCTGGCGCCGGGGACACGCGGGGTGATCGGCATCGGGCGGGTGAAGACGCCGACCCTGTCCATCGTCTGCCTGCGCGAGCTGGAAATCCGCAACTTCAAGCCCGAGGATTATTTCGAGGTCGTGGCGACGGCCACCGCCGCGGGCGGCTCCTTCCTGATGCGCCACGCCCCGCCGCCGAAGGACCGTATCAAGGACCGCGCCCGCGCCGAGGCCATCGCCCGCGCCGCCGACGGCCATGGCGGCCCCCTGTCGGTGACGGTGGAGGACCGGCGGCAGGCTCCGCCGAAGCTCTACGATCTGCCCGCTCTGCAGAAGACCTGCGGCCAGCGCTGGGGCTGGACCGCCGACCGCACGCTGGAGGTCGCGCAGGAGCTTTACGACGGCGAGGGCAAGAAGCTCATCACCTACCCGCGCGCAGAGGCGCGGTATCTGTCGGAGAACCAGATCGCCGACGTTCCGGCGATCGCCGGAGCGCTGACCCGGCTGCGCGGCTTCGCCCATCTGGACATTTCCCGCCCGGTGATCCGCCGCGGCAAGTCCGGCCATTTCTGCGACAAGGCGCTGGAAGGCGTGTCGCACCACGCCATCGTGCCCAACGTCAACGTGCTCGACGATCTGGAAAGCCGGTTGAACCGCCTGACCGACGACGAGAAGCGGCTCTACGCGCTGATCTGCCGCTCCTACCTCGCCGCCGTCATGCCCGACTACGAGTACCGGCAGACCACCGTCCTGATGAACGTGCCCGTCGAGGGCAAGCCGGTGGTCTTCCGGGCGGTCGGCCGCATCCCCCTGAAGCTCGGCTGGAAGGCGGCCTTCGGCTCCGCCGAGACGGACGGCAAGCCCGACGAGAAGGAGGAAGAGCAGACCCTGCCCCCGCTGACCGACGGTGAGCCGGCCCGCCTGTCCGAACCGCGGGTGGAGGCCAAGCGGACCCAGGCACCGCCGCGCTACAACGAAGGCACTCTGGTCGACGCCATGCAGAACGCTTGGCGCTTCGTCGAGGACCTGGCGCTGCGCGACCGGCTGAAGGAGGCCAAGGGCATCGGCACCCCGGCCACCCGCGCCGAGATCATCAAGGGCCTGCGGCGGCAGAATCTGCTGGGCGCCGACGGCAAGTGGCTGGTCCCCACCCCCGCCGGGCTGCAGCTGTTCGAGACTCTGCGCGGCGCCGCCCCCACGCTGGTCGATCCCGGCACCACCGCCCTGTGGGAAATGCGGCTGGACGAGGTGGTGGTCGGACGCGCCGATTTCCGCAGCGTCATCGACGGCATTGCCGACGAGGCCGAGCGGCTGATCGGCGTTCTGGTCGGCAACCAAGGGTCGGCGGTGGACCTCGGCGTGCGCGGCGGCCCGATCCGCGCCGGGCGGGGCGCGGGGCGCCGTCGCTCCACGAGCCCGCGCGCTGCCGGAGCGCCACCGCGGCCACGCACGCGCAAGGCGGCGGCCGCTGCCGTCGGTGTGGACGGCGAAGCGCCGAAGACGCCCCGGCGCAGCCGCAAGGCGAAGGCCGCGCCGGAGGTTCCGGGTTCGATCGGTCCTGTGGCCGACGCTGTCCCGCCATCCCCTGCCGCACCGTCGATCGGCGCGCGGCGCAAGGCCCCGACCGACAAGATGGTCGCCTTCGCCCGCAGCCTTGCCGACCGCAAGGGCGTCGAGCTGTCGGACACGGTGCTCCAGGACTTCGATTCCTGCCGCCAGTTCCTGGACCAGCACGCGCGCTGAGCGTCGGCTTGCCCCCTCCCCGGCCCTCCCCCGCTATCGCAGGGGCGGGAGATTTTTGCGAAGCGGCGGCAATCCCCTCCCCTGCGAAGCGGGGGAGGGTTAGGGAGGGGGCAAGACTTCCCACAAACCGCCCGAATCACCCTCCGACTGTGGCCCAGGCCACAGCGGCGGGGACGGCATCCGCCTACCCTCTCCTCCACGGACATCGAGCCACACATGGCCCCACACCCCGGAGGAGACCCAGCCCATGCGCCGCCTGACCCTGATCGCCGTCGCCGCCACCACGCTGCTCGCCGCCCCCCACGCCTTCGCCAACGACCTCAAGACCGGCGGCATGCCGGTCAACCCGATGATGATGCAGCCGGGCTTCGGCAGCCCCTTCGCCGCGGCACCTTCCCTCTCCAGCACCAACGTCGGCGTTGCGACGAACCTCGCGGCGGGGATCGGCAACAAGGCCAAGCAGAACGTCTTCACCATGCAGCAGGGCACCGGCGGGTCGCTGGTGAACACCAACGTCGGCGTCGCCACCAACGTCGCCGCCGGCATCGGCAACAAGGCGAAGCAGAACGTCACCGGCGTCACCTTCGGCTTCGGCAAGGGCGGCCTGCTCGACACCAACGTCGGGGTGACGACCAACGTCGCCGCCGGCATCGGCAACGCCGCCGGGCAGAATCTGTTTGGTCTCAAGGCCCAATAGTCTGAAGGCTCAGCAATCCACCCATCCGGCGCCGCCGATCCGCAAGGCGGCGCCCCTTTCCGGATTCCTCACTGGAGGACTGCCGCCATGCTCCGCTTCGCCCTGCCGGTCTTCGGTGCGCTCGCCGCCATCCTGGCCCTGGCCGGAACCCCGCACACCGCCGCCGCCGAGAACCTCGCCTGCCAGACGGTCAACGGGAAGACGGTGTGCAGCCGCGGCTCGGGCTCGCTGTCGTGCCAGACGGTCAACGACCGGACGACCTGCGTGACCGGGCCGGGCGCGCTGACCTGCGAGACCGTCAACGGCCACACCGCCTGCCGCCGCGGCCCGTCGCAGCCGGACCTCAAGCCGATGCCGATGCCGCCGATGCCCCCGCAGGCCGCCCCGATGCCCGATCACCCCTTCGGCAAGAACTTCCCTTTTGAGGAAGAGGCGTAAAGCGCCCCAGCTGTGGTCCGCCTCACAGCGGCTCCCCGGTCGGCCGCCCTAGGATCAGCGCACACCGCCGAACAGAGGAGCCCTGCCATGATCCGCATCCGCCGCTTCGCGCCGCTGCTGTCCGGCCTCGCCGCCCTGGCGCTGCTGGGCGGAACCGCCGCCGCCCAGGATGCCGGCGGCTTCTCCGTCAACCCGCAGCTGGGCGCGGCGGTCGGCATGTCGATGGGCATGGGCATGGGGATGCCGCCGCTGCTGCCGCGCCAGCCCGTCTTCGTCAACGCCACCCGGCGCGGCGCGCCTCCGGGGGCGACGGTGACCAACCCCAACGTCAGCCGTCAGGCCACCCACCAGCAGGCCATCGCGAAGATCCGCGGCGACGCCGGCTTCCTGGGCGGCTTCAACAAGGGTCAGGCGCTGGCCGCCAGCCGCCAGCCGCCGCCGGAGCCCATCGTGCCGAACTTCACCTTCATCGACGCGCCCTTCATCGTGAACAACTTCGACAGCTCGCTGGCCCTGTCCTTCGGCGACAGCAACGTGACCGAGCAGTACGTCATCCAGGGTGGTGACGGGTCCGCTGGGGGCGGTGTCGCTGGTGTCGGTGTCGCTGGGGGCAATGTTTCAGAGCAGGCCGCCGTGCCCACCTCCTCGGGGCAAACGGTCTCCCCGGTCCAGGCCGCCGCTCCGGTGCAGGCCTCACCCCCGGCGCCGGTCAAGGCTCCGGCCCCGAAGCCCCAGCCGGGCGTGACCACCGGAAACGGCGGCCCGCCGCCCGAGAACTTCTTTGACCCGGTGATGAGCAACTTCGGCCCGCTGCCGCATCTGCCCGCGGCCCTGGCCAGCGGCGGCATCCAGTTCAACAACGTCGGCACCGCCTTCAACGCCGCCATGGGCCAGGGCAACTTTGCCTCACAGCAGATCACCAGCATCCAGGGGAAGAAGGGCAAGCGCTGAGCCCCCTCCCCAGGCATGAAAAAGCCCCCTTGCCGACGGCAAGGGGGCTTTCTCCGTTCACAGTTACGAAGTTACGCGGCGACCGGCTCGTTGGCGGCCTTGGCCGGGGTGGCGGCGGGCTGGACCACGCCCTGCGGGGCCGGCAGCGGCGCCGGGCGCGGGGTGCCGGCGGGCAGCATGTCGCCGATCGCGAGGCCCACGGCCATCAGGTTGGGCACGGCCATCGCGGTCAGCAGGATCGCCCACAGCTCCAGCGACAGGGTGCCCAGCGGGTTGGCGAACCACGCCGTCACCGCGGAGACCAGCAGCGCACCCGACAGCCAGGCTTCCGGCTTGGCGCAGAAGGCGCCCTGGGTCCGCTTGCCGCCCTTGGCGGTGACGCGGAAGGCATCGCGCTTGCGGACCACGCCGCGCAGAGCGGCCAGCGCCACCGTGGTGGACAGCGCCATGCCCACGGCACAGGCCCCGAAGCTCTCCTTCCACGAGTTGCCGGAGGCGTAGCGCGAGGCCAGCAGGCTCGACCCGGCGCGCAGGACCAGGGCGCCCAACACCGCGGCGGTGGCCTGCACCGGCGGCAGGTGCAGCGGCAGAACCAGCGACGCGAAGGTCCAGGTGACCGCCGCGCCGGCGGCCAGCACACCCACCGCGTCGGACCACCAGCGCGCCCAGTTGGTCAGGTAGCCGATCTTCTGGCCGACCGTCAGCTCCGTGGCGCCGGGCAGGAACTTCCGCCAGTGGGCGCGCAGGATCTGGGTGGAGCCGAAGACCCAGCGGTCGCGCTGCTTGCGGAACTGCATGAAGTTGTCGGGGGCGAGGCCCTGGCCCAGCCGCTCGTCGGTGTAGGCGGCGCGGTAGCCGGCCGACAGGATGCGGATGCCCAGCTCGGTGTCCTCGCAGATGCCCTCCTCCGACCAGCCGCCGACCTGCTCCATGGCGGAGCGGCGCAGCATGATCATCGTGCCGTGGCAGACGAAGGCCTGGGAGGTCAGACCCTCCTGCATGCCGACGTCGAAGAAGGGGCGGTACTCGGCGGTCATGGCGGCCTTCAGCGGCGTCTCATGGCCGTCGCGGTGCTCCTGCGGCGCCTGAACGATGCCGACGCGCGGGTCGGCGAAGGTCGGGGCCAGCTTGTTCAGCCAGTCCGGCTCCACCGTGTAGTCGGCGTCGAGCACGGCGACGATCTCGGCGCGCGGGTCGGTGTGGCGCAGCGCGGCGTTCAGCGCGCCGGCCTTGAAGCCGCTGATCGTCTTGTACCAGTGGAACTTGAACTTCGGACCCAGCTCGGCGCACAGCTCCTCGACCGGGCGGACCAGCGCCTCATCCTCGGTGTTGTTGATGAGGACGACGACCTCGTAGTCCGGGTAGTCGACACGGGCCAGTGAGGTCAGCGTGGCGGCCAGCACGTCCGGCTGCTCGCGGCAGGCGGCGATGTGCACCGACACCATCGGCTTGTGCTCCGGCGCCGCGGGAACCCGCGGCAGCAGGGCCGGGGCGCGGCCGGTGAACAGGCGGCGGGCCACCTCGGTCAGGTCGGCGAAGGCCACCGACATCATCAGGGCGCCCAGCAGGAAGGCGGAGCCCCAGGTGGTCGCCGCACCGAAGGTGAAGTATTCGGCGTAGGCACCGGCGACGGCCGAGCCGACGCCGAAGCCGACGATGTTGGCGCCCACCGACGCGGCCAGCGCGTAGGTCATGTTGGTGCGGCGGCGGAAGGCGGCGAAGGCCGACAAAGCGAGGCCGAGGGCCAGCGCCACGGCGGCGCCCGCACGGTCGCCCCAGGGGGCCGGGACGTCGCCGGCCAGCGGCCATTTCGGCGCGCGGTCGGCGTCGAGCACGCCCCAGGTCGGGCCCGGCGAGCCTTCGATGCTGGACTTCCACACGCCGTCGAACGCCTCGACCACGTTGTAGTCGATGCCGAGCATCCCCGCCTCGGCGGCGAAGTTGCGGACGACGAAGGCCTGGGCCTGCGGCGTCGGGTAGGCGTCGTGGAAGTTCTCGCCGCCCGACGGCCAGCCCACCTCTCCGACGAACAGCGGCTTGCCCGGATGCGCCTTGCGCACGGTGTCCAGCCGGTCGCGGATCCAGGTCAGCGCGTTCTCCACGGGGACGCCTTCCCAGTAGGGCAGGACGTGGACGCCCATGTAGTCGGACGCCGCGATGGTCTCCTTGGCCTTGACGATCTCCGACCACACGTCGGCGGTGCCGACCTTGATGTGCTTCGGCACGCCGGCGCGGACGCGGCGGATGTAGGAGGCCAGCTCCGCGTCGGTCAGTTCGGCGCGCAGCAGCGTCTCGTTGCCGACCACCACGCGCTCGATGCCGCGCACGGTGCGGGACAGCACGATGGCGCGGGCGACCTCGCGCTCGTTGCGGGCCTTGTCGTCGCTCAGCCAGACGCCCAGCGTGACGTCCAGGCCATGCTTGGCGGCGATGGCCGGGACGTCGCCCTGGGAGCCCAGCGTGGAATAGGTGCGCACACCGTCGGCGAAGCCGGCGATGGCGGTCATGTCGCGGTCCAGTTCCACCGCATCGACCACCGGCTGGTGGTTCGGGTCGTAGCTGCGGCCCGACGGGGAGTAGGAGACGGATTCGATGCGACCCGGCACGGCGTCCACAGGAGTGGGCGCGTTGCGCCAGGACCAGAAGGACGCGTGGCCGGCAGTCACGGCGAGCATCGCCGCGGCCAAGGCCGCAGACCGGATCGAACGCTTCGGGTTGCTCATGTGGGGATTTCGCAAGCCTGGGTAGGATGGGTGGCGGGCGCCACCGGACACACAGACGAACGTGCGCTGCAAAAAACTATTCCCGCGCCCGCGTCGAATTTTTTTGGGTGGCCGCCCGGATTACCAAATTGGGAACGGCCGCCGTCCCGCTCCTGTTGGCATCACCAACCGCAACGACCGGAGACGACGAAATGACCGGCAAAAAGGTCGATGTGACCGCGCTGGAGGAAACGATGGACGAGGTGGTCGAAACCCTCGACCTCGCCGAACAGGCCGCCGGCTATGTCCGGAAGGAAAGCACCGACCCCATGGACCAGGCCCGCGCCGCCGCCGTGCAGAAGCAGGCCGAAGCCATGCTCGACGCCGCCGAGCAGGCCGCCTCCGGTGGCGAACGGCCACAGCGCAGCAACCCCTCCCCCCTGCCGGGCATGCGCCGCCCGCCGCTGGTGAATTGAACCTACTGGAAACTTTGCCCCCACCCTAACCCTCCCCCGCTGTCGCAGGGGAGGGAACTTTTACTCCCTCCCCCGCCCAGCGGGGGAGGGCCGGGGTGGGGGCAAGGGGCGACTACGCTCCTTCCGCCGACGCCCCACCCGCCATCCGCTTCTGCCCCTCCGGACACAGCTCCAGCAGAACGCACCGCTCGCAGGCCGGGTTGCGGTAGAAGCAGACCCGCTGCCCGTGCAGCATCATCACCTCGTGATGATCGTAGATCTCCTGGGCCGTCCAGTCCGGGGGAAGCCGCGCCTCCAGAATGGTGTGCGACGGGCCGACCGCCACGCTGGGTGGAATCAGCCCGGTGCGCACGGCGACGCGATGATGGTGGCTGTCCACCGGCAAGGCGGGGCGGCGCAGGCTGCTGAAGCTCATCACCGCGGCGCTGGTCTTCGGGCCGACGCCGGGAAGCGCCTGCAGCCAGGCCCGCGCCTCCGGCACCGTCATCTCCGCCAGGAAATCAAGGGAAAGCTCGCCGCGCAACTCGGTGATCCGCCGCAGGATCGCCTGGATGCGCGGCGCCTTCTGCTCCGGCCACGTCACCCCGGCGATGACCGTCTCGACCTCCGCCGGGTCCGCGTCGCGCACAGCGGCCCAATCCTCCCCCCAGCGTGCCCGCAAAGCGCGGAAGGCCGCGCCGGAGGCCGCGTTGCGCGTGCGGTGCGACAGCAGCGAGGACACCAGTTCGCTCAGCGGGTCGAGCGCGCGGAAATAGGCGATCGGGCAGCCGAAGATCAGGCAGAGCCGGCGGTGGATCTCCAGCAGCTTCTCGTCGGGCAAAGCCGCAGGCAACAAGGCGAAAGACGCCTGATCGTCGTTGGCCTTGAGACGGCGCTTCACGGGGCCGTCACACCGCCCGACCGGCCGCCCTCCGGAAGCATCAGCCCCTCGTCCGCCGCCATGGCGCGGGCGCGGGGGTCGGCCTGCACGGCGCGGGCGGTGCTGCGGGCACGGTCCTGCACCCGCCGGAAGGCCCGGATCAAGGCCTGGGCCTCCGCCCGCTCCTGCTCGTCGCGCCGCGACTCCGCGGCTTCCGACGCGGCGATCTTGCCGGCGGTGGACCGCTGCGTCTCGCTGTAGCCGAACAGACCGGGCTCCCAACGCTTCAGGTTGGCGTAGGCCAGGGCGCGGGCGGTGCCGTCCAACCCCTGCCCCTCCTCCCAGGCGGCGCGGGCGGCGTGCAGCTCGTCGGCCAGTACCCGCTGGGGCGGGCGCGGTGGTGGCGGTGGCGGCTGATGCAGCCGGGTGCGCGCCGCCTTCAGGGCGGCCACGCGGTCCGGATCGTCACGCCAACGGCGGGCGTCCGCGGCGGCGTCGCGCCACGCGCCGATGAGCCGTTCCGGATCGGGTGCGGTGTCCCGCTTCGTCGATGCCATGGCCCTCCCCGTTGCAAGGGAAACGAACGCAATGCTTTCGTCGTCAAGGATCTATGCCATGGCGCCGCAAAGGCCAGACCGGGAAGGGCGGTAATCCCGAGGGTGCGGTCAGTCCGCCGCCCTACCCAGCAGATAGTCGATGTCTCCGCCTTCAAGGGCACTGATGAGACCGCTGCCCTCGATGGTTGCGTCGGACAGGTTTCCTTTGCGCCGTTGCAAGTCGAGGATGCGCTCCTCCACCGTGTCGGCGGCGATCAGCTTGTAGACGAAGACCGGCTTGTCCTGCCCGATTCGGTAGGCGCGGTCGGTCGCCTGATCCTCCGCCGCCGGGTTCCACCACGGATCGTAGTGGATCACCGTGTCCGCCGCCGTCAGGTTCAGGCCGCGTCCGCCCGCCTTCAGGCTGATGAGGAAGACCGGCACCTCGCGGTTCTGGAAGCGATTGACCGGCTCGGCGCGGTCCAGCGTGCGCCCGGTCAACTCGACATAGCCGATCTTCGCCTCCTCCAGCCGCAGCTTGATGAGGTCGAGCATGGAGGTGAACTGCGAGAAGATCAGGATGCGCCGGCCTTCCGGCACCATCTCCAGCACCATGTCGGTCAGGGCGTCGAGCTTCGCGGTCTCCTTCACCTTGCCGGCGGCGGGGATCTTGACCAGACGCGGGTCGCAGCAGACCTGCCGCAGCTTCAGAAGCGCGTCGATGATGGTGATGGCGTTGCGCGACACGCCGCTGACCGCCAGCGCCGCCCGCACCGTCTCGTTCACCGACAGGCGGATGGTCTCGTAGAGGTCGCGCTGCGCCGGCTCCAGGTCGATGCGCACCACCACCTCGGTCTTCGGCGGCAGCTCCTTGGCCACCGCCTCCTTGGTGCGGCGCAGCAGGAAGGGGCGGATGCGGCGCATCAGCTGCTTGGCGCGGGTGCCGTCGGCGCGCTTCTCGATGGGGGTGCGGTAACGGCGCCCGAACTCCTTGCGGTCGCCGAGCAGGCCGGGCATCAGGAAGGCGAACTGGCTCCACAGCTCGCCGAGATTGTTCTCCACCGGTGTGCCGGACAGGCAGAGCCGGTTGCGGGCGTTCAGCGCGCAGACGGCGCGGGTCGCCTTGCTGTCCGGATTCTTGATGGCCTGCGCCTCGTCGAGGATCAGCAGATGCCAGTCCCGGCGCTTCAGCACCTCGACGTCGCGGCCGACCACGCCGTAGGTGGTCACCACGATGTGGGCGCGGTCGAGGTCGCCCAGCTTCTCGTGCCGGTCCAGACCGTGCAGCACGACCACCCGCAGATGCGGCGTGAAGCGCTGCGCCTCGGCCACCCAGTTGGGGACGAGGCTGGTCGGCACGACGACGAGGCAGGGGTCGGTCAGCCGGCCCTCCTTCTCCTCCATGGCGATGTGGGCCAGCGTCTGGGCGGTCTTGCCCAAGCCCATGTCGTCGGCCAGGATGCCGGCCACCCGGTTGGCCCGCAGCCCCTGCATCCAGGCGAGGCCGACGCGCTGGTAATCGCGCAGCGTGCCCTGGAAGCCCGGCGGCGGGTCCATCTCCGCCGGCATCTCCTGCTCCTGGATGGTGCGCAGGTAGCGGTCGATCTGACCGGTGTCCTCCGTCCGGCGAGCGATCAGGTCGTCGATGTCCAGCAGGCCGTCGGCCTCGGTCAGGGGCACCTTCAGCGTGTCGTCGAGCCGCCGCCCGCTGTCGAGCATGGATTCCAGGACGCTCATCAGCCGTTCGACCCGCTCCGCCGGCAGGGCCAGCACGTTGCCGTCGTCCAGCACCAGATGGGCGCGCCCGTCGATGACGCGCGTCGCCTCCATGCCGCCGCGTTCGATCAGCGTCGCCAGGATGGGCAGCAGGGCGCGGCGTTCCCCGTCGATCTCCACGCCGACGTCGAGGTCGAACCAGCCGTCGCCGGAATCGCGCACGGCGACCGCCACCTCCTCGTTGGCCTCAACGACGCGGGTGCCGAAGTCGGCGCCAATCTCGACGGTCCAGCCGTCCTTGCGCAGGGCCGGCACCTCGGTCTTCAGAAAGGCCGACCAGCGCTCCTCGGCGTCCTTGCCGGTCAGCCAGTGGACGCGGGTGCCGCGGGCGTTCAATTGGCCCTTGGGCGGCTCGATGCGCGCCTGGGCGAAGCCGAAGGCGGCCAGCCTTTCCAGCGCCCCTTGCTCCAGCGCCTTGTCGCGGCGGACGAAGACCGCCCCGGCGGGTTCCTCGACGCGGGCGAACTGGCGCTGGTCGTCGGGCTCGATCTCCGAGGGGGAGTCGTCCTCGCCATAGTCGAAGGCCAGCCGCAGCACGTCCACCAGACCGCCGTCCGGCGACACCACCCGGCCCAGCCGGGCGACGACGCGCGGGTCGCGCTCGACGATGGTCGCGGCGGGATCGGAGCCCATGCGCACGCCACCGGGCATGCCCGCGGCGAAGGCGGAGGCCGCCGGGAAGTCCGGGCGCTCAGGCGCGGGCCGGGACGGCGCCGGCCGGCCTAGGGCCTTTAGGGGCGCCGCCTTCAGGGCCGCCGTCTTCGGCGGAGCCGCCTTCACGGCGGGCGGAGCGACCGCGGCCTTGGGTTTCGGCACCTCGACGACCTGCAGTTCCACGGGACAGACGGTGCCGGCCTTCGGATCGACGCACCAGTAGCCCAGTCCCTTGATCAGCGCGGCGCCGGGCGGCAGGCCGGTCGGGCGCAGCTTGCGCGTCGCCGGGTCGCGGAAGGCGCGGATGGTCATCCCCGCCCCCTCCGCCAGCATCGTGCCGCCGCGCCAGCGCAGCCGCCCGCAGCCGAGCAGCCGACGCAGGATGCGGTCCACCACGTCGCCGCGGCTCTTGGCGACCGGCGTGCGCACCACCCCGCCGCCGCCGAGCAGCCGGGCGATGGCGCGGTCCACGTCGCCGTCCAGGCTGCGCGGTGCGCGGGCCAGCACGTCGCGCGGGCTGGCCGGGGTGGACACGTCGTCGCCCTCCCCCGCCCCTTCCACCGCGATCACGGCGGAGACGAACATGGCCGCCTCGTCCTTGCCCGGCTCCAGGGTCCAGCGGACGCTGAGCACCGGATCGGGCGGCGGTGGGGGCACCGGTTCCGGGACCGGCGGCGGCGCGGGGGCCGCATCAGGAACCGCCTGGAGCGCTGGCGGCTCCTCCGCCGGATGGGCCGCCGGGGGCGCGTCGAACAGGGACATCTGCCGCCCTTCCGGACGGGCGTCCAGCGTCATCAGCGCCGCCGCGGCCATGTGGGCGCAAGTGTTCCGCCCGCAGGTGCAGCTCTTGTCGAAGACCACCCGGCTGCGCCCGCGCACCGGGACGACCGTCACCGACAGCGTCCGGCCGAGGTCGGTCACCGTGGCGGCGATCCGCGCCTCCGCCTCCAGAAGCGTCACCGCCCCGGTCAGGATGAGCGTGCGCCCGCGCTGCAGCGTCTTCGCATCGAAGACGCGCGCCAGATCCTCCTGCGAAAAGGAGACCGTCGCGCTGGCGGTGGCGGCGGCGCGTGGAAGGGAACCGAACAGCGACATGGGCCGGAAGGGATACCGAAAAAGGCAGAACGGGTCAGGAACGGGGGCGTCGGTATAAGCCCACACCATGCCCCGTCGCAAGCCCGCTCTCAACCCTCAACCGACACCGCAAGGCAAACATTCCGGTTGCCAAGTCCAGGGAAGACCAACCCTGGACGGTCGCTGCATCCGGCAAGGAAAACAGCGGCTACAGCCGTTCCAGGAAACTGTTCAGCGGCGGCATCGGACCGCAGACCGGAGATTCCTCACGGAGCAGATAGGCGAAATGCTTCAGCATCGGCTCGGCGTTGGTGCGGTCGCCGAGCGCGTAGGTGGCGACGCCGAACAGAACGACCAGGGCGAGGACCAGCGGGCTGAGGTTCAGGCGCGACGGGGTCATCCGGTTGAAGCTCTGCGCGAAGGCCGCCACCGCCAGCCCGCCAAGGATGAGTCCGACCACCACCTCCGTCACCGAATGGTAACGCAGCAGGATGCGCGAGGCCGCCACCCCCACCACCAGGCCAAGGGCGCCGAGGACCACCACACCACGCCGCCAGCCGTCCAGCGAGCGCGCCGCCATCACCCCGACCGCCCCGTAGACGGCGGCGGCGAGCGCGGCGTGGCCGCTGGGGCTGGTCAGCCGGTCGTCGAACAGGCGAATGCCGCAGGCGTGGCCCAGGATCTTCAGAAGCGCCACCGAGCCCATCAGCATGGCCAGCACGGCCAGCCAGCGCGCCGCCGAGACCGCCGAATGGCGGCGCCACAGCATCACGATCAGGATGCCCGCCACCGGCAGCACGAAGGACGTGCTGCCGAGAAGCGAGATCGCCTTGTTGACGTGCCAGAGGTTCAGATGTCCCACGGTCCTCGCCGCTCCCTTTCCATTCAGCGCATGCGAACGAGCATGCCGTCCCGGTAGTTCCAGGCCGCCGTGCTCTTTCCGTCGGACGCCGGCAGCGAAACGGTCAATGTCCGGTCCGCCTGCTCCACCTTCGGCGCGTCGCTGCAGGTCCCGAACGGCAGCGAGACGGAGGCCTTGGTCCCGCCGAGGTCGAGCACGCGGAAGCGCGCGGCGCATTTGCCGTCCACGCTCTCCTGAAGCAGCACCAGCCAGCGCCCTTCCATGTTGTAGGCGTTCACGAAGGACAGGGTGCGCCCCTCGCGGTCCTCGTAGACGACGCGGTCGTTGACGGTCACCTGGATGACCTTCGGGCCGAGTTCGACCATCTGGACGACCTCGTTGCCGATGGCCGCGGACACCAGCACCGCGGCGTTGGACCGGTCGTCCGCCGCCTGCGCCGTCCCAACTGCCGCCGTGCCGGTCGCCGCCATCACGGAAAGCGCCATCAGCGAACCCACCGGCCCCATAGCGGCGCGGCTCAGAAACGTCATGCCCATAGCTGTTCTCGAATGCCCTTCTGGCTGGTCGTCACCACGCCAAGGTAAGCCCAACCGCCGCCATTCTGTAGTCCGTCAAAGGGCTGACATCCGCTTGCCGGAAAAATTTCACGGGCCGGACGATTTTGGTTGCCTTCCGGTCACGGCCCGATTAAAAACCGCGCCACCGCAGACGACGGCCTCGCCGACGCCGCGGCAGAGAGAAGCGCCCGTAGCTCAGCTGGATAGAGCACCAGACTACGAATCTGGGGGTCAGGAGTTCGAATCTCTTCGGGCGCGCCACTCTCCTCTTCCCATACAAATCCCCATGACGCTTCGCTGAACGCGGTTGGATCAGGTGATCCGGCGGCGTTATTGTCATTTTCGGCGTTCGCTGCGCCCACCGCCGCGGGCGTGCCGAGCGGGAGGAAGCCATCATGATGGGATCACGGACAGCCACGCCGCTGGCGAAGCGGGACCTGCCGGCCCTCGCGGCTCTTCTCGCCATGGAAGGCTTGCCGAACCAGGACATCGCCGAGGCCGGGCGGCGCTTCTGGCGCGTGGACGCCCCCGATGGGCTCCTGGGGTACGGCGGCTTGGAGATTTATGGGCCCGACGGGCTGCTCCGCTCGGTCGTCCTGCCGCCGGAGCGCCGCCGCAAGGGCGAAGGCTGTACGGTCGTGGACGCGATCTCCAAAGAGGCCGTGGCGCTTGGCCTGGAGCGGTTGTGGCTGTTGACCATCGGTGCCGCCGGCTTCTTCGAACGCATCGGCTTCACGCGCGCGGAGCGCGGCGACGCGCCTCCGGCCATCCGCGCCAGCGCGCAATTCGCCGGGCTGTGCCCCGGCAGCGCCGTCTGCCTGCGCCGCGACCTCGCCTCGACCACAGCGGGAATGGACGGTCGCAGAAAGCTGTAGGGAAATGGTGGGCCCGGCCGGATTCGAACCGACGACAACACCGTTATGAGCGGCGCGTTCTAACCGCTGAACTACAGGCCCCCACCGAGGGATGCCGAATGTGCCCAGAACCGGAAGCTTATGCAACCCCGTTCGACAGAGGCCAAAGCCCAAAATGAAAACAGGGGACCCGAAGGTCCCCCGCTTTTCATACGATCGCAGTCCGTATCGAGCCTGCCCCGGAACCTCAGGTGTCCAGGAAGCTGCGCAGCTTGCGCGACCGCGACGGGTGCTTCAGCTTGCGCAGGGCCTTCGCCTCGATCTGGCGAATGCGCTCGCGCGTCACGTTGAACTGCTGGCCGACCTCTTCCAGCGTGTGGTCGGTGTTCATGCCGATGCCGAAGCGCATGCGCAGCACACGCTCCTCGCGCGGCGTCAGCGAGGCCAGGACGCGGGTCGTCGTCTCGCGCAGGTTCGCCTGGATGGCGGCGTCGAGCGGCAGGACCGCGTTCTTGTCCTCGATGAAGTCGCCGAGATGCGAATCCTCCTCGTCGCCGATCGGCGTTTCGAGGGAGATCGGCTCCTTGGCGATCTTCAGGACCTTGCGGACCTTCTCCAGCGGCATCATCAGGCGTTCCGCCAGCTCCTCCGGGGTCGGCTCGCGGCCGATCTCGTGCAGCATCTGACGGCTGGTGCGGACCAGCTTGTTGATCGTCTCGATCATGTGGACCGGGATGCGGATGGTCCGCGCCTGGTCGGCGATCGAGCGGGTGATCGCCTGACGGATCCACCACGTCGCGTAGGTCGAGAACTTGTAGCCGCGCCGGTACTCGAACTTGTCCACCGCCTTCATCAGGCCGATGTTGCCCTCCTGGATCAGGTCCAGGAACTGCAGGCCGCGGTTCGTGTACTTCTTCGCGATGGAGATCACGAGGCGCAGGTTGGCCTCGACCATCTCCTTCTTCGCGCGGCTCGCTTCCTTCTCGCCCTTCTGGACGGTGGAGACGATGCGGCGGAATTCGCTGATCGGCAGCTTGGCCTCATCCGAGATGCTCGACACGCCGTCGCGCGTCTTGCGGATGTCGGCCTCGTACTTGTCGTAGAACTTGCCCCAGGTCTTGGGGTTCAGGCCGCGGATGCGCTCCAGCCAGTTCGGGTCGAGTTCGTGCCCGAAATAGTGGTTGAGGAAGTCCTCGCGCTTCACGCGGCAGTCGGTCGCCATGCGCAGCAGCTTGCCTTCGAAGCCGGTCAGCTTGCGGTTCAGGGCGTAGAGCTGCTCGACAAGCTGCTCGATGCGCTGGTTGTTCAGGCGCACCGTGTTCATCAGCTCGACCATCTCGGTCTTGAGCTTGTCGTACTTCTTGTCCGACTGCTTGGCCACGTCCTCGCCGCGCTGGATGGCCGCGATGCGGCCTTCGTGCAGCTTGTGCAGCTTGTCGTAGGTGGTCTTGATCTTCTCGAAGGTCTCGATGACCTGCGGCTTCAGCGCGGCTTCCATGGCCGACAGGGACAGGCTGTTGTCGCCGTCCTCGTCGCCTTCCTCCTCGCTTTCGCCCTCGGGACGCGGCGGACGCTCCTCCTCGGTCTCCTCCGTGGCGGCTTCCACCGGCTCGGCCAGACCTTCGGGGATCTCCTCACCGTCCGGACCGCCGCCATAGGTGGCGTCCAGGTCGATGATGTCGCGCAGCAGCATCTTCCCTTCCATGAGGGCGTCGTGCCACTCGAGGATGGCGCGGATGGTCAGCGGCGATTCGCAGATCGCCCCGATCATCATCTCGCGCCCGGCCTCGATGCGCTTGGCGATGGCGATTTCGCCCTCGCGGGACAGCAGCTCGACCGAGCCCATCTCGCGCAGATACATGCGCACGGGGTCGTCGGTGCGGCCGATGTCGTCATCGTCCAGATTGCCGGCGGACCGGCCTTCGCCCTCGCCGTCGGCGTTGGCGTTGCCTTCCGAGTCCTGCTCTTCCGATTCGACGATGTTGATGCCCATCTCGGAGAGCATGGCCATCGTGTCTTCGATCTGCTCGGAAGACGACGTATCCTGCGGCAGGGCAGCGTTCAGCTCGTCATAGGTGACGTAGCCACGCTCCTTGCCGCGGGCGATCATCTTCTTGACGGCAAGACCCATGCCGTCCATGAGCGGGCCGTCGCCGGCCTCGTCCCGGGCTTCGGAAACTTCAACGCTGTTCGCAGCTTTCGTGGCCATGCGATCGATGCCCCCGCATTACCCCATTATAAAAACCCATAGCACGCATCGCAGCGGCCCCCCGCTGTCGATCCGCACCTGCTTAAACCGGTTGTGAACCGTTCCGGACCTTGTCCGGACAGACCCCTCCGGGTCTCATTCCCTCCGGCCCTTCCCTTCCGCACCACGCCCGGCGGCGCTGGCCGCTAGGCATCGTCGAGATCCTCGTCATCCGTCATACCCATTCCGGACCTGATGACCTCCTGTTGAAGGGCCACGACCCGCGCGAAGTTCGCCTCGCTGTTGTCACGGGCCAAAGCCGCCTCCGCTTCTCTCAAATCGGCCATCACCTGCCTGTGATGCAGGTGATGCCATGTCGGCCACCACCCCCGTTTCGCGTCCAAGGAGGATGCGTCCGGGCGTGCAAAGCCGGCATGGACATAGGTCGACTCGCTGAGCAGAGAGCGGACAATGGTATCATAGCCGGCGGAAGACAAGTGGCGACAAAGCGATGCGGCGTCAAGTCCCGAGTCGTTTTCTCGCCGTTCAGCAAGCAATCCGATGACCGCTTGGCGCAATTCCTCCAATTCCCGGTCGGGAAACGGCAGCATGCCCAGCGATTCGCCCAACTCATCAAACAACTCGGGATGATTGATGATCACGGCGAGCAGAACGCGCTCCCGCGCAGCGGCCAGATTGCCGGGGTTGCGGCGGCGGTGGCCGGGCGGCGGCGCGGTGCGCAGACCCGGCAGGCCCGGCGTGTGCCGGCGCGTCTGCTGGCCGAAGCGCCCGCCCCCCTGCCCCCCGCCTTGCCAGGAGCCGCCCGGAACCCAGGGGCCGCGCTCGTTGCGCTGGCGCGGCGGCGGGGCGAAGGCCTCGTCGACGCGGCGGCGCATCTCGGTGCGGTAGAAGGACTGCACGTCGCGGTCGGCGATCTGGCCGACCCGGGCGTCCAGCGCCGCCTTCACCGCCGCCTTCGATTCGGGAGTGTCGGTGGGCTTGCCCTCGGTCTCCATGCGCCAGACCGCCTCGGACAGCGGAATGGCCTCGCCCAGCACCTCCTGCATGGCGCGGGGGCCGTGCAGACGGATCAGGCTGTCGGGGTCCTCCCCCTCCGGCAGGAAGGCGACGCGGGCGGAATGGCCGGGGGCGAGGTGCGGCAGGATGCGCTCCACCGCGCGCCACGCCGCCCGCCGCCCCGCGTTGTCGCCGTCAAAGCAGAGGAACGGCACCTTTTCCGCGTCGGGGATCAGCTTCCACAGCTCCTGGACCTGCGTCTCGGTCAGGGCGGTGCCGAGCGGCGCCACCGCACCCTCGAAGCCGGCGCGGACCAGCGCGATGACGTCCATGTAGCCTTCGGCGACGATCACCGGCTTGCCGTCCGCCGCCGCCTGCCGCGCCCGCGACAGGCCATACAGCAAAGTTCCTTTGTGGAACAGCGGCGTGTCGGCGGTGTTGACGTATTTCGGGCCGTCGCCTTCCAGGATGCGCCCGCCGAAGGCGACCACCCGGCCGCGCCGGTCGGTCACCGGGAAGATCACCCGGTTGCGGAAGAAGCTGTAGGGCGTGCGCCCGTCCTCCGGCCGCTTCAGCAGGCCGGCGGTCACCATGTCCTCTTCCGAGAAGCCCTGCTTCAGAAGCTGGCTGCGCAGCGCGCCGGAATCGCCGGGGGCGAAGCCCAGGCGGAACCGCGCCATGCCGTCGGTGTCCAGCCCGCGGCGCTGGAAATACTCCAGTCCGGCCCGGCCCGCGGGGGCGTAGAGCTGCTGCTCGAACCAGCGGGCGGCCTGCTCCACCAGATCGTGCAGCGTCTTGCGCCGCTCGTAGCGCTGCTTGTCCTCCTCGGTGGCCCGGGGGACCGGCAGCCCCGCCTCGCCGGCCAGCGCTTCCACCGCCTCCGGGAAGGCGAGGTTGTCGTGGCGCATGACGAAGCCGATGATGTCGCCGTGCGCCCCGCAGCCGAAGCAATGGAAGAAGCCCTTCTGGTCGTTGACGTAGAAGGAGGGCGACTTCTCGTTGTGGAAGGGGCACGGCGCCTTGTACTCGCGGCCGGCGCGGATCAGGCGCAGGCGCTTGCCCACCACGTCCGACAAAGCGAGACGGGTGCGCAGCTCCTCCAGGAATTGGGGCGGAAAGGCCATGGGCGGGCGGCCCCCGTGCTAGATCGGAAACCGCAAGATCAGCAGGCCGAAAGCTGCTGCTTCACGGTGCCGCTGACCTTGGCGAAGTCCATCTGGCCGGCGTAGCGGGTCTTCAGCTCCGCCATCACCTTGCCCATGTCCTTGATGCAGGTGGCGCCGATCTCGTCCACCACCGTCTTCACGGCGGCGGCCACCTCCTCCTCCGACATCTGCTTGGGCAGGAAGCCCTCGATGATGGTGATCTCCTCGCGCTCCTGCTCGGCCAGCTCCAGGCGGCCGCCCTGCTCGTACAGCTTGATCGACTCGCCGCGCTGCTTGATCATCGTCTGCAGCATGGAGAGGATCTCGGCCTCGTCGATGCCGTCGGTGACACCGCGCGAGCGTGCCGCGATGTCCCGGTCCTTCAGCGCGGCCAGGATCAGGCGCACGGTCGAGACGGCGCGCTGGTTCTTGGCGAGCATCGCCTGCTTCAAAGCCTCGTTCAGGCGCGTGCGCAGCATTGCGTGTGTCCTTCGTGTTCGTCAGGTGTGTTCGTCAGGTCGAAACGATCAACGGCCGCCCGGCAGCATCCGCACCGTCCCCATCCGTGGGATGGCGCACGGGAGACGCGGCGTGAACCGGCAATATTCCTAAATTTGCGCCGGATTGCCACGTCAATTCCGAAGAGCCCCTTCCCACCCCCCGCCAGCGCATTCCACAACCACTCCAACGGCCAAGCCCCACCGGTGAAGCACGGCGATTATGCAAACGCGCCGCTGGAAATCGGGGTACCAATCGTCATATACGGTTGACCGGCTCACCCGTCCCGACTAATCGATCCAGGCTCAGACACCCGAACCGCAAGGAACCGGGATGGCGGGGCACGGACCGACGACGACGCGTGCGCCCAGCGGGGCGGGACGCGGCGCCGACGTTCCGCGAAGCAGGAATATGTGGCCCGCGGCGGCTCTTGATAAGGTCTGAAGGATGGCTCAATCGACTCTCCCGGCGGGCGATGCCGGCGCTTACACCGGTGTCCTGGTTCTGGCCGACGGCACCGTCTTCAAGGGCCGAGGCATCGGTGCGGTGGGGGATTCGGTGGGCGAGGTGTGCTTCAACACCTCGATGACCGGCTATCAGGAAATCCTGACCGACCCCAGCTACGCCGGGCAGATCATCACCTTCACCTTCCCCCACATCGGCAACACCGGCGCCAACCCGGAGGACATCGAGACGGTGACCCCCGCCGCGCGCGGCCTGATCCTGCGCGCCGATGTCACCGACCCGTCGAACTGGCGCGCCACCCGCCATCTCGACGACTGGCTGAAGAGCTACGGGCTGGTCGGTCTGGCCGGGGTGGACACCCGCCGCCTGACCCGCCGCATCCGCGACCTGGGCGCGCCGAACGGCGTCGTCGCCCACGCGCCGGACGGCAAGTTCGACCTCGACGCGCTGGTTGCCAAGGCCAAGGGCTGGCCGGGGCTGGAGGGCATGGACCTCGCCAAGGATGTCTCCTGCCGCCAGACCTACGGCTGGGATGAGGGCGCCTGGACGCTCGGCGCCGGCTACGCCACGCAGGAGAGCCCGCGCTTCCACGTCGTGGCGATCGATTTCGGCGCCAAGCGCAACATCCTGCGCTGCCTCGCCGCGGCCGGCTGCAAGGTGACCGTGGTTCCGGGCACCGCCACCGTCGAGGACGTGATGCGCCACAAGCCGGACGGCGTCTTCCTGTCGAACGGCCCCGGCGACCCCGCGGCCACCGGCGAATACGCCGTGCCGACGATCAAGGGCCTGCTGGACACCGGCCTGCCGATGTTCGGCATCTGCCTGGGCCACCAGATGCTGTCGCTGGCGCTGGGCGCCAAGACGAAGAAGATGCCGCTGGGTCATCGCGGCGCCAACCATCCGGTGAAGGATCTGGCCTCCGGCCGGGTGGAGATCACCAGCCAGAACCACGGCTTCGTGGTGATGGAGGAGACCCTGCCCGCCGACGCCGAGGTGACCCACGTCAGCCTGTTCGATGGCACCAACGAGGGCATCCGGCTGAAGAACAAGCCGGTCTTCTCGGTGCAGTACCACCCGGAAGCCTCGCCCGGCCCGCAGGACAGCCACTATCTGTTCGACCGCTTCGTGGCGCTGATGGACGGCAAGCAGCCGGCCTGACGCCCGACGGACGCACCGACCGATGACGGAAAGGGAGCCGCTTGCGGCTCCTTTTTCTTTTCATGCACGCCATCCGCGCGGGACCTTCGCCCTCCCTGCCCTCTTCGCCGGCGCCAGCCCCAATCGATCGAATGAATTAGCCGGATTTCCACCCCCTTCGATAAAAACCCTGCTCCGTCAAAGGTGTGTCCTTTGCTGCCGGACTCTGCGATGGTTACGGGCGCGTCCATTGCTATGCATACCGGAGCATGACATCCCTTGCCTGTGCACGCTCAGGATGACAACGCACCCGCCGTGAACGACGGCGTGGCGGGCGATGATCAGCCCCAAGCCAGCGGCCTGTCGCTCCGCACCGGGCTGGTGCTGCTGGTCATGGCGGCGCTGCTGCCGATGCTGGGCTTCGCCGGCTGGACGGTCTTCCGCATGGCCGAGACGCAGAGCGCCGCGATTGAGCGATCCGGCCGGGATCTGGCGCGGACGCTGGCCGTCGCCGTGGACCGCGAACTCATGGCGATGGAGACGGCGCTCCAGGTTCTGACCACCTCCCCCCACCTGGAAAAGGGCGATCTCGCCGCCTTCCACCGGCAGGCGACCGAGGTGCTTCAGCACAAGGGCAGCCGGCGCGAGGGCGTCCACATCGTGCTGAGCAACGCCCAGGGCCAACAACTGATCAACACGCGCCGCCCGTTCGGCGAACCGCTTCCCCGTGCCGCGGTGACCGGCCTGATCCGGCGGACGGCGGACAGCGGCCAGACCCAGATCTCCGAAATCTTCACGGGCGCCGTCGCCCAGCGCCCCCTGGTCGCCGTCGCGCTGCCGATCACGCGGAACGGACCTTCGGAGCGCGTGCTGACCATGAGCATCCCGACCGAGACGTTCATCGAGGTGCTGCGCCAGCAGGGCCTCCCGGAGGGCTGGATCGCCGCCCTGTGGGACCGGCAGGGCGTCGTCATCACCCGCACCGCCTCGCACGACACCTTCACCGGCACGCCGATTTCGGCGGACGTGTTCCGCCGGACCGCCTCGACCAGTTTCGGCTCCTTCGACATCGTGGCGCGGGACGGCACGCCGCTGTTCAACGCCTTCGCCCGGTCGGAGCTGTCGGGCTGGACCGTCGCCGTCGGGGTCCCGCAGGCGCTGATCGCCGAGCCCATGCGCCGCTCGGTCACGCTGGTGTTATGCGGCGGCGGCATCCTGCTGCTCGTCAGCCTGGCGATGGCGCTGGTGGTCGGGCGGCGCATCGCCGATCCGGTCGCCGCGCTGGCCGGCTCCGCCCTGGCGCTGGGGCGGGACGGCCCGCACGCCGCGCTGATGATGACCGCCCCCGCGCCGATCCGCGAGGTCAACGCGGTGGCCGGCGCGCTGAACCGGGCGGCCCGCCGCCTGCGCGACAGCGAGGCGCAGCAGCGGCTGGTCATGGAGGTGGTCGGGCTGGGCGTCTGGCGCTTCGACATGCGCAGCCGCCGGTTCCACGGCTCGGACCACACCGCGGCTCTCCTGGGCGTGCCGGTGCTCGACGGCGCCTCGGTCGAATCCTGGATTCGCAACGTCGCGGCGGATCACCGCAACGCCATCCGCGCCGCCCTCTTCCGCGACGACCCGTCGAAGGGCGAGTTGGAGGCGGAATTCCCCGTCGGGTCGCCCGACGGGCAGGTGCGCTGGCTGGCCATGCGCGGGTCCTGCCTGACCGACCCGGACGGCACCACCCGCGCCGTCGGCATTCTGGAGGACGTGACGGAGCGGCGGCGCGCCCATGAGATGCAGCTGGGCGAGCTGGTGGACCGCCACGCCTCCGACCGCCGCCTGTTCGCCGCGATCATCGAAAGCTCCACCGACCTGATCGTCGCGGTGGATCAGGAGCTTCGCTACATCCTGTTCAACGGCGCCTACCAGCGGGAGGTCGAGGCGCTGTACGGCCACCGCCCGGCCATCGGCCAGCGCCTGCTGGAGATGATGGAGCATCTGCCCACCGCGCAGGTCACCACGGAATCCCTGTGGAGCCGCGCGCTGGGCGGAGAGCGCTTCACCATCGTGGAGGAGCTGGGCGACCCCACGTTGCAGCGCAAGCGCTACGAGCTGGCCTTCGGCACCATCCTGGATTCCAGCGGGCGGCGCATCGGCGCCTATCACGTCGCCCGCGACGTCGAGGAGCGGGAGCGCACCGGCCAAGCCCTGCGCGAGATCGAGGAGACGCTGCACCAAGCCCGCAAGATGGAGGCCATCGGCCAGCTCACCGGCGGCATCGCCCACGACTTCAACAACCTGCTCCAGGCCATCGGCACCTCGCTCTATCTGCTGCGCGCCGCGGGGGAAAGCGGCGGAGCCAGCCATCCTCAGGCCCTCGACATGGCGGAGAAGGCGGTGGAGCGCGGCGCCACCCTGACCCAGCATCTCCTGGCCTTCTCCCGCCGGCAGCGGCTGGAGCCGAAGACGGTCGACGTCGGCGCCCTGGTCACCGGCATGGGGGGGCTTCTGGAACGCACGCTGGGCGGCACCACGCGCATCGTGACGGAGACGGACCCCAGCCTGTGGCCGGCGCGGGTCGACCCGAACCAGCTCGAAATGGCCATCCTCAACCTCGCCATCAACGCGCGGGACGCCATGACGGCGGGCGGCACCCTGACCATCCGCACCGGCAATTGCCCGGACGACATGGAGGGACGGCCGCTCGACCTCGCCGCCGGGGACTGCGTGTCCATCGCCGTCGCCGACACCGGCAGCGGGATGAGCGAGGAGACGGCGGCCCGCGCCTTCGAGCCCTTCTTCACGACGAAGGGCGTCGGGCACGGCACCGGCTTGGGCCTGTCGATGGTGCACGGTCTGGCCGCGCAGTCCGGCGGGACGGTGGTCCTGACCACCCGTCTGGGCGCCGGCACGACGGTGACGCTCTATCTGCCGCGGGCCGACGCCGAGGAGGACGCCGCCCCGGACGCCGCGCTTCCCGCCGCCGTCCAGTCCCCGCCCCGCCCCGCCACCATCCTGCTGGTGGAGGACGAGGCGCTGGTTCGCATGGCGACCGCGACGGTTCTGGAACACGCCGGTTTCCGCATCATGGAGGCGTCCAGCGGCCCCGACGCGCTGGACGCCTTCGCCCGCGAACCGGAGGTGGACCTCGTGCTGACCGATTACGCGATGCCCGGCATGACGGGGTTGGAACTGGTGCGGGAGTTGCGCGCCCGGCGCCCCGGCCTGCCGGTCCTGATGGTCACCGGCTATGCGGAGATCCAGCGGGCCTCGGCGCTGGACGGGCTGCCCATCCTGCAAAAGCCCTATCAGGCCGACGAGCTGGTCGCGCGCATCCGCGCCGCCCTGCCTGCGGCGCCTCCCGGCTGACGGCCGCCGCCCACTCGGACGCTTCATGCCGCCGCCCGACCCGTCCCATCCGCCTTGCCCGCTCTGCGGACGCCCGATGGTGCCCGGCCCCAGCCTGAACGAGCACCACCTGATCCCGCGCACCTACGGCGGACGGGACACGGTGACCATGCACCGCGTCTGCCACGCCAAAATCCACGCGGTGCTGAGCGAGGCGGAACTGCGCGACCATTACCACACCATCGCCAGCCTGCGCGCCCACCCGGACATCGCCGCTTTCCTGCGCTGGGTGTCCCGCAAGCCGCCGGAGTTCATCGACCGCCACGCCTCGGGACGCGGCCGGCGGCGGTGACGAAATCCCTCTCCCGCCTCGGGAGAGGGTGGCCCGAAGGGCCTCTCGCACTGGCCGAAGGCCAGCGCTGACGGCGTCAGGCGGATGCCGATGGCATCCGCTGAGAGCCGGGTGAGGGTCGTCCAAGGATCAGAGCGCGGATTCTTGGCAGTACCCTCACCCTCCCACCGCTTCGCGGTGGGCCCTCCCTCTCCCGGGACGGGAGAGGGGAGTCTTTACACGCGCCCGAGGTAGCGGTTGATCTCGCCGTTGCAGGATTGGCTGATGCGCTCGTACTCGGCCGGGGTGTCGATGCGGGCTTGGCGCGCGTTCCGCTCGCGCCCGAACTCCTCCATCAGCTGGCGCATCGCCGCCTTGATCGGCTGCTCGATCGCCGCCATGACTTGCCGCTCGGAGCGGCCCTGGGCCGGGCGGGCGCGGCCGACCACATCCTCCAGCCGGCGCTTCAGGACCGGCACATATTCGCGCAGAAGCTGCTCGTCCACCGTGACGTGGCGCATCTCGTGGGCCAGCACCTCGCCATGGATGCAGCTGCCCTGCGGCAGCTCGCGGGCGACATAGACGGTCCGCTCGTCGTAGCCGAAGGTGACGGTCAAGGTCTGGGCCGCGCCGCAGTAGCGGCCCTGCCCCAGCGACGCCGTCATGACGCCGGCCTGCCATTGCTGATTGTACTGAATGGCCGCCAGCCCCAGCGTGTGGGAATTGGCGGTCCGCCCCGCGACGGGCCGCCGCCCCGGCTTCTGGGCCAGCTGGCGGATCGACTGGCTGTAATCGGTGCGCAGCGGGGCGATCTGCAGATCGAGGACCACGCGGGCCGGCGCGAAGTCCGGACAGGCGGCGACCCCGCCTTGGGCAATCACGGTTTGGGCCGTCGCGGTTTGCGCTGCCGCGGGCTCGGAAACGCCGAGCCCTCCCCCACCCAGGCACAGGAGCGTCAGAAGGCCGGCGCGCAGACGCGGTCGAAACGGGCGGAGGTTCATTCCGCCTATGTCGGTGCGGCCCCCGCCGACGGCAAGGGCCGCGACGCCGGACCTCAGCGCTTGCCCGGGTAGAGGAAGCGGGCCTTCAGCGTGCCCTCGATGGCGCGCAGGTCGCTCGCCACCTCGTTCTCGTCCACGTCGCCGTCGACATCCACCACGACGTAGCCCAGCTCCGGATCGGTCTGGAGATACTGAGCGGCGATGTTCAGGTTGCGGCCCGAGAAGACCTCGTTGATCTTGCGCAGCACGCCCGGACGGTTCTCATGGACGTGCAGGAAGCGGGTGCTGCCGGCGTGGACGACCGGCAGGCCGACCTGCGGGAAGTTCACGGCGCCCATGGTCGAGCCGTTGTCCGAATACTCGATCAGCTTCTGCGACACCTCGGTGCCGATGTTGGCCTGCGCCTCCATCGTCGAGCCGCCGATGTGCGGGGTCAGGATGGCGTTGTCGAGCCCGCGCAGCGCGCTCTCGAACACCTCCTTGTCGCCGCCCGGTTCCTTGGGGAACACGTCGATGGCCGCACCCAGCAGATGCTTGTCCCTCAGGGCGGCGGCCAGCGCCTCGATCACCACGACCTTGCCGCGGGCGGCGTTGATCAGGTGGGCGCCCTTCTTCATGGCGCGGATCTGCGCCTCGCCGATCATGTCGCGGGTCTGCGGCGTGTCGGGAACGTGCAGGGTCACCACGTCGGACACCGCCAGCAGCTCCTCCAGCGAGTGGCAGGGCTGCGCGTTGCCGAGCGCCAGCTTGTTCACGACGTCGTAGTAGCGGACCTTCATGCCCATCGATTCGGCCATGATCGACACCTGGGTGCCGATGTGGCCGTAGCCGACGATGCCCAGCGTCTTGCCGCGGATCTCGTAGCTGTCCTTGGCCGACTTCATCCAGCCGCCACCATGCACGAGGTTCGACTTCGAGAAGATGCCGCGCATCAGCATGATGATCTCGCCGATCACCAGCTCCGCCACCGACCGGGTGTTCGAATAAGGCGCGTTGAAGACCGGGATGCCGAGTCGGCGCGCGGCCTTCAGATCGACCTGATTCGTGCCGATGCAGAAGCAGCCGACGCTGAACAGGCGGCTCGCGGCCTCCAGCACCTTGGCGGTCAGATGGGTGCGCGAGCGGATGCCCAGCATGTGGACGGACCCGATGCGCTCCAGCAGCTCCGATTCGTCCAGCGCGTGCGGCAGACGCTCCACGGTGGCGTAGCCGCCATGCGCCAACTCGTTGATGGCGTTGTCGTGAACGCCTTCGAGCAGCAGGATGTTGATCTTGTCCTTGGAGAGCGAGAGCTTCGTCACGGCCGGAATCCGTCGAAATGAATGGCCCCGCACGCGGCGGGCCGCCAATAATGCGAGCGCGCAAGGTAATGCCAAGCGCCGGCCTTGTCACGCGAGGGATGTTGCGCCGCCGCCGCCATTCCGCATGGCGGGTTGGCGCCGCACGCGGAGCGGGTGTATTCGTGCCACCGACAAAGCCATGGCTGGGAAGAGCGAGGGAAACACCGGGATGAGCGACGTCACCATCTACCACAACCCGCGCTGCACCAAGTCGCGCCAGACGCTGGAGCTTCTGAGGTCCAGGGGCGTCGAGCCCACCGTCGTCGAGTATCTGAAGACCCCGCCCGGCCCGGCGGAGCTGAAGGCCATCCTGGCCAAGCTGGGCAAGGGCCCCCGCGACATCCTGCGCGCCAAGGAGGCGGCGGAGGCCGGGATCGCCAAGGATCTCGACGGCGACGCCCTGATCGACGCATTGTCCGCCAACCCCGCCGCCATCGAGCGGCCCATCGTCGTCACGGGCGACAAGGCCCGCGTGGGCCGTCCGCCGGAAAGCGTTCTGGAGATCCTGTAAGTGACCAAGCCCTCCCTGGACCTCACCCCCGCCGACGCGGCGACCGAGCTGCGCACCGTCCGCGACCTGATCCGCTACGGCGTCAGCCGCTTCAACGAGGCCGACCTCGACTACGGCCACGGCACCACCAACGCCCATGACGAGGCGGTGTTCATGGTGCTGGAAGGGCTGAGCCTGCCCATCGACCAGCTCGACCCCTATGTGGACGCCCGGCTGACCCTGGCGGAGCGCCGCAAGGTCGCCGATCTGCTGCACGCCCGCGTGGAAACGCGCAAGCCGGCCTCCTACCTGCTGAACAAGGCCTACATCCAGGGCATCCCCTTCTATGTGGACGAGCGGGTGATCGTCCCGCGCTCCTACATCGGGGAGATCCTGTTCTCCGACCTGATCGGCGGCGACGACTTCACGCTGGTGGAGGACCCGACGGAGGTCGAGCGGGTTCTCGACCTCTGCACCGGTTCCGGCTGCCTCGCCATCCTGGCCGCGCAGATCTTCCCGGAGGCCCAGGTGGACGCGGTGGACCTGTCCGCCGACGCTCTTGAGGTGGCCAAGCGCAACGTCGCCGACAGCGGGTTCGAGGACCGCATCGCCCTGCACCACGGCGACCTGTTCGCGCCGCTGAAGAACCGCAAGTACGACGTCATCATCACCAACCCGCCCTATGTGGACGCCGAGGCGATGGCCGCCCTGCCGCCGGAATTCCGGCACGAGCCGGAAATGGCCCTGGCGTCGGGCGAGGACGGGCTGGACATCGTGCGCCGCATCCTCAAGGAGGCGCCCAAGCACCTGACGGCGGAGGGCGGCCTGCTCTGCGAGTTCGGCACGGGCCGCGAGATCCTGGAGGCCGAGTACCCGGACCTCGACTTCTTCTGGGTCGAGACCGCCAACAGCTTCGGCGAGGTCTTCTGGCTGACCCGCGACCAGCTGAAGCCGGGCAAGTAACCGGACCGTTGATCAGACCGTGCGCCGGAGCAGCACGCTTCCCCCCTGGTGCGGCAGCCGCTCGTGCCAGGGGATGTCGGCGCGGCCGATCTCGGCGAAACCCTCTTTGGCGTAGAGTTGGCGGGCGTCGGCGTTGTCGGCCCAGACGTGCAGCGTCACCCGGTCGAACCGGCCGCGGCGCGCCCGTTCATAGACCCAGGCGAGAAGCCGGGCGGCGATGCCGCGGCGGCGCCACGCCGGATCGACGGCCAGCGCCGACAGGAAGTAGCTGCCCCAGTCGTGCACCCGGCTGAAATCCTCCATATGAGCCAGCCGGTCGACGGGCAGTCCGGTGTAGTCCTGGGTCTTGATCCAATCCACGGGATAGGCGTGGGCGACCCCGACGATCCTCCCCGCCACCTCCGCCACACCCGAATGGCGGTGGGAGAAGGACCCCGACGTGCCCGCCAGCCCCGGCACCAGCATCTCCGCCGCCGTCTGGCCCGGCACCAGCCCGTCGAGCAGGAACTCGTAGATGCCGCCGCCGGCCATGTCGATGAGCCGCGCCAGTTCCGGCGCGTCGTCCGGCTCGGCGGGGCGGATGTGGATGCCGTTGTCGTTCATGGCTTCGCGTGTCCTGTCGGATGGAATTTATTGGTTGCCGCCGCCTATATCCCCTCTCCCCTCTGGGGAGAGGGCTAGGGTGAGGGGGTTGCGCTTTTGCCGGACGTGCCGGAAACGCGCACCCCCCTCACCGGCCCTTCGGGCCACCCTCTCCCCAGAGGGGAGAGGGTTAATGAGCTTCACTCCCCGACTCCATTGACCATGGCCGCCCGTCGCCCTATCCTGACGCCCATGATGGACCGTCGCCTTACCCTGGGTCTGCGAATTAGCAGCCCGGTTCTCGCGTGAGAGCCGGGGTTTTCGCACGTCTGCAGGTCTGACCCTGCACTCATCGACTCAAGACCAAGGTAAGAGCGACCCATGTCCACCGTCACGTTGCCCACCGTCACGCTGGCGGCACCCGCCGCCGAATCCCGCCCGACCGATCCGAACCGTCTTGTCCGCTTCGCCGTGCAGGCCGACGCCGATCCCGGCACCCTGCCCCGCGTGCTGGAGCTGTTCGCCAAGCGCGGCCTCGTCCCCCTGTCGCTGAACAGCCGCCTGCTGGGCGAGACGCTGACCGTTGAGGTCGAAATGACCGGCATGGTGGCCGCGGAGTCGAACCATGTCGGCAATTGCCTGCGCCAGATCCCGATGGTCCTCACGGTCGCCGTGACCGAACGGACCGTGCCGTTGGATCTGCCCGCCGCCGCCGAGTGACGGAGACGGCGGGCGTCCGGCGTCAGTCGGACGAGGGCGTCCTGGTCTTTTCAGACACCATTTCAGGCGACGGGGGCGGCGCGTCCGAAGCGGCGACGACAGCCTCCTCCGCCGGGGGCTCCTCCGTCTCCTTCATCAGCTGGGCGGCCTGCTGCAGCTTGCGGAACTGCGCCACCGAGAAGGGCAGGCTCGCCAGATAGGCCAGCCCGAGGAAGGCCAGCGTCCACCAGGGCTGGCTGACCAGCGAGGCGGCGAGCAGGCCGACGCCGACCAGACCCGGCACCACATACTGGGTCGGCACCCGCATGCCCTTGAAGGAGAAGGTCGGCAGCGTGCTGACCATCAGCCCGCCCATCGCCAGCGTCCAGGGCACGACGACGGCCGGGTGGCCGGCGATGTCCGGCCCGGCCTCGAAGCCGATGACCATGGGCAGGATGGCCAGACCGGCGCCCGCCGGGGCGGGAACGCCGGTGAAGTAGTTGAAGGCCCAGGGCGGCAGGTCGACGTCCAGGCGGGAGTTGAAGCGGGCCAGCCGCAGCGCCGCGCAGACCGCGTAAGCCATGGCGGCGATCCAGCCCAGGCTGCCGGCGCCGTTCAGCGCCCACAGATACATCATGAAGGCGGGGGCCACGCCGAAGCTGATGACGTCGGACAGGCTGTCCAGCTCCGCGCCGAACTTGCTCTGCCCGTTCAGCAGGCGGGCGATCCGCCCGTCCAGCGCGTCGAAGATCGCCGCGATGACGATGCAGACGACCGCCTGCTCCCACCGCTCGTGCATGGCGAAGCGGATGGCCGTCAGGCCGGAGCACAGCGCCAGCACCGTCAGCACGTTGGGCAGAAGATGGTTGATCGACAACCCCTTCAGCCGCGGATGCGGGCGGCGCGCCCGGCGCTTGCGGAACACTGCCGGCTTGAAGACCGGTCGCTTCATCGGCGGACATCCCCCTGCCGTTGCGGTTCGGTGGCGGTCAGGTCGGCCAGCACGGTCTCGCCGCCGATCGCCGTCTGCCCGACGCAGACCAGCGGAACCACGCCGTCCGGCAGATAGACGTCGGTGCGGCTGCCGAATCGGATCAGGCCGAACCGCTCGCCCGCCTTGACCTCCTGGCCGGCCTTCACCCAGTAGAGGATGCGGCGGGCGACGAGGCCGGCGATCTGCACATAGGCAATCTCACGCCCGTCGGGAAGACGGTGGCGGAAGGCGGCGCGCTCGTTCTCCTCGCTGGCCTTGTCCAGCGCGGCGTTCACGAAGGTGCCCTTGTGATACTCCGCCGCGACCACCGTGCCGTCCGCCGGCACGCGGTTGACGTGCACGTTGAAGACGTTGAGGAAGATGCTGACGCGGGTTAGCGGCTTGTCGCCCATGCCCAGCTCCGGCGGCGGAACCGCGGGAACGATCATGGTCACGCGCCCGTCGGCGGGGCTGACCAGCAGGCCGGGGCGCGTCGGCGTCACGCGATCGGGATCGCGGAAGAAATACACGCACCACAGGGTGAGCACGAGACCCAGCCAGCCCAGCGGCTTCGCCACGGCAAGCCCGAGAATCAGGGAGACCACGGCGAAGGCGGCGATGAAGGGCCAGCCGGCGCGGTGGATCGGAACGACTACGGTATTGAGGGCGGACATCGCCGGTTACTTCAGCCTCGGATCGTTGGAGCGGCGCATTCTAGACAGCATCCCCCGCCCTTTACAGAATTTTAGCAGGGAAGGTGGAGAGTGACGCCACCGACACCACAGGAATGAGCGAGCCCCCGTGTCCGTTCCCGCCGCCCGCCTTCAGGCCATGCCGTCGCTCGCGCAGGTCTCGCAGACCGCCCTGCCCTTCAGCCCCGACACCTTCGTGATGACTCCCGAGGGCGTGCTGGGCATCGCCCAGCCGCCGCGCCCGGCGCGGCTGCACTTCATGGCCGACGGGCTGCCCTTCAGCATCGCCGTCGGCTTCGACGGGGAAAAGTCGCGCTCGCAGGTGTGGGCGGAGATCGGCCACATCCCCTACACCGCCCAGTCGCCGGAGCGGCGGCGCCAGCTCCTGGCGATCCTGCGCGGCATCCAGGACCGCCGGGGAACCCGCTTCCTCGTCCAGGAGGGCCAGAAGATCCTGCTGTTCTCCGAAGCCGAGTTCGAGGGGCAGGCGACGCCGGAGGATCTGATCCACCAGACGGTGGTCGCGCTCCAGCAGGCGCGCCCCTTCCTGCGCCTGCTCGCCCCTTACCTGTAAAGTCAGTTCGAAAAAGCTCAGTTCGAGACCGGCAGCGCGAAGATCTGGCCGGGATAGATCAGGTCCGGATCGCGGATCTGGCCGCGGTTGGCCTCGTAGATCAGCGTGTACTGCACGCCGTGCCCGTAGGTGGAGCGGGCGATCCGCCACAGGCTGTTGCCGGGCTGGACGACCATCGACCGGCCGTCCGGCAGGTTGGCCGGAACCTCCGACACCTGAACCGGAAGTTCGACGCGGGCGGTGACCTTGCCCGAGTCGGTGACCTGATCGGCGCGCAGCGTGTAGACGCCCGGCGGCACGGCCCGTTCCGGACGCAGCCGCCACTGGCCGTTCGGGTCGGTGTGGGCGCTGCCGACCAGAAGATTGTCGAGATAGAGCTGCACGGCGCTTCCCGGCTGCGCCCGGCCGCCCATGGCGACCCGCCCCGAGGCGTCGTAATCCATGCTTTCCAGCGACACGCCCCCCGGCGGCGGCGGGGCCGCCACGCCGCGGGTCGCCGGAGCGGCCGGCCCCTTCGGCGCCTGCAGGATCGTGCTGCCGCCCCGCCCGTCGCCCAGCCCATCGCGCGGCATGGCGACGGCCAGCGGACCTGTGGGGGTTTCCGAGGACGCCCCGCCGGTGGCCGGCGGCGGGTCGGGCACCACGACCACCACGACGCGCTCCGACGGGGTCGGTTCGGCGGCGGGGGTCGCCCTCTCCGACAGGCTCAGTTCGCGGGCGCCGGGGGCCAAGGGCTGGTCGGGAAGCAGAACCCACTCGCCGCGCGCGTCGGCGTTGACGGAACCGAGCGCGCGCTCCCCGTCATGGACGGTCACCGACGAGCCCGGCGTGGCGCGGCCGGCCATCACGGTGGCGCCGTCCGGGGCGACGCGCACGATGTCGAAGCGCGGACCGGCGGGCTCCTCCGCGGCTTTCGCCGGGGCGGGCGCGTTGGCCGGCGGCTTGGCCGGGGACACGCTGCCCAGCGCGACGGTCGTTCCGGACCCGGCCGTTCCGGCGCGGGAGCCCGGCGCGGGCGACGGATCGAAGGCCAGATACGCGACAACGGCGGCCGCGGCGACCGTCGCCGCACCGCCGAACAGGAGAGCTTGCTTCACCGGAGCACCGCCGCATCATTGCCGGCGGACACGCCGGCCTGCGGCAGGATAGCAGATTGCGGCGGTGGAACTGAACACCGCCGATGGAGCAGGCGCATAGCCGCATCGGGACCCGCACACCGCCTTCGCGCCGCCGGGTGGTGCGGACCATGCTCACGCCTCCCGGCTCACTTCTCCAACTTGGCGACCGTCTCGGAATGGCGGCCGGAGGAAAGGCCCCCTGGAGAAATATTGGCCGCGGAGACGCTGGTTTCCGTGGCCTGAACCGTCGTGGCGCCGCCCGCGTTCGCCTTGCCCCCGCCGGTCAGAAAGCCGATCCCGCCGCCGAAGCCGAGGAACAGGAACGTGGCCACCGAGATGGCGGCCAGGGCGTTGACGACGCGCGAATCCATAATGATCCCTCCCGATGGGCTGAAGTCCGATGTCCGGGTAGACGTCGCCCCGGCTTTGCTATTCCCTTGCTTTAGGTGACCCCGCCGGGCGCACCGGAACAGTCACCGGAACGTGTACCCAACCGGCGAGAAAGGGTGAGCGATGAGAGCCCCGAATTCCGTCTGCGTCTATTGCGGCTCATCCAGCCGCGTCGCCGCTGTCCACAAAGAGGCCGCCCATATGTTGGGCGACGGGCTCGCCCGGCGGGGCATCCAGCTCATCTACGGCGGTGGGCGCGTCGGGCTGATGGGCATCGCCGCCGACGCGGCGCTGGCCGCCGGGGGGCAGGTCGTCGGCATCATCCCGGAGCACATCCAGGCCGCCGAGATCGAGCACACCGGCCTGACCGAACTGCACGTCGTCGACAGCATGCACACCCGCAAGCGCATGATGGTCGACCGCGCCGACGCCTTCGTGGTGCTGCCGGGCGGTCTCGGCACGCTCGACGAGGCGTTCGAGATCCTGACCTGGAAGCAGCTGGGCCTGCACGACAAGCCGGTGGTGATCGCGGATGTGGACGGCTATTGGCGCCCCTTGCTCGGCCTGATCGACCATACGGTGGCGCAGGGTTTCACCCAGCCGGCGCACCGCGCGCTGTACACCGTCGTCGATGACGTGGACGACGTGTTTGCCGCGTTGGCCTATGAACCGGAGCCCGCGTTGAAGATTCCCACACAAAAGCTCTGAAAAGGCCAAGTGGTAGGACCAGATCGCGCAAATTGCGCCGTTTTCAGCGCGATATCGTCTGTTTTGATGCCCCGCGGTCCTTTCTTTCGGCAGTGCCCCGGTGCTATATAACCGCCATCCGTTTCCGTCCGGGGAACCGGGGCCCGTCTTCGGATGGACGCCCCGGCCCGTGCCCTCGCACAGCGCGCCCGGCGTCCAAGCATAAGACAACCCCTACCCGTTCGGGGAGAACTCGCACCCATGACGAAGATCAAGGTAGCCAATCCGGTCGTCGAACTCGACGGCGACGAGATGACGCGAATCATCTGGCAGTTCATCAAGGACAAGCTGATCCTGCCGTACCTCGACGTCGACCTGAAATACTACGATCTCAGCGTCGAGAACCGCGACAAGACCGACGACCGCGTGACCGTCGAATCGGCCAACGCGATCAAGCAGTACGGCGTCGGCGTCAAGTGCGCGACCATCACCCCGGACGAGGCGCGGGTGACGGAGTTCAATCTCAAGAAGATGTGGAAGTCGCCGAACGGCACGATCCGCAACATCCTGGGCGGCACCGTCTTCCGCGAGCCGATCGTCTGCTCCAACGTTCCGCGTTACGTTCCGGGCTGGACCAAGCCGATCATCATCGGCCGTCACGCCTTCGGCGACCAGTACAAGGCCACCGACTTCGTCGTTCCCGGCAAGGGCAAGCTGACGATCAAGTGGGTGCCGGAAGGCGGCGGCGAGCCGATCGAGCAGGAGGTGTACGACTTCCCCGCCTCCGGCGTCGCCATGGGCATGTACAACCTGGACGAATCGATCGAGGGCTTCGCCCACTCCAGCTTCATGTACGGCCTGGAGCGCGGCTACCCGGTCTATCTGTCCACCAAGAACACGATCCTCAAGGCCTATGACGGGCGCTTCAAGGACATCTTCCAGAAGGTGTTCGACGAGCATTACGCCGCCCAGTTCAAGGCCAAGGGCCTCGTCTACGAGCACCGCCTGATCGACGACATGGTCGCCTCGGCCCTGAAGTGGGAAGGCGGCTTCGTGTGGGCCTGCAAGAACTACGACGGCGACGTTCAGTCGGACATCGTGGCGCAGGGCTTTGGCTCGCTGGGCCTGATGACCTCGGTGCTGATCACGCCGGACGGCAAGACCGTTGAGGCGGAGGCCGCCCACGGCACGGTGACCCGCCACTACCGCGAGCACCAGAAGGGCAAGGAGACCTCCACCAACCCGATCGCCTCGATCTACGCCTGGACGCAGGGTCTGGCCTACCGCGGCAAGTTCGACAACACGCCGGACGTCGTGAAGTTCGCCGAGACGCTGGAGCGCGTCTGCGTCGAGACCGTCGAGTCGGGCTTCATGACCAAGGATCTGGCGATCCTCATCGGTCCGGATCAGCCCTGGCTAACCACCAAGCAGTTCCTCGACAAGCTGGACGAGAACCTGCAGAAGAAGATGGCCGCCTGGGCGTAACGCGCATTCCGCGTCAGGTGCGACGACGCGTCCCGGTCAAACGGGACGCCGGGTCGATGTAAGGTTGCGGCGGGGAGTTTCGGCTCCCCGCTTTTTTCTTGCCCGCGCGGCGCGATGCCGGCGCGGACCTGACGAACCGGAATTCGAGACTTTTCCCATGGCCAAGGACATCTTCCGCATCGCCGTGATCGGCGCCGGCGAAACCGGAACGCCCCTGCTGACGCAGCTTCTGGACGCTCCCTTCGTCGAGATCCTCGGCGTCGCCGACCTGGACGCCGAGGCGCCCGGCATGCGGCTTGCCCGCGCGCGCGGCGTCGCCACCACGACCGATTTCATGGACCTCGCCCGGCTCGGCGAGGCGGTGGACGTGCTGATCGACGTGACCGGCGTGCCGAAGGTGCGCGAGGCGCTGCGCCAGCACATGCAGGACAGCGGCAACACCCACACGCTGATCGTCCACGAGATGGTGGTGCAACTGATGCTGTCGCTGCTGAGCGGCCGTCTGGTGCAGTTGAAGCACGAGGTCGAGGAGTACTGACCCCCGCCTTTGTCCCGCACCCCCTTTCCGGTGAGCCGCCGCGCCACCACATCCACCCGGCGACGATGGAACAGGGGGTTTGGGACAGGTCATGGACACGAAGGACCCGGCACGGGCGTCCGCGCTGCTCAAAAAGCTGCACGGGCGCATGACCGGCGACAAGCCGACGCTGGGAGAGGTGCTGGGCCATCTCGGCGACCGCGCGCCGGGTTTTCTGCTGTTGGCGCTGGCGATCCCGGCCGTGGTGCCGACGCCGGGGCTGCCGGCGGGCCTGATCTTCGGCACGGTGCTGGCGCTGGTGGCGATCCAGATGATCGTCGGACGCGACCGGCTGGAGGTGCCGGGCTGGATCGGGCGCCGCCGTGTGGCGCGGACCACGCTTGAAAAGATCGTGGAGAAGGGAACACCGCTGGTCGAGCGGCTGGAAGCCCGGCTGCGCACGCGCTGGCCGTCGCTGACCCGTCAGAGCGCGCTGCGGCCGCTGGGTGTTTTCCTGCTGGCGATGGGTGTTCTGATCGCCCTGCCCATCCCGTTCGGCAACACCCTGCCCGGTCTGGCGGTGCTGGTGATCGCGCTGGGGCTGATCGTGAAGGACGGTCTGGCGGTCGCCGCCGGTCTGGGTCTGGGCGTGGCGGCGGCGGGTGTCTCGGCGATGCTGATCGCCGGAAGCTGGTGGGCGATCACCGCGGCGCCGATCTGACCGGCGCTCCTCTTACGGCTGCCGATCCGGTCGCCGTGTCGGGCGGGCGCCCGCGTGAAGAGCGCCCGAAATCCGGAAATCCGGCGGAGAAGTCCGGCGGAGTCTAGGCGGCGCCGACGTTGCGCTCACCGGTGTTGCGGTCCTCGTCGCGCTTTTTGCCGGAGGACGCCGGCTGGTAGGCCACCGCCGCGTGCTCGGCGCAATACGGCAGGCCGGGCAGTGAGGGCTTGCCGCAGAAATGGAAGTCCTGGTGCTTCGGGTCGCCGACCGGCCATTTGCACATGCGCTCGGTCAAAGCGAGGATCGTCGCGCCGCGGGTCGGCTTCTTCTTGATCGGCGACGGGCGTCCCGACAAGCCGAGGCGGTGCGCCTTTCCGATCACCGCGTTGCGGGTGATGTCGCCCAGGATGTCCGCGATTTCACTCGCGCTCAGCCCCTGGGCCCAGAGGTCCTTAAGCTGCTGAACCCGTTCGTCCGTCCAACTCATCCCCTGTCTCCCGTGGTCCGGTAACCGGTGACTTGGTTAACCAATATACCTTCCGACCAGACGGCCGTTTTCCATAAGGCGCAATATTTTGTGCCCAACGCCGGCCAACCTACCAGATGGCCGGATAGAGGGATAGGGGGCTCGAACAACATTCCTGTGCATAAGTCTGTGGGTGTTATGAGTTCAACGCGCCGTACACCTCCTCGGCTATGGCCGAAAGGGTCACTCGGTCGAGGTCACCCGTTACCGCCCACGCCAAACCGTTGTCCCGCCAGTAGAAAGCCTGGACGTTGCCGTCCTGGGCAAACCGGAAGGAGGTGTCCGGCGCGTCGGAGGCCGGACGGATGTACAGGGTGATGCGGCGACCGGCCGCATCCTGGTACATGAGCTGGGCCGCCGGCCCCCGGGCGTCGGACAGCAACCGCCCGCCCACCAGATCATAGCCCTTGTCGGCCAGCCGCGGCGCCTGCAGCGGCTTGCCCAGGCGCTTCGACAGCCAACCCACGAGATGCGCTTCCTGGTCGGCGCCGACCTCGACGGGATGGCGGACCTCCACCGCGAAGACCCGATGCGCGGCCACCGCATCGGCGACGAAGGCCGCGCCACCGCCACCCACCCCGCCCGACCAGCCGCGCAGCCACCAGCCCCCCGCCCCGCCGACGACGAAGACCAGCAGGGTCGCCGCCGCGGCCAGCGCCGGAAGCCATCGGCGCGGACGCACCGCCGGCCGGCCCGGCGCCCGGCCGTAGGGCGGCACCAGGGCCTCCGGCAACGGCCGGTCGATCAGCGGGCCAAAGGTTCCCTGGAGCATGGTCCGCTGGGCGCGGTAGCGGTCGAAGCGGCGGGCCAGATCGGGGTTGCCCGCCAGATGGCGCTCGACCTCGCCGCGCCGTTCCTCCGGCAATTCGCCGTCCATCCAGGCGTGCAACTCGGCCTCGGTCACCGGAGCGTCCGGTTCGGTGTCCATCACTTGATCCTCCTCACCGCCTGCTCCGTCCCGCCGTCCAGCAGGACGCGCAGCCGTTCCCGGGCGCGGGCCAGCCGCGACATGACGGTTCCCACCGGAACCCCCAGCACTTCCGCCGCCTCGCGGTAGGACAGCCCCTCCAGCCCGGTCAGCAGAAGCACGGCCCGGTGCTCCTCCGACAGCTGGTTGAAGGCGCGCACGAAATCCCGCACCTCCGCCCGGTCGGCGGGGGCGGCGCTGAGCGCCAGATCGTTGGCGAGATCCTCCACCGGCACCTCCGGCCCGCGGCGGCGGCGCCAGCGCAGGCCGGAAACGTGCAGGTTGTGCAGGATCGACAGCAGCCAGCCGCCGAGCCGGGTGACGTCCCGCAACGTGTGCCGGTTGGCCAGCGCCTTCTCGATGCAGTCCTGCACGAGGTCGTCGGCGTCGGACAGGTTGCCGGCCAGCGCTGCGGCGTAGCGGCGCAGCCGCGGCACCTGCGCGGCGATGGCCCGCTCGTCCACCGGGCTATTGGCAGAGGGGCCACTGGCTGGGCCGTTCGCTGGAGGAGGGTCGGGAGGCGGCTTTGGCAGAGGCATGCGGCGGCGCTCCCCTTGGAAGGATGTCCTGCCCGTCTGGACGCCCGGCCGGAGAGGATTATTCCCCCGCGTCGCGGCTTACGTGGCCGAGAAGCCGGATTTGCCGTCGAAGTTGCACAGATTCTCGGTCTGGGTGAAGTCCAGCCCGGCGCGGGCAAGGCCCGACAGAAGCTCGACGATGTCGGGGTGGCCGACTGCCACGCCCTCCGGCGCCAGGAATCGGCAGCGCCAGTGGTCGGTGCAGAAGACGCCGATGTTGCCCTCCGGCCAGACCTTCTGCGAGCGGTTGGAGATGCTCGACAGCCGCAGCGCCGGAGTGGCCACCGGCAGGACCAGCCCGGCCAGCTCGTCCGGGTTGCCGCCCGGCCAATGCAGGAACACGTCCACCCCGACCAGTTCCTTCACCGCCTTGCGGCGGGGCGACAGCCGCACCCCGGACTCATAGGCGGGCCGCGCGGTGACGGCGTAGCCGACGGTGGGCAGGGTCACCGGCATCTGGCCCAGCCGCTCCACCACCGCATCGGCGAAGGCGTGGGTGCCGACGCGCTGGCGGCTGACTCCGCGGTTGAAGATGTCCACGGTGTGGACGCCGTCCTCGATGGTCTTGAGCCAGGCGTTGTGGATGCGCGCCGCCACGTCGCCCTGCCCGATGTGGACCAGCATCATCACCGCGGCCATCAGCAGGCCCGACGGGTTGGCGATCCCCTGCCCCGCGATCATCGGCGCCGAGCCGTGGATCGCCTCGAACATGGCGCAGGCGTCGCCGATGTTGGCGGAGCCGGCCAGCCCGACCGAGCCGGTGATCTGGGCGGCGATGTCCGACACGATGTCGCCGTACAGGTTCAGCGTCACGATCACGTCGAAGCGTTCCGGCTGGTCGGCCAGACGGGCGGCGCCGATGTCGACGATCAGATGGTCGGCCTTGATCTCCGGATATTCGGCGGCGATCTCGTTGAAGATCTTCAGGAACAGCCCGTCCGTCATCTTCATGACGTTGTCCTTGACGAAGGCCGTCACCTTGCGCCGATGGTTGGCGCGGGCGTAGTCGAAGGCGTAGCGCACGATGCGCTCCGACCCCGGCCGGGAGATCAGCTTGACCGACTGGATCACGTCGTCGGTCTGGCGGTGCTCGATCCCGGCGTAGAGGTCCTCCTCGTTCTCGCGGATGATGACCACGTCCATGCGCGGGTGCCGCGTGCGGACGTAGGGATGGTGCGACACGCAGGGCCGCACGTTGGCGAACAGCCCCAGCGTGGTCCGCGCGGTGACGTTCAGCGACTTGTTGCCATAGCCCTGGGGCGTGGTGATCGGCCCCTTCAGGAAGACGCGGGTGCGGCGGATCGACCCCCAGCCGGCGGCGTCCAGCCCGCCCAGATGGCCGCGGCGGTAGACCTGCTCGCCCGCCGGCACCTCCTCCACCTTCAGGCGGGCGCCGGCGGCCTCCATCACGTGAAGCACCGCGTCGGTGATCTCCGGACCGATGCCGTCGCCGCGGGCGACCGTGATGGGGGTGGTTTCGCGCATCCATTCACTCCTGGGGGAACCCTCGAAGGAACGACGCCGGAGGGACCGCGGCGACCCTAGACGAAATCAGGCCCGGAGTTCAATGGCCGGTGCTTTTTTCCACCTGCAAAGCCGGGACCATTGATGCGGCGACTTGACGCTGATCTGCAATGCTTGCGTTTTCCCCATGGCGGCAATGGCAAAACGGCGGGGGCGTCCGCCGGGTTGGGCTTCTATCTTCCCGCACCCTTCGACCTTGCGACACGCCACGATGCTGCAATCGCTCCCCCGCGCCCCGTCCAACTCGCTTCTCGAACAGGGCCTGATCCGCGCCCTGAAGTCCTTCAACGGGCTGCTGCACGTCGTCCTGGCGATCGCCCTGGTCGCGGCGAGCGCCATGGTGGTCTGGGAGTTCTTCGTGGAGGCCTGGGCGGCCTTCCAGAAGGACCAGCTGGCGCACGGCTTCCTGCACGCGCTCGGCGTGCTGTTCATCGTCTGGACGCTGTCCGCGCTGATCTCCGCGGAGGTCGACTACGTCCGGACCAACCGCTTCCACCTGCGGGTCTTCCTGGAGGTGGCGATGATCACGCTGCTGCGGCAACTGATCGTGCGCCCGGTCCAGGCGGTGGCGGGCGACGTGCAGACCGGCGACTGGTCCAGCCTGTGGCAGTACGGCCTTCTCCTCGCCGGCCTCATCACCGTCGCCATCGCCCACCGCCTGATCGGCGACGAAGATGCTCTGAAAGGCTGAGCGCCTCTGGCAGCTCAGCCCTCGCGCCCCACGGTCTGGATGACCTCGAAGCCCTCGAACTGCGGCGGGCCGAGATAGAGCGGCTTGCGGTCTCCCGCCCCGCGATGGGCGGCGCGGAACTCCTCCGAGCGGGTCCAGGCCTGGAAATGCGCCTCCGACTCCCAGACGGTGTGGGAGGAATAGAGGCGGTGGTCCTCGTAACGCGGGCCGCGCAGCATGTGGAACTCCACAAAGCCCGGAACCGTGTTCAGATGGACCTCGCGGTTCAGCCAGACCTCCTCGAAGTCCTGCTCCGAGTCCGGACGCACGCGGAAACGGTTCATGGCGATGTACATGGCGGAGCCTCCCGAGACCATTTTGAAGGGCCGCCCCTGAAGGGCTGATCCTCAAAGTGACGGCGGAGGCCCACCCAGTCAACTTGACCGCATCAACCTGACCGCGTCAACCAGCCTCCCGCCGTCAGATCTCGCCCTTGGCCAGCGCGCTGTGCAGGCGTCCGATGGTGTCGGCCAGATTGACGCCCAGGTCCTTCGCCACCTTGTCCCAAGGCATAGCGGTCCAAGCGCCCTGATCCGCGCACTTCTTGCAGGCGCTCCGGGTTCCCGACCCGATGTTCACTTCCTTGGGTGAGCGGACGGCCACGTATTCCTTGTATGCCTCTTCCGCAGGCTCCGCCTTCGACAGCTTGCCTTTCAGGATCTTGTCGTACAGCTCGACATTTTCGAGCGACATTTCCTGCTTGGCGACCTTGTGCAGAAGCTTGAACCAGTATGGCGACTTGAAATAGCCTTCGATGGTCTTCGGCAGGCCGTCGAACCGTTCCAAATCCGTCACGACGCTGCCGGCGATCTTGTTCAACGACGCCACCATGTCGGCGCAGGCTTCGGCGTAGACCGCGTCGCCGTCCTGTTTGGCCGCCTTGCCCGCCGCGTCGAGCGTGGGGATGTAGCCGCCTGCCGCGGATTGGAAGGCACGGGCGTGCTTTTGCGCATCCTGCACGGTCGTGGCGGCGTCGTAGCTCTTCAGCGCGCCTTCCAGGCCGGTCGAGCTGATCTTGCTGAACAGCTTGCCAAAACGGCTCTTGGGATCGGGCTTCTTCTTGCCCGTCGTCTTCTCGAAGCGGTCCTTCGCCTTCTTCCAGGACGCCAGATAGGATTTCGCCACGGTACCCCTCCATTCGAACGCGAATGGCCGTGACGATAAAAACGGGATTTCGGTCCGGCAAACGCCGTTCGGTCCGTTCAGGATGAGAATGGGCGGGGGTGCGCTTCCTCGCACACCCCCGAACCATCCTTACGCGGCGCGGATGCCGGCCAGGAAGCGCTCAACCTCCGTCCGCAGGACCTCCGACTGGCGGGACAGCTCCCCGGCGGCGCCCAGCACCTGGGTGGCGGCGGAGCCGGTCTGGGTGGCGCCGTCGCTGACCTCGGTGATGTTGGTGGTCACCAGATGGGTGCCCTGAGCGGCCTGCTGCACGTTGCGGGCGATCTCGCCGGTCGCCGATCCCTGCTCCTCCACCGCCGAGGCGATGATCGTGGCGATCTCGCTGATCGTGCCGATGGTGTCGCCGATCCCGTTGATGGCCGCCGCCGCCCCGCCGGTGGCCTCCTGCATGGAGGCGATCTGGGAGGCGATCTCCTCCGTCGCCTTGGCGGTCTGGTTGGCGAGGTTCTTCACCTCCGACGCCACGACGGCGAAGCCCTTGCCGGCCTCCCCGGCGCGCGCCGCCTCGATCGTCGCGTTCAGCGCCAGCAGGTTGGTCTGGCTGGCGATGTCGGTGATCAGCTTCACCACGTCGCCGATCCGCTGCGCCTGCGCGACGAGGCCCTGGACGCGCTCGTTGGTCTGCTGCGCCTCGCCCACCGCGTGGCTGGCGATGTTGGTGGAGCGGGTCACCTGACCGCTGATCTCGTTGATCGACGCGCTCAGCTCGTTGGTCGCCGCGGCGACGGTCTGCACGTTGACCGAGGCCTGTTCGGCCGCGGCCGCCGTGCTGGCCGCCTGCCCCTTGGTCTGGTCGGCGGTCGTCAGCATGCTCTGTGCCGTGGCCTCCAGTTCCGTCGCGGCGGAGGCGACGGTGCGCAGGATGCCGGAGACGTTCCGGTCAAAGGACTGCACCAGTTCCTCGACGGCGTGGGTGCGCCGTTCCTTGGCCCGGCGCTCCGCCTCCTCGGCGACCCTCATGCGCTCGCGGTCCACGGCGTTGTCCTTGAAGACCGCCACCGCCTTGGCCATGCCGCCGATCTCGTCGCCACGGCTGAGGCCCGGCACCGTCACCGAGGTGTCGCCGGTCGCCAGACGGGCCATGACGTCGGTGATCCCGGCGATCGGGCGGGAGATGCCGATGCGCGCGACCAGGACGCTCAACGCCAGCGCACCGAGGCCACCGCCGATGCCGACGACCATCATGAGCGTCGTCATCAGGCTGTTCACGGCGGTCAGTTCCTCGTTGGCCTTGTCGATGCCCTGCATGTTGCGTTCGGAGGCCTTCTCCAGGAACTGGCCCAGCTTGCTGCGCAGGGCGCGAGCCTCGGGGGTGTCGCCGTGCTCACGCGCCTTGTCCGGGCCAACCTCCATTCCAAGGCGGGCAACCTCGTTGCGGTGCAGGACAAAGGCGCGCGCCGTTTGCTGCGTCTCGCCGAAGGCGGCCTTGCTATCCGGAGGCAGCAGGGTTTCGAGCTTGGCCACGAGCTTTTCCAGTTCGCCGGTGGCGCCGACGATGTTCTTGGCGTAGGGCGTGGCGTCCGCCGTCCCATCCGCGGCGTAGATGCCGCGGCTGTCCATGACGACCTTGTAAATTAGGCTGTTGATCTGTTCGTTGATCAGGGCGCGCCGGGACCAGTTCTGAATCTGGTCGAACTTGTCGTCGTAGGTCTGCATTCCAAACGAGCCGACGCCACCAATGATGGCAGCCACCACACCCAGAATCGCGACAACGCTGTAGATTTTGCCGCTGATGCTGATGCGCGCAAGAAGACCCTCCATTTTCCCTGACCCTCACCGACTGCATGCTGTGAACAAGAAAATTCATGTTCATGAATGCAATCGTATGCATTCAAGGTAGAATGATTCGCAATATCCGTTTGCTGCTCAATGTTGCCGGAAAGCCGCAAAAATGACGATCAATGTTTAAAACAAACGAAAGCCTGACCGCATTTGTATCGTATAGAGATACCGATTGGAGGATTATTCAGATACTTAACTTTGCGACTCGGGCATCTTGTTTTCTGGAATGCAAAGAAATTCGTTCAATTACTGAGACAGTCCAGCAAGAAGACGCGCATCCGCGCAACACAGTCTCAGCCAAAAATTGCAAATTAATCTGGAGCCGCCTGCTGCCCCCTTCGGCGTTTTGCCCGACAGAGCGATCACTGGCGTGACGCATCGCGTCGGCGGACGCTGCTTCGCACCGTCCGTTTCCACGCGACCCAATCGACTGTCGAAGACGGTGCCGGACAGCGCCGTTACCGCACCAGCTCGCGCATCGCGGCGTCCAGTCCCTGCAAGGTCAGAGGGTACATGCGCCCGTCCAGAAGCCGCTGCAGCATGCGGGTGCTCTCGGTGTAGCCCCAGCGCGATTCCGGCGTGGGGTTGAGCCAGACGGCGCGGCTGTAGACGGACAGCATCCGCTGCAGCCAGACCTGCCCCGGCTCCTCGTTCCAATGCTCGACGCTGCCGCCGGCATAGGCGATCTCATAGGGGCTCATCGCCGCGTCGCCGACGAAGACCAGCTTGTAGTCGGCGGGATAGGTGTGCAGCACGTCCCAGGTCGGGGTGCGCTCGTCATGGCGGCGCTTGTTGTCGCGCCACACGCTCTCATAGACGCAGTTGTGGAAGTAGAAGTGCTCCAGATGCTTGAACTCGCCCCGCGCGGCGGAGAACAGCTCCTCGACCAGCCGGATGTGGTCGTCCATCGAACCGCCGATGTCGAGGAAGAGCAGCACCTTCACCGTGTTGTGCCGCTCCGGCACCATCTTCAGGTCCAGCCAGCCGGCGTTGCTGGCGGTGGCGCGGATGGTGCCGGGCAGGTCCAACTCGCTGGCCGCCCCGGTGCGGGCGAACTTGCGCAGGCGGCGCAGCGCCACCTTGATGTTGCGGGTGCCGATCTCGACCTGATCGTCCAGATTCTTGAACTCCCGCTTGTCCCACACCTTCACGGCGCGGCGGTGCCGGGATTCCTTCTGGCCGATGCGCACGCCCTCCGGGTTGTAGCCGTAGGCGCCGAAGGGCGAGGTTCCGGCGGTGCCGATCCATTTGGAGCCGCCCTGATGCCGCCCCTTCTGTTCGGCCAGCCGCTCCGCCAGCGTCTCCATGAGTTTCTGCCAGCCGCCCAGGGCTTGTATCTGCGCCTTCTCCTCGTCGGTCAGGAAGCGTTCGGCGAGCTTGCGCAGCCATTCCTCCGGCAGATCGACCACAGGAATTTCGTCGCCCCCGGCGCCCTCCGCCCCTTCCAGCCCCTTGAAGACCTGCCCGAACACGCGATCGAAGCGGTCGAGATTGCGCTCGTCCTTCACCAGACAGGCCCGGCTGAGGTAATAGAAGTCTTCGACGCGGAAGTCGGCGACGCCGCGCTTCATGGCCTCCATGAGCGTCAGGTACTCATTCAGCGAGACCGGCACGCCCGCCTTGCGCAGTTCGAAGAAGAATCCCGTGAACATGCCGCTTCCCCCCGTGGGGTTTCGTCCCCATCCGCCCTCATCGTAGCGCCGACCCGCCAGGAACGCCATGACAGCCCTTCTCGACTTCGCCCGCGCGCTGGAGTTCGCCGCGCACAAGCACATCGACCAGCGCCGCAAGGGCGTGCGCGCCGAGCCCTACCTCAACCACCTGTCGGAGGTGGCGTTCCTCTGTGCCGAGGCGACGGCGGGCAATGACCCGGTGGTGGTCATCGCCGCACTGCTCCACGACACGCTGGAGGACACCGACGCCTCCTACGAGGAGATCGAGCAGCATTTCGGGGCGGAGGTCGCCGGCGTCGTGGCCGAGACCACCGACGACAAGCGCCTGCGCAAGGCGGAGCGCAAGCAACGGCAGATCGACGCCGCCCCCACCGCCTCCTCGCGCGCCAAGCTGGTGAAGCTGGCCGACAAGGTGTCCAACCTGCGCTCCATGGCGCACAGCCCGCCCGCCGACTGGCCGCTGGAGCGCAAGATCGAGTATTTCGAATGGGCGCACGCGGTCGTCGCCGGCCTGCGCGGCACCGACGCACGGCTGGAATCCCTGTTCGACCGCGCCTATGAGGACGGCTTGGCCGAGTTGCGCGGCGAGGCGGTCTAGACCCTTTTCGCCGCCGCGGTGGCTGATTTACCGCAGTGTGACTACATCACGGAAGGCTTATAAAAGAGGGGCTAGGTTGACCGCCGCGTCAAAGCAAGGTCGCACGCCATGTCCCTCTCCTCTCCGGCCCCCGCCGCCCACGACGCCGACCAGCCGCGCGAGCGCTGGTTCGTGCATCGCCCCAAGGTCTACGCCGCCGATGTCCACGGCCGCTTCCGCCGGCTGAAATGGCTGGCGCTGGCGGTCCTGCTCGGCGTCTATTACGTCACGCCCTGGCTGCGCTGGGATCGCGGGCCGGGAATTCCCGATCAGGCGGTGCTGGTCGATATGGTGGGCCGGCGCGCCTACTTCTTCTGGATCGAGATCTGGCCGCAGGAGGTCTATTACCTGACTGGCCTGCTCATCATCGGCGCCTTCGGCATCTTCTTCGCCACCACCCTGCTCGGCCGCATCTGGTGCGGCTACGCCTGCCCGCAGACGGTCTGGACCGACCTGTTCATGTGGGTGGAGCGCAAGCTGGAAGGCCCGCGCACCGAGCGCATCCGGCTCGACAAGGCACCGCTGTCGGCGCGCAAGCTGGGGCTGAAGGCGTCGAAGCACGCCATCTGGCTAATGATTTCCCTGGTCACCGGCGGCGCCTGGATCTTCTACTTCAACGACGCCCCGACCCTGCTGCGCGAGATCGCGACGGGCGAGGTGTCGTGGAAGGTCCTGGCCTTCGCCGGGCTGTTTACCGCCACCACCTATTTCTTCGCCGGCTGGGCGCGCGAGCAGATCTGCATCTACGTCTGCCCGTGGCGCAGCTTCCAGGCGGCGATGGTCGATGAGGACACCTACGTCGTCACCTACCAGGACTGGCGCGGCGAAGGGCGCGCGCCGCTGCGCAAGACGCAGAGCTGGGAGGAGCGGACGGCGGAGGGGCTGGGCGACTGCATCGACTGCAAGCTGTGCGTCCATGTCTGCCCGACCGGCACCGACATCCGCAAGGGCCAGCAGATCTCCTGCATCGGCTGTGGCCTGTGCGTGGATGCCTGCAACGACGTGATGGCCCAGGTCGGGCGCCCCGGCGACCTGATCCTGTTCGACACCCGCTCCAACCAAGTCGCCAGGGCCGACGGTCAGGCCGCCCCGGTGCGGCTGCTGCGCCCGCGCACGGTGATCTACGCGCTCATCATTCTGGTGGTGGCCGGCGCCATGGCGATCTCCCTGGCGCTGCGCCCGACGCTGGACGTCAGCGTGCTGCGCGACCGGGCGCCGCTCTACGTGCAGCAGTCGAACGGCGACGTGCAGAACGCCTACACCATCAAGATTCTGAACAAGACCCACGAAGCACGGACCTACCGCCTGTCGGTGGAGGGTTTGGCGAACGCCGACTTGTCGGTCGCCAGCGTGGACGCCCAGTCGGGAAGTTCGCTGACGCTCGCTGCGGAAGCGGATTCGGTGGCGACCTACCGCATCTTCGTCCGCGTGCCGCGGGGCGCCGCGACGCCGGGGTCCACCGACGTGACGGTGCTGGCGCGCGACCTGACCAGCGGCGAGATCGGCCGGCACCGCAGCGTGTTCATGGCGCCCTGAAAAGTCCCTCTCCCGGGGTGGGAGAGGGACGGTCCGCATCCGCTCAGTGCATCGTGTGCCCGCCAGCCGCGGCGGCACCGGTGAGCAGCGTCGGGTCCAGCATTCCGAAGATCATGGCGATGTGGGCGACGATCAGGAATAGCCCGACCAGGGCCGCGTGGATCGCCATGCGGCCCTGCTCGCCGCGGCCCCGGCCGATCAGCCCAAGGTCCAGGAGCGCGATGCCGCCGAGCGGGACGATGCCGGCGAGGTAGAAGCCCACCGCCAGCACGTCCGCCGGCCCGCGCCAGCCGCCGGATACGGTCAGCGGAACGACGGCGTTCTGAATCAGATGGATGAAGACGCCCGTGAAATAGACGCCGACAGTGATGCCGGCCCAGCGGTTCAGCCGCCGCACCGGGCCGTCATAGTCACGGGTGTAGAGCAGGTACAGTTCGCTGATCGCCACCGTCTCGGCCAGGATGACGGGAATCGCCATGAAGATCAGCAGGTTCCAGGGCTGGTTGACGGCCAGCAGTTCCATGTAGTGGGTCATGGTCATGGGGTGACTCGCGCGTGTTCGGCGGGCGCGCCGGTGCCTCGATCGGCGTAAGACCGGGTACGTCCGCAGGTCGGGGAAAAGGCGACGGAACGGCGGGAGTCAGGCGCGCGGCGGTGGCAGCGGCGGCGCGTGGACGGTGGCGGCGGGTTCGGTGTCCGTACCAGGAAGCAGGGTCGCGAGGCGATGGCCGAAGGGCACACCGATCCGGGCCGGCAGGCCGGTCAGGTCGCAGGCCCCGCTCAGGCACAGGCACCCGGCGGTGCCGTGTGCATGGGTCTTTCCCGGAAGCGGACTGTCCGTCGAGTGGTGGATGTCGCAGTCCGCGGCGTCCTGCACCGCGGTGGACTCGCAGTGCGGCGCCGGGAGGTCCGCCATGCGCATGGGTGCGGCACCGCCGAGAAGCCCGACGGCCAGAACCACAAGCGCGAGGAGGGACACCAGACGAGCCACGGGGACAACCGGCCTTTTGCCTGCGAGGCCACCGTCTTCCGGACGGTGTGCCCGCAGGATGATCCTGGGCCTGTCCCGGCCCCGCGGTCTTTGATGTCGATCAAGCCGCGGCGAGCGTCCGCACCAGCGTGTCGGAATCCACGTTGCGGCCGGACAGCACGGCGACGGTCCGCCCCTCCGCCGGAACCTTCCCGGCCAACAGCGCCGCCACCGCGGCGGCCCCGGCGCCTTCCGCCACCATGCCGAAGGAGCCGTGCAGGGTCCGCATCGCCGCCGCGACCTCCGCCTCCTCCACCTCGACCAGGGCGTCCACGAAGCCGGCCAGCAGGGCCTGCGGCAGCTTGCCCAGCGCGTCCACCGCGATCCCGTCGGCCAAGGTCGGCCCCCGCCGGCGCGCCAGCCGCACCCCGACCACGGTGACGGAGGGCTTGCGCGCCTTCACCGCCGCCGCCATCCCGGCCAGCAAACCGCCGCCGCCCACCGGCACCACCAGCCGGTCGAGGTCCGGGCGGTCAGCCAGCACCTCCAGCCCCACCGTGCCCTGCCCGGCGATCACGTCCGGATCGTCGTAGGGGTGCACGAAGGTCAGCCGCCGCTCCGCCGCCAGTTGCAGCGCGCGGGACTTCGCCTCCCCCACGTTGGCCCCGGACAGCACGACCTCGGCACCCAGCGCCTCCGTCCGCTCCACCTTGCAGCGCGGAGCGGTGACCGGCATGACGATGGTCGCCGCCACCCCGAGCCGCTGGGCGTGCAGCGCCAGTCCGGCGGCGTGGTTGCCCGCCGACATGGCGACGACGCCCGCCGCGCGCTCCAGCGCCGTCAGACGCAGCAGGCGGTTCAGGGCGCCGCGCTCCTTGAAGGCGCCGGTCGCCTGGAAGGTCTCCGCCTTCAGCCAGACGTCACGCCCCAGCACCGGAGCCGGCAGCAGCGGCGTGCGGACGATCCGCCCGCTCAAACGCTCGGCGGCGTCCTCGATGGCGGAGAGGGGGAGCCAGGACGGCAAACGGTCTTCGGTGTCGCGGCGACAGGAAACGGCAGGCAGACGGGTGGCGTGCGCGGACGGCATCGCGGGAGTCCTCGGGCGGAGGGAACGAACGGGGGGCGGAAAAGGAAGGCGCGAAACCCGGCCCGCGTCAGCGGACCGGGACGATAATTCGCGCGGAGCCCCGCATTCGCTCCGCCGGCTGGCGCAACGCACGCGTGAAGCAACGGATCAGGGAACGGTGATGAACCGGATTGCGGGTTCCGGAAGACCCAGGGCGCACGGACACGCCACACTCCACACCAGATTGCGAAAACGAACGCTCGCGGTCCGGCGCCCTCTGTCAGAGCGCCGGGGCGGTAATTCGCATTCGGTTCAGGTGCGGGGTCGATTGCATGCGTCGAGGCTGCCCCAGAAGGGCGACCGCAGTCAAGCCCTTCCGCCCCACCTTCCCGCCTGATGGCAGCGATCGGCCCACAACCGAAAGCTCAGTGGCTGCGATTCCCTCGTCAAGAAGGACGATGACTACAACCATTTGGGTCAATTTCACGTTTGGCAAAGTAAGTTTGCCTGACTGATAATTGATTTCCCCCGCTAAACATCATCACCCGCGACGGGGTCGCCAGGATATCTGCACACAAAAGTAATCATGGAGGGAAGGGATGAACGTTCTCGCGGTTCAGACGGCGCTTCAGGCCCAGGGATTCGATCCCGGGTCCCTGGATGGAGTTTGGGGCCGCAAGACCATCGCGGCGGTCATCGCGTTCCAACAGGCGCGCGGGCTCGCCCCCGACGGTGTGGTCGGTCCCCATACGGCGCGGGCGCTCTTCATGAACGCAGCCCCGCCCGGCGTCACCGACACGCTGGTCTGGATGGACGAAGCCAAGCGGCTGATGGGCACCAGGGAAGTGACCGGCCGGGGATCGAACAAGGAAATTCTGCAATGGGCCGACGACCTCGACCTTCACTACCCGGACGACGACGTTCCCTGGTGCGGCCTGTTCGTCGCGCATTGCATCGGCGCCACCCTTCCGTTGGAGGCGCTTCCCAACAACCCGCTCGGCGCTCGCAATTGGCTCAAGGCCGGAAAGACCTGCATCCCGTCCTGGGGAGCGATTCTGGTGTTCTGGCGGGGCTCGAAGACCGGATGGGAGGGGCATGTGGGCTTCTGCGCCGGCATGGACAAGGACGCCTTCCACGTTCTTGGCGGGAACCAGTCCAACAGCGTCAGCATCGCCAGGATCGCCAGAAATCGTCTCCTCGATGCCCGCTGGCCGGTGACGTCGCCCGACCTGCCTCAGGGCACGCTGATGGCCTCCGCCCTGGGAGACGCCGTAGTGTCCGAGAACGAGGTTTAGGAGCCACTGGAGGACGGTGGGTTGGGAGAACCGGCCCGCCGTCCTAAAGCGGATTGCAATCCGCTTTGGACCGCGCCGGCGGTCCCGGTCGCACATGCGACCGGAGCCTGCCGGCGAATGAGGCGATATGAGTCTAAAGCGAACGGAAGTTCGCTTCAGCGCCCTTCCCGCTTGGCGAGAAAAGCCAACCGTTCCAGCAGGTGAACGTCCTGCTCGTTCTTCAGGAGCGCACCGCACAGCGGCGGAATCAGACTGCGGGCGTCCTTGGCGCGCAGGGTCTCGGGGTCCACGTCCTCGACCATCAGCAGCTTGATCCAGTCGAGCAGTTCCGAGGTGGACGGCTTCTTCTTGAGGCCCGGCACCTCACGCAGGCTGTAGAACAGCGACATCGCCTCGCGCAGCAGGTCCTGCTTCAGGCCGGGATAATGGACGTCCACGATCCGCTCCATGGTGTCGCGGTCGGGGAAGCGGATGTAATGGAAGAAGCAGCGGCGCAGGAAGGCGTCCGGCAGTTCCTTCTCGTTGTTCGACGTGATGATGACGAGGGGGCGCCGGGCCGCCTTGACCGTTTGCCGCGTCTCGTAGACGTGGAACTCCATGCGGTCGAGTTCGAGCAGCAGGTCGTTGGGAAACTCGATATCGGCCTTGTCGATCTCGTCGATCAGCAGCACGGGGGGCTCCGGCGCCTCGAACGCCTCCCACAGCTTGCCGCGCACGATGTAATTGCCGATGTCGTGCACCCGCTCCTCGCCGAGTTGGCTGTCGCGCAGGCGGCTGACAGCGTCGTACTCGTAGAGCCCCTGCTGCGCCTTGGTGGTGGACTTGATGTGCCAGGCGAGCAGCGGCTTGTTCAGGGCGCGGGCGACCTCCTGGGCCAGCACGGTCTTGCCGGTGCCCGGCTCCCCCTTCACCAGCAGCGGGCGCTCAAGCGTGATGGCGGCGTTGACGGCCACCATCAGATCGTCGGTGGCGACGTAGGAGTCGGTGCCGGTGAAGCGCATGCCAGTCGGTTCCGCGGTATCGTTCGTTGACCCGCGCATCCTTCCAGCACGGCGGGCATCATGCAAGACGGAACCGCCGCGAGCCGCCCGGCGTTCCCCCGCGGAAGGAGTCCGCCATGGCGACCGATCCTAATTTTTGGCCCGACTATCTGGAACAGCACCGCAACCCGACGAACCGGGCACTGCACGTCGCCGGCACGCTGTCGGCGGCGACCCTGCTTGGGGTGGGACTGGCCCGCCGGGACTGGCGGGCGCTCGTGGCGGCGCCGCTGGTCGGCTACGGCGCGGCGTGGCTGGGCCATTTCCTGGTGGAGCGCAACCGTCCCAAGACGCTGGACGCGCCGCTGGCCTCGCTGGCCGCGGACGTCCGCATGGCCGGGCTGGCCCTGACGGGACAGCTGGCGCGGGAATACCGGCGCTACGGCATTCCCGACCGCCCCAGCCTCGTTATTCGCCAGCATCCGCCGAGCGCACCCGTGTTGGAGCCGGTGCGCTCGGACGACAGGCGCGGTTAGGAGGCGACCTTCGCCGGTGCTGGTTAGGAGGCGGCCTTCGCCGCCAGCGCCTTCTCGATGGCCTCGACGGCGGCGGGCGCCAGCGCGGCGTCCGGACCGCCGGCCTGGGCCATGTCCGGACGGCCGCCGCCGCCCTTCCCGCCCAGAGCCTCGGCGCCGACGCGCACCAGATCGACGGCGCTGATCTTGGCCGTCAGGTCGTCGGTGACGCCGACGACGATGGACGCCTTGCCCTCGTTGGAGGCGATCAGGACGACCACGCCGGAGCCGACCTGCTTCTTCAGCTCGTCGGCCATCGGCTTCAGGTCCTTGGCCGGCAGGCCCTCGACCACGCGGGCGGCGAACTTCACGCCCGCGATGTCCTTGGCCTCGTTGCCGCCGTCCGCCTTGGCGCCGCCACCCATGGCCACCTGACGGCGGAGTTCGGCCAGCTCGCGCTCCATCTTCTTGCGCTCGTCGACCAGGGCGGCGAGGCGCGACGGGACGTCTTCCGGACGGACCTTGAGGACGGACGCGGCCTCGGTCAGCAGATGGTCGCGCTCCGACAGCCACGCCTTCGCGCCGGTGCCGGTCAGCGCCTCGATGCGGCGCACGCCGGCGGCGACGGCGCCCTCGGCGACGATCGTGAACAGGCCGATGTCGCCGGTGCGGCGGACGTGGGTGCCGCCGCACAGCTCGATCGAGTAGTCGCGGTCCAGCTCACCGTGCGGGCCGCCCATGGAGACGACGCGCACCTCGTCGCCGTACTTCTCGCCGAACAGGGCCATGGCGCCGGAGGCGCGGGCCTCGTCCGGGGACATCAGGCGGGTGACGACCTCGCTGTTGCCGAGGATGCGGCGGTTCACCTCGTCCTCGACCGCGGCGATGTCCGCCGGGGTCAGGCCGGTCGGTTGGCTGATGTCGAAGCGCAGGCGCTCCTGGGCGACCAGCGAGCCCTTCTGGGTGACATGCTCGCCCAGACGGCGGCGCAGCGCCTCGTGCAGCAGGTGGGTGGCCGAGTGGTTGGCACGGATGGCCGAACGGCGCTCCGTGTCCACGCGCAGCTCCACCACGTCGCCGACCTTCAGCGTGCCCTTGGTGACCGTGCCGACATGGGCCCAGACGGCGCCCAGCTTCTTCTGGGTGTCGGAGACGGCGACCTCGGTGCCCTCGGCGGAGAAGATCACGCCGGCATCGCCGACCTGACCGCCGGACTCGCCGTAGAAGGGCGTCTGGTTCACGATGACCAGCACCTCGTCTCCGACGGTGGCCTGCTCGACGCGGGCGTCGCCCTTGACGATGGCGGTCACCTTGCCCTCGGCGACCTCGGTGTCGTAGCCGAAGAATTCCGTGGCGCCCAGCTCGTCCTTCAGCTCGTACCACAGCTTCTCGGTCGTCGCCTCGCCCGAGCCGGCCCAGGACTCGCGGGCCTTGCGGCGCTGCTCGTCCATGGCGGCCTTGAAGCCGCTCTCGTCGACCGGGCGGCCCTGGGTGCGCAACACATCCTGGGTCAGGTCGAGCGGGAAGCCGTAGGTGTCGTACAGCTTGAAGGCGACGTCGCCGGGCAGCGGCTGCCCCTCGCCCAAGCGGCCGACCTCATCCTCCAGCAGGCGCAGGCCGCGCTCCAGCGTCTGCTTGAAGCGGGTCTCCTCCAGCTTCAGCGTCTCGACGATCAGGGCGCGGGCCCGGTTCAACTCCGGATAGGCGTCGCCCATCTGCTGGATCAGCGCCGGGACGAGGCGGTGCATCAGCGGCTCACGGGCGCCGATCATGTGGGCGTGGCGCATGGCGCGGCGCATGATGCGGCGCAGCACGTAGCCGCGGCCCTCGTTCGACGGCAGCACGCCGTCGGCGATCAGGAAGCAGCAGGAGCGCAGATGGTCGGCGATGACGCGGTGCGAGACGGCGTGCGGGCCGTCCGGCGCGGTCTTCGTCGCCTCGGCGGAGGCCACGATCAGCGCCCGCATCAGGTCGATGTCGTAGTTGTCGTGCTTGCCCTGGAGCACGGCGGCCAGACGCTCCAGCCCCATGCCGGTGTCGATCGACGGCTTCGGTAGGGCGATCAGGTCGTCGGGACCGCGCTGCTCATACTGCATGAACACGAGGTTCCAGATCTCGATGAAGCGGTCGCCGTCCTGGTCGGGCGAGCCCGGAGGACCACCGGCGATGTGCGGGCCGTGGTCGAAGAAGATCTCCGAGCAGGGGCCGCAGGGGCCGGTGTCGCCCATGCGCCAGAAATTGTCATCGGTCGGGATGCGGATGATGCGGTCGTCCGACAGGCCGGCGACCTTGCGCCAGATGCCCGCCGCGTCCTCGTCGGAGCTGTGGACGGTGACCAGCAGCTTGTCCGCCGGCAACCCGAACTCCTTCGTCACGAGATTCCAGGCGAAGGCGATCGCGTCGTCCTTGAAATAGTCGCCGAACGAGAAGTTGCCCAGCATCTCGAAGAAGGTGTGGTGCCGCGCCGTGTAGCCGACGTTGTCCAGGTCGTTGTGCTTGCCGCCCGCGCGCACGCACTTCTGCGAGGTGGTGGCGCGCGAATAGGGCCGCTGCTCCGCCCCGGTGAAGACGTTCTTGAACTGCACCATGCCGGCGTTCGTGAACATCAGCGTCGGGTCGTTGCGCGGAACCAGCGGCGACGACTCCACGATCTGGTGGCCGTTCTTCGCGAAAAAGTCCAGGAACGTGCGGCGGATGTCGTTGGCGGTCTTCATAAGCTGTCCAGGCTCCGGCTACGGTCGGCTACAATCGGCGGCGCGGCCTTGTTCGCGGCCGAACCGTGCTTTTAACGTGACTTGCGGTGGCTGTCCACCGAGTGCCCGCCACTCCCCTGCGCGGCGACAGGCCGCGTGGACGGAGCGCCACACATTTGCATGATCGTCGGCGCGGACGGGCGGTGGAATCGGCCACCGCCCCGCCGCCAGCAAGGAGGCTCGACGGATGAGAAAGATCCTCGAACTCCTGATCCTGCTGTTGCGGGCGCTCAAGCTGCTGCTTGAGATCCTGAACCGCTAGGACCGGGCCGGCGGACGGGTGCTGGAACACCCGTCCGCCCAGCCTGAATGTAAGGTCTTTCCAGCCGCCCGGCAAGACGGCGAAAGCCCCTCCCCGGCAAACCGGAGAGGGGCTTTCACGCAGAGAAACCGGCTTGCCGTCCGGGATCACTCCGGTGTGGCGGCCTCGCCGTCGGCCTCCGGGGTGCCCATCATGGCGTCGGCGACGAGGCCGGCGTTGCCGCGGATCTTCGCCTCGATGGCGTCGGCCGTGGCCGGGTTGTTGCGCAGGTAGTTCTTGGCGTTCTCGCGGCCCTGGCCGATGCGGGTGCCGTCGTAGCTGAACCAAGCGCCCGACTTCTCCACCACGCCGGCCTGGATGCCGAGGTCGAGAAGCTCGCCCACCTTCGACACGCCCTCGCCGTACATGATGTCGAACTCGACCACGCGGAACGGCGGTGCCATCTTGTTCTTCACCACCTTCACGCGGGTCTGGTTGCCCACTACCGTCTCGCGGTCCTTGATCGCGCCGATGCGGCGGATGTCCAGACGGACGGAGGCGTAGAACTTCAGCGCGTTGCCGCCGGTCGTCGTCTCCGGGTTGCCGAACATCACGCCGATCTTCAGGCGGATCTGGTTGATGAAGATCACCAGGCAGTTCGACTTGGCGATGGAGCCGGTCAGCTTGCGCAGCGCCTGGCTCATCAGGCGGGCGTGCAGGCCGACGTGGCTGTCGCCCATCTCGCCTTCCAGTTCGGCGCGCGGCACCAAGGCTGCCACCGAGTCGACCACCAGCACGTCGACGGCGCCGGAGCGCACCAGCGTATCGGCGATCTCTAGCGCCTGCTCACCGGCGTCGGGCTGGGAGATCAGCAGCTCGTCCACATTCACGCCCAGCTTGCGGGCGTAGGACGGGTCCAGAGCGTGCTCCGCGTCCACGAAGGCGCAGGTGCCACCGCCCTTCTGGGCCTGGGCAATGGCGTGCAGCGCCAGCGTCGTCTTGCCCGAGCTTTCCGGCCCGTAAATCTCGATGATGCGGCCGCGCGGCAGGCCGCCGATGCCCAGCGCGATATCGAGGCCGAGAGAGCCGGTGGAAACGACCTCCGTCTCGACCGTGTTCTCGCGGGCGCCGAGCTTCATGATCGAGCCCTTGCCAAAGGCGCGCTCGATCTGCGCCAGAGCGGCATCCAGGGCCTTCTGCTTATCCATGGAATCCTTCTCGACCAAACGAAGCTGTGCGGACGACATGCCCGTCTCCCCTTGTTAGATCACATCCGCGGCCCCAGGGCCAACGATCTCACCAACGGTCATTCGGTGAGAGGGAATGTACCAGCTTTGTTCCCCTGCGCAAAGCCCTAAGTTCCGCGAATGTTCTCATCGCAAGTTAGGAACGATCCGGCGCCGTGCAATGACCATTCGCCTCTGGCACCATGACCGTCCGAGGGCGATGCAACGGAATTCCAGCGGCTGCGTTCATGAGGAGATGCTCCGCCAACGACACCCCGAAAAGCCACGCATGACGACCGTCCACTCGACGCTCGACCGCATGATCGACCGCCTCATCACCCAGCGCGTCGCCCTCGGCTGGGCCGCCGGCTGCGTTGCGGGAACCCCTGGTTTGGTGATGGAGATCGGTCTGGGCAAGGGCCGCACCTACGACCATCTGCGCAGCCTGTTCCCGCCGCGCGACATCCTGGTCTTCGACATGTGGGCGCGCGTTCCCACCGCCCTGCGCCCGGACGAGGACCGGCTGCTCCTCGGCGATTTCCGGGACACGCTGCCCGCCGCGGCCGAGCTCTTCCGCGGTGCGGTGCGGCTGGCCCATGCCGACATCGGCAGCGCGCAGGAAGACGACGAGGACGGCATCCGCCAGTGGATCGGCGGGCTGATCGAACCCTTCCTGGCGCAGGGCGCACTCGTCCTGTCGGACCGCCCGATCGGCGCCGGGCGTCACGGGTGGGAGGCTCTCGACGTTCCGGGAACCGAACGCTGGGCCTATCACGGCTGGCGCGTCGGCTAGACGGCGCCGCAGCCTCCCAGGCCGCCGCTATTTGCCGTCCCGGATGACCTCCTTCACCTTGGAAGCCAATTGCTTCAGGGAGAAGGGCTTGGGCAGGAAGTGGGCGACCTCGACCCCGTCGATCTCGCCCAGACGGTCCTCGGCGTAGCCGGAGATGAAGATCACCCGCATGTCGGGCCGCACCTGCCGAACATGGCGGGCCAGGGTCGGCCCGTCCATCTGCGGCATCACCACGTCGGTGATCAGCAGGTCGATGCGGCTGCCGTCCGTGCCGATCTGCTGCAGCGCCGCCTCGCCGTTCTTGGCCTCCAGCACCTGATAGCCCTTGTTGCGCAGCGCGCGGGCGGAGAAGACGCGCACGGCGTCCTCGTCCTCCACCAGCATGATGGTGCCGGAGCCGGTCAGGTCGCTGCCGCGCCGCTCGCGCGGCTCGCCCTGGTCGGGGCGGGCCTCGCCCTTGTGGCGGGGCAGCAGGATGGTAAAGGTCGTCCCCTCCCCCTTCTCCGATTCGACCAGCACGAATCCGCCGGTCTGGCGAACGATGCCGTAGACGGTGGACAGCCCCAGCCCGGTGCCCGACCCCACGCCCTTGGTGGTGAAGAAGGGTTCAAAGATGCGCTGGAGATTTTCCTTGGGAATGCCGCAGCCGGTGTCGATCACCTCGATGGACACGTAGTCGCCGGCCGGAATGGTCTCGTGCTCGCGGCGCTGCGCCTGCTCCACCACATGGTTGGAGGTGACGATGGTCAGCCGCCCGCCTCCGGCCATGGCGTCGCGCGCGTTGACCACGAGGTTGATGATCACCTGCTCCAGCTGGTTCTGGTCAACCTTCACATAGCCGATGTCGCGGCCGTGGAGCATCTTCAGCTCGATGTTCTCGCCGATCAGCCGGCGCATCAGGTTGCCAAGCTCGGCCAGCACGTCGGTCACGCTGAGGATGCGCGGCTGCAGCGTCTGCTGGCGTGAGAAGGCCAGGAGCTGGCGCACGAGGTTGGCCGCGCGGTTGGCGTTCTGCTTGATCTGCATGATGTCGCTGAAGGACTGGTCGCCCGGCTTGTGGCGCAGCAGCAGCAGATCGCAGAAGCCGATCATCGCGGTCAGCAGGTTGTTGAAATCGTGGGCGACGCCGCCGGCCAGCTGGCCGACCGCCTGCATCTTCTGAGACTGGGCGAACTGGGCCTCCAGCCCCTTGCGCTCGGTCATGTCGATGAAATGCAGGATCAGCCCCGCCGCCCCTTCCGGCCCCACCCCGCCGAGCCGCCGCGCGTAGAGCTGGGCCACCAGCTCGCGCCCGCCGGTCAGCCGCACCTCCAGCGGGGCGGCGGGGTCGGAGCCGCCCTGCACGGCGGTCAGCCGCTCGGTCACCATGGCGCGCTCCGCCGGGACGATCAGGTCGGCCATGCCCCGCCCGAGAACGTTGCCGGCCTCGCTGCCGATCAGCGCCAGGAAGGCCTGGTTGCACTCGGCCAGCCGCCCAACCTCATCCACCAGGGCGATGCCGATGGGCGCGTCCTCGAAGAAGCGCTGGAAGCGCTGCTCGGACAGGCGCAGGGCCTCCTGCCACTCGCGTTCCGGCGTCAGGTCGCGCACGACGGAGCGGGTGTGCGAAATCCGCCCGTCCTCGCCCCTCACCACGCTCTGCGCGACATAGGCCTGGAAGCGGCGGCCCTGGAGCCCGTCCATGGCGATCTCGCCGCGCTGCTCCAATCCGCCGCCCTCCAGGAGGTCGTAGGGAGCGGAGGAGGCGGGCGGATGGGCCAGCACATCGTGAAGGCGGCGCCCGCCCTCGACCAGATCCTCCGGCGCGCAGCCCAGCCACTTCGCCAGGGTCGCGTTGACGAACTGGAAGTGCCCGTCCTGGTCCACCGAGAAGAAGCCGATCGGCGCGTGATCCATGAAATCGACGAGCTGGGTCTGCTCGCGCCGCGTCACCTGTTCCAATTCGCGCCGCGCGGTGATGTCCTCGACACGCCACATCACCGCCCCGGCGTGCCCGTCGATGGGCTGGCCCTGGATGCGGCGCCATTCGGCGGCGCGCCCCTGCTGGCGGACCGCCAGCTCTATGGAGCCGGAATAGCCGCCCTTGACCCGCTCGCACAGGCGGCGGAAGGCGTCGGCGCTGTCCGCATCGTCGGCGAACTGGCGTTCGAGCGCACGCAGCGGCGGCTCGCCCTCGCTCCAGCCGGTCAGCGAGCGGAAGGTGCTGTTGACGAAGACCACATGCCCGGCGCCGTCGCAGACGAGCTGGCCGGAGGGAAGCCCCTCCAGCGCGCTGCCCAGCAGGGAACCGACGCGGGCCACCCGCCGCCGCGCGCGGACCATGCGGATCGCCAAAGCCAAGGCTCCAGCTCCCGCGGTGGTCAGGCCGGCCCATGCCACAGGATCGCGGTCCAGAACCACCCCAGCCCCCGCAGCGACCAGCCCGGCCAGAAGAAGGGCCGCCAGAACCGCGGTGGCGAAGCCGCCGCCGGGCCGTTCCCCCACCCCCGCGGCACCATCGGGGCGGTGGCCGGCGGGAGCGCTGTCGGCAAAGGAAGAGGTCGTGTCGTCCACCGGAACTCCAGGTCAGCCGTTCGCCGCAAGGAAAGGTCCGGGAACGGTCCTCAGTTCCGCACCGCGCGTCCTTTCAGCTTGAAGACATAGGTAATGACTTCCGCCACCGCGCGATAGTGCTCGGACGGAACCTCCTCGTCGATATCGCATGCGGCATAGAGCGCACGGGCGAGGGGCGGATTCTCCATCACCGGCACGCCGTTCTCCTCGGCGATCTCGCGGATCTTGAAGGCGACGGCGTCGGCGCCCTTCGCCACCACCATCGGGGCACCCATGGTGGTGGAGTCGTATTTCAGCGCGACGGCGAAGTGGGTCGGGTTGGTCACCACCACGTCGGCGCCGGGCACCGCCGCCATCATGCGCTTGCGCGCCCGCTCGAACCGCAACTGGCGGATGCGTCCCTTCACGTGCGGGTCGCCTTCGGCCTGCTTGTGTTCGTCCTTCACCTCCTGCTTGGTCATGCGCATTTTCTTGTCGAAGCTGTGGCGCTGCCAGAACAGGTCGGCCCCGGCGATCAGGGTCAGGATGGCCAGAACGCCGGCGAGCAGCCGGAAGGTCAGGCCATCCATCTCGCGGAGCAGCAGCATCATGTCGATGCCGATGAAATGCTCGATGGTGAGCATCATCGGCTGGAGCGCGATGTAGGCGACGATGCCGACCACCGCGACCTTGGCCAGGCTCTTCAGCAGATCGACGCCCTTCTGGGCGCTGAACATGTTGGCGATGCCGGAGATCGGATTCAGCTTGCTGAATTTCGGCGCGATCAGCTCCCAGGAGACGTTGAAGCCCTTCTGCCCGATGGTGCCGATCACCCCGGCGAACAGCAGGAACAGGATCGGCAGCCACAGCGCCCACAGGATGTCCTTCATCACCCGCATCAGCACCGCGCCGACCCCGCCCTGGTCCATGGGGATCTGGTCCAGATGCTCGAAGAAGAAGTTCAGGCGGGGCACCATGCCCTTCAGCGTTCCGGGCAGGGTCGTGACCAGGATCACCAGCGCCGCGGCGATCATCAGCCAGTTGCCGATTTCCTGGGTCATCGCGAACTGGCCCTGCTTGTGGGCCTCGTCGAGCTTCTTTTGCGTCGGTTCTTCTGTTTTGGATGATTCATCCGCGTCTTCGGACACCGGATCTCTCCCCGCTCAGCCCGGTCTCAGGAAATCGACGAAGGCGGCCTCGAAATGGGTCAGCCAGAACATCATCATCGCGGCCAGCGTCAGGGCGAACATGAACAGCCCCAGCGCGACCTGGAGCGAGGTGAACAGGAAGAACACCTGGATCTGCGGCGCCAGCTTGTTCAGCAGACCCAGCGCCAGCGCGAACAGCATGCCGGAGATCAGGAACGGCGCCGCCATCTGCACGCCCAGCATGAAGGACTTGCCGACCAGCTGCCCGACCACGTTCGCCATGTCGTCGATGGGGATCGCCGCCCCCGGCGCGAAGGTGGAATAGCTGTCCACCACCGCCATGATCAGCAGATGGTGCAGGTTCGTGATGAAGATCAGCAGCAGCCCCAGCCACCCCATCAGGGCGCCGGGCAGCGATCCTTGCGACGCCATGGCCGGGTTGAACATCTGGGCGTTCGACAGGCCGGACTGAAGCGCGATGATCGTCCCGGCCACCTCCAAGGCGCCCATCAGCAGGCGGGCGACGGTGCCCATGAAGATGCCGACGGTCACCTCCCCGGCGATCAGCACGAACAGGCGGAAGATGTTGTCGGGCATCGGCGGCATGCGGTCGCCCAGCACCGGCGCCACCAGAACGCTGACCGCAACGGAAAAGAGAAGGCGCGTGCGGGTGGAGACGAAGGCGTCGCCGATGGTCGGCATGATGCTGAAGGCTGTCCCGACGCGCGCGAAGACCAGCAACCAGAGGAAGATCTGGTCGCCCAGAAACTGCTGAAGCAGGTTCATCCGCCGCCGCCGGGAAGGTTTCCGGCGTTGGGGACCGTGTTCACGCCGGTGCCGATGGCGACGATGCGGTCGGCGACCTCATGCTCGAAAAAGGACCGCAACTCGCCCAGCATGAAGGGCATCAGCAGGATCGACAGGCCGAAGACCAGCAGGACCTTCGGCACCATGGCCAGAGTCTGCTCGCTGATCTGGGTGACGGCCTGGAACACCGAGATGATCGTGCCGACCACCATCATGGCGACCAGAACCGGCGCCACCACGAACACCAGCGTGACGATGGAGGTGCGGCAGATCTCGATGACGTCGGTTTCGCTCATGATGCTTCGCTCAGGGCACGTGTGCTCAGGATCCGCAAGCCGCCGTCAGATCGGCATGCGCAGGATTTCCTGATAGGCCGACAGCACCTTGTCGCGTACGGCGGTGACGGTCTGCAGCGTCACCTCGGCGTTGGTGACGGCCTGGACCACGTCGGTCAGGTCGGCCTGCCCGACGGCGGCCTTGGCGGTCATCGTCTCGCCCTGCTTCAGGTCGCCGATGACCTCCTTGGCGGTCTGCTCCAGAACGTCGCCGAAGCTGACGCCGTTGCGCGGGGCCATGCCCGGCCCGGTCGTGGAGGCGGCCGTGTTCGCGTAGGCCGCGGCGGCGTTGATCGGGTTGACCATGGGACGGGCGTCCTTCCTTCAGAAAAAGCGTCGCGGCGTCAGGCGCGGAGGATGTCGATGGTGCGCGTCAGCATCTGGCGGGCGCTGTCCACCGCCGACAGGTTGGCCTCGTAGGAGCGCTGCGCCTCGCGCATGTCCATCGCCTCGACCACCGAATTGACGTTGGGCAGCAGCACGTAGCCGTCGGCGTCCGCGGAGGGATGCGAAGGGTCGTAGCGCCGCTCGAAGTCCTTCTTGTCCACGTCGATCTTGGCGACGCGGACGAGATCGACCCCCATCTGGCGGTCCAGGGCGTTCTGGAACATCACGACCTTGCGCCGGTAGGGCAGATCGCCCGGCGTTTCCGCCGTGGTGTTGGCGTTGGCCAGATTTTCCGCAATGGTCTTCAGGCGCGTGCCCTGCGCCTTCATGCCGGACGCGGACACCGCCATCGACGTGTAGAGATCCATGTTCCGCCTCCTTCTCCTCGAACCCTGCCGCCCCGAACCCCGCCGCTCCTTAACCGCCGCTGCGGATGGAGGACCGGATCAGGTTGACCTGCTTCTTGTAGAGGTTCGTGATCGTCTGAAAGTCCATGCCGGTCTGGCCCTGCTTCAGCATCTGCTCTTCCAGGACCACGTTGTTGCCGTCCGGCGCCGTCTCGTAGGGATTGCGCTGGCGCTGCTCCTGGTTCAGCCCGCCCGTGCCGCGCGTCCCCTGGAGGTGCGAGGCGTTGGTGGCGTTGGGCTGAAGGCGGCGGCTGTCGGACAGGGCGTCGCGGAAGGTGAAGGGCTTCAGGTCGCGGCCCTTGTAATCCGGCGTGTCGGCGTTCGCGATGTTCTGCGCGATCACGTTCTGGCGTTCGGTCAGCCAGCCCATCTTGCGCGACATCAGCTTGAAGAGGCCGAGATTCTCGAGATTCATCGCCGGGTTCCGGTCTGAGGGCCTGCCGCCCGGACGCGCGAAGGCGCGCACCAGGGCGGGCGGGATGCATCACAGCATGTCGATCTTCCGCCGTTTCAGTTAATCAAAGGTGAATCCCACCCCTAGCATTGCTCCGCCCTTTCTCGCCACGCTTGAGCTTCATGCTTCGTTAAGCATGTTCCGCCAGGATACGCCCATCGACACAGGCCATCCGGCAGGAGCCCCTTGTCCGAGCCGACTCCCAACCACCGCCCTCTCCCCAACCGGCCCGTCGCGGTCGCGCTGAAGTATGAGCTGGGCGACCAGTCCCTGCCCCGCGTCGTCGCCACCGGCAAGGGCCATGTGGCCGAGCAGATCCTGGAGCTGGCCTTCGCCAACGGCGTGAAGGTGCGCGAGGACGCCGACCTCGTGCAGATCCTGTCGGCGGTGGACATCGACTCGGAAATCCCCATCGAGGCCATCGCCGCCGTGGCCGAGATCCTCGCCTACGTCTACCGCGCCAACGGCACGCTGCCGCCGTCTGCGGAACCGGCCACCGGAGAGGCTCCGTGACAGACACCGCGACGCTCCGCCGGGACATCCACGCTCTGGCCGCCGCGCTGGAGGAGACCCGCGACCAGATGGAGGCCGGACTGACGGCGGACCTCACCGGGCTCGACACCCGGGTCGCCGCCCTGTGCGCCGAGGCGCAGTCCGCCCGCGGTGACGCCGAACTGGCCGCCGCCCTGGAACGCCTGCTCCCCACGCTGGACGCCGTCGCCGCGGCGCTGACCCGCCAGAGGGAAACGCTGGCCGCCGCCGCCGAGGGACGCCACGATCCCCATTCGGCGCGCCAGCGTGCCAGCGCCGTTTACGGCCGCAGCGCCCCCGCCGACCTCCCGTCCGACCCGCCGGCCACGCCGTCCCGACAGAGCTGACCTGATCCATGGGCCTCGACCAGTACATCCAATTCGTTCTCGCCCTCGCCTTCGTCATCGCGCTGATCGTGCTGGTGGCCTGGGTGATGCGCCGCATCGGCTTCGGCGGCATGACCGCCACGTCGGGGCGCCAGCGCCGGCTGGGCGTCGTCGAGGTGCTGCCGCTCGACGGCAAGCGTCGGCTGGTGCTGGTCCGCCGCGACGACCGCGAGCATCTGCTGCTGCTCAGCGCCTTCGGCGACCAAGTGGTTGACCAGACGCCGCGCGGCGGCTTCCAGGGCGCGCTGGCCGAGGCCGCCGCCCCACCGTCCACAACCACACCGTCCACCGCCCTGCCCCCCGCCGGGGCCCGGTCATGAAAGCCGGCATGGGCATGACCAGACGGCTGGCGTTCGCCGGGCTGCTGGCGCTGGCGATCGGGGTGGCCGGGGCGCTGGCCGCCGGGCCGGCGCTGGCGCAGAGCATGACCTTCGACCTGGGCGACGCCGGGGGATCGACCACCGGGCGCATCGTCCAGATGGTCGCGCTGATCACGGTGCTGTCGCTGGCGCCGTCGATCCTCATCATGATGACGGCCTTCACCCGCATCGTCATCGTTCTGTCCTTCCTGCGCTCGGCGCTGGGCATCCAGCAGGTGCCGCCGAACACGGTGCTGATGTCTCTGGCGGTTTTCCTGACCTTCTTCGTCATGGCGCCGGTGTTCGAGCGTTCCTACAACCAGGGCATCCAGCCCCTGATCAACCAGGACATCGACGAGACGGAGGCCTTCCGCCGCACGGTCGCCCCGCTGCGCGAGTTCATGCTGAAGCACACCAGCGAGAAGGACCTGCGCCTGTTCATGGACATGGCGCGCATCGAGAACGTGGCGGACGCCGAGCAGACCCCGCTGCACGTGCTGGTCCCCGCCTTCATGATCTCGGAGATCAAGCGAGCCTTCGAGATCGGCTTCCTGCTGTTCCTGCCCTTCCTGATCATCGACATGGTGGTGTCGTCGATCCTGATGTCGATGGGCATGATGATGCTGCCGCCGACCATGGTAGCGATTCCGTTCAAGATCATCTTCTTCGTGCTGGTGGACGGCTGGTACCTGATCGCCGGATCGCTGGCCCGCAGCTTCGGCACGCTGTAGGCGCTTTTCGTCCGGGGTTCCGCAGGTTGCCCTTCGCCTTCGGCACAGATCGTCGCAGGTGAAACCGCCTGCGGACGGGCGCATCGGCTTGCGCTAGTATTGGATCCGGGAAGAGCGTAAGAGGATCGGCCCGCGCGAGCGCACCGACCGCCGCCGTACCCGCAGCTTGTGGCTTCTTCGTCCCCCGCTCGGACTCCCAACGGACCCCCCTCCACGTCCCACATGTCAGACACGACCCTGAAAGCCGCGGCACCCGACAAGGGCAGGCTGGCCGCGCTCACCCTCGGTGCGCTTGGCGTCGTTTACGGCGACATCGGCACCAGCCCGCTCTACACCCTGCGCGAATGCTTTTCGCCGGAGCATGGGCTCGCCCTCACGCCGCAGAACATCCTGGGCATCATGTCCATGGTCTTCTGGGCGCTGGTGCTCGTGGTCACGGTGAAATACGTGCTGTTCGTCATGCGCGCCGACAACAAGGGCGAGGGCGGCATCCTGGCCCTGCTGGCGCTGGCGACCAACAGCCGGCCCGATTCCACCGGGCGGCTGTCCGGCCTGATGGCGATGGGCCTGTTCGGCGCCGCCCTGTTCTACGGCGACGGCATGATCACCCCGGCCATCTCCGTCCTCTCCGCGGTCGAAGGGCTGGAGGTGGCGCAGCCGGCGCTGGAGCGGGTCGTCGTGCCGGTGACCGTGGGCATCCTGATCGCCCTGTTCGGAATCCAGAGCCGCGGCACCGAGAAGGTCGGCCGGCTGTTCGGCCCGATCATGGTCGCCTGGTTCGCCACACTGGGCCTGCTCGGCCTGATCGAGCTGGTCAAGGAGCCGCAGGTCCTGGCCGCGCTCGACCCGCGCCACGCCGTGCATTTCTTCGCCTCGAACGGCTGGATCGGCTTCCTGGTGCTGGGCGCCGTCGTTCTGGCCGTCACCGGGGGCGAGGCGCTCTACGCCGACATGGGTCATTTCGGACGCCGCCCCATCAAGGTGGCGTGGCTGGCCGTGGTGCTGCCCGCCCTGCTGCTGAATTATCTCGGCCAGTGCGCCCTGCTGCTGAGCGATCCCACGGCGGTGCGCAGCCCCTTCTACCTGCTGGTGCCGGAATGGGGCCTCTATCCGATGATCCTGCTGTCGACCTGCGCGGCGGTGATCGCCAGCCAGGCGGTGATCTCCGGCGTCTTCTCGCTGACCCGGCAGGCGGTGCAACTCGGCCTGTGCCCGCGGCTGGACATCCGCCACACCTCGCAGGAGGAAGGCGGGCAGATCTACATCCCGCGCGCCAACTGGGGCCTGCTGTTCGCGGTCATCGGGCTGGTCCTGTGGTTCGAATCCTCCAGCCGGCTGGCGACCGCCTACGGCATCGCGGTGACCGGCGACATGGTCATCACCACCATCCTGGCGCTGGTCGTGGCGCACCGCCGCTGGAACTGGAGCCTTCCGGCCTGTCTGGCGCTGGGCGCGCTGTTCCTCAGCGTCGATTTGGCGCTGTTCCTCGCCAACGCGGTGAAGATCCCGCACGGCGGCTGGGTGCCGCTGGTCATCGCCGCGGTGACTCTGGGGCTGATGTCGACGTGGCGCCGCGGCCGTGCCGTCCTGAACCGCCGGCTGGCCGAGGATTCCCTGCCGCTGGACGGCTTCGTCAAGCGCCACGCCAAGTCCTCCGACATCCAGCGGGTGAAGGGCACGGCGATCTTCCTGACCTCCAGCGCCGACACGGTGCCGATCGCCCTGCTGCACAACCTCAAGCACAATCAGGTGATGCACGAGCGCATCGTCTTCCTGACCGTGATGGTCGAGGACGTGCCCCGCGTCCCGGCCAAGGAGCGCGTCGTCCTTGAAGGGCTGGCCGACGGCTTCTACCGCCTGACGGTGCGCTACGGCTTCTCGCAGGAGCCGAACATCCCCAAGGCGCTGCGGCTGTGCAAGGCGTTCGGGCTGGAGTTCGACGTAATGACGACCTCCTTCTTCCTCGGCCGGGAGACGCTGATCCCCCGCATCAACCCGCAGATGGCCCAGTGGCGGGAGAAGCTGTTCGTCGTGATGTCGCGCACTGCCGTCAGCGCCACCGACTTCTTCAAGATCCCGCCAAACCGCGTGGTCGAGCTGGGCACCCAGGTCCAGCTCTGAAGGGCCTCGCTCGGACGCTTTGCCGCCGCGCCAATCAAAAAGCCCCTTTCCGATGGAGAGGGGCTTTTTCGCGAGAGAGCAAGGTCAGGCTGCCGGCTTGCGCGGTGGATTGACCGGCGCCATCAGCGCCGAAAAACGTTGATCCATGGACTGCAGCCACATCAGCATGACGGACATCTGCCCCTTCAGTTCACGGATGTCGCCCTGCGTCGCATGCTGCATATCGATGAGCTGATCGAGCTTCGACAGGATTTCCGATTCGCGATCCATCACCGAATCCCCTCGAAAGCATGCATTCCGATGCAAAACCTACCACAACTTCCCGCCCCGGTTGAATACGGAGAAGGACCTAGTTGATCGCCGCGCTCTGCTTGCCGCGGTAGTTCTTCAGGAACTTCTGGAACACGTCCACCTCGGCGACGCGGGAACGCACGGTGTTGACGTCGATCAGGCCCAGCGCCTGCTCCGGCCGGGTCAGCACGCGGAAGGCGTCGACGTCGGGACCGTTGGTCATCGCCGAGCCGAACTCCTTGCGCAGCAGGTTCAGGTTCGTACCATCCCCGGCCAAGGCCAGGGCCACCGCGCGGTTCAGGACGAGTTGCGAGGTCGCCGGGTTGATCGGCTGGGTCGGCGGCGGCGGCGGGCCGATCAGCTTGTTCAGGGCGAAGGCCGCGGCCTCCCACTTCTGGGCGCGCCACGCGATGTCCACCCGCAGCGAGTTGGCCGGCTTGCTGTCGTCCTCGGAGAGCAGCAGCAGCGCCTCGTCGCCGCGGCCCAGTTCGGCCAGCGCCTTGGCCTGCATCAGGCGGCGCTCGCCCACCAGATCCGCCGGCAGGTTCGGCACGTTGGACAGCTCCAGCGCGCGCAGGGCGTCCTCCGGCTTGTTGTCGAGCAGGCGGACGGAGGCGAGCCGGGTGCCGACTTGCGCCTTGTCCTCGCCCGACAGGCGGTACTCCACCTGATGCTGCAGCAGGTCGGCGGCCCGGTTCAGCAGGTCCACCGAGATCAGCCGCTCGGCGAGCTGCCGGATGACCTCGTCGCCCGCCTCGCCCACCGGGGTCAGCTCGCGGAACTGGTCGTAGAGCTGGAGCGCCTCGATGGTCGGCAGCTTCTGCGCCCCGTCCTTGTAAAGATCGGCGAAGATGCGCGACATCTCGCGGGTGATCTCCTCCGCCCGCGGCGTGTCGGCGACCAGGGCGGCGGTCTCCTTCATGGCGTTGAAGCCGTCGGCGTACTGGCCGGCGGCGATCAGCACCTCGCCCATGCGCTGGCGGATCTGCATCTCCAGCTCGTCGCCGCGCCACGTGAAGGTCAGCCCGGCCAGCCGCTCCGCCGCGGCGGGCGGCGACATGCGGCCTTCCGCCAGTTGCAGGTTGATCAGCGCCAGCCCGGCCTTGGCCCGGTAATAGCGGTCGAGGCTGTTGTAGGAGGCGGTCAGCTGCTCCAGCGCCCGCTCCGGCTCGTTGGTCTGGGCGTAGTAGAGGCCGCGGAGATACTGGACGTCGGGCCGCTCCTCGGCGTCCGTGCCGCCGCGCTCGACGATGCGGTCGAGCAGCCGCTTGGCGAACGGCGCGTCGCCGGTCTTCAGCGCAGCCTCGGCGGCGCGGGTCGCCAGCTTCGTCAGGATCGGGTCGGGGTAGGAGTTCAGGATCGGCGCCGCCGCCTTGAAACCGGCCTGCGCCGCTGGCCAGTCGTTGCGGTCCGCCGCGATGGCGGCGCGCCACAGCGCGGCCTCGCCGTTGTTGGCGAGGTTCGGATGGGCGAAATCCTCCGCCGCGGCGTCGGTGTTTCCGGCCAGGAAACGCGCGGCCCCGCGCAAGGCGCGGAACTCCGGCCAGCCCTCCAGATCGGGCTGGGCCTCCTGCAGCACATCCATCATGCCGATGGCCTCCTGCCCGAAGCCGTTCGCCAGATAGAAGCGGGCGAGGTCGAGCTGGGCGCGGGGCCGTTCGGAATCCGGCGCGTTGACGATGTTGAGCTGAAGGTTCTGCCGCGCCTCGGTGTAATGGTCGAGGTCGCCCTTCTTCCAGGCCGGCAGGTCGAACAGGCGGCGCCCGGAGGGAACCGGCTTCGGGTCTGTGGGCGGAGTCAGCGTGTTGGACGCGCCGCCGGGGGACGGCTTCGGCGGCAGCGAGGCCGTCTGCGCCGATGCCGCCGGGCGGTTTCCGGCGTCGGCCATGGGCGACAGGTGAAGGCCACCCGCCGCGGTCACCTCCACCCCTTCCTTCACCGGGCGCACGGTGATGGCGTCGGCGATGGGCCGGACGACGACGCCCTGGTAGCTGGGCAGCAGTTCCAGGTCGGCGTAGCGGTGCGATTCGGGGATGGCGTTGCCGGGAGCCGGCAGCGGAACGACCTGGAGGCGGTCGCCGACGTCGGGGTCGGACAGCGTCACCACGGTCGCCGCGTCCGCGGCGCGCACCAGCAGACGGGCGCCCAGCAGGAAATCCGGTTCCGGATCAATCTTCAGCTCGAAGGGCGGCGTGCCGGTCAGGCGGCTGGACGGCATGATCTTCCAGCTCGTCCCCTGCCGTTCGATCTTCGGCCAGACCAGCGGCCCGATCTTGGTGCGGAAGGCGCTGCCGCCGGTGGCCGGGACCGGCTCGATCGCGCCGACCGTCCCAGCCCCGCCGATGGCCTTTCCGGCGCCGATGGGCAGAGGCTTGTCAAACACGATGTAGAGATGACCGGCGCGCGGGTAGACGGCGATGGACGCCGGGCCACCCGCGTCGAAGACCAGCGTCGGCCCCTGCGGCTCGGCCTTCGCCGGATCGGGTTTGGCGGGATCGGGTTTGGCGGGATCGGGTTTGGCGGGGTCGGTTTTGGCGGCTTCGGCTTTGGCGGGCACAGAAACCGCCGCGACCTCCTTCGCCGGAGCAGGCGCCGCAACCGGCCTTGCGGCGGCGGACGGGGGTGTCGCGGGTTGCGGGGCTGCGGCTTCGGCCGAGGGTGGACGCACCGTGGTCGTGGTGGCGCCGGGCGGCGGCGCACCCGCCGCCTCGCCCGCCGACAGACCGGCGCGCGTGCCTGGGTTCTGCACGTCGATCACCACGGACCGGCCGGACTTGCTGTCCTTGATCTCGGCGTCCTGCGGCACCGCGAAGGTCACCGCCAGCGCGCCGTTGGCCTGCCGGAACTGCTCCACGTTCTGGATGTTGCGCAGCGCCATCCTCGTCACCGGCGCCAGATCGGCATTGCCGTTGCGGTCGAACAGCAGCGTGGCCGATGCGCCGTCGCGGCGCAGCGTGTAGTTGGCGCCCTCCGGCCAGGTGAAGGACAGGCGGCTCTGCTCCGGCGTGTCGGCCGCGCTGACCGTCACCCGTCCCGCGGAGCGCGCCGGAGCGGGTGCGGCCGCTGTCTCGGCCTTGGCCGCTGGAGCGGGAGCCTGGGCCGGCGTCTGGGTCTGGGTCTGGCTCTGGACCGGCGCCTCCACGGCGGGGGTCAGGTCGAGCGCCACGGCGTTGCCGTTGCGGAAGCTCTTCAGCGTCACCGGCCGCTTCAGGTCGAATGTCACCGTCTTGCCGTCGCCGCCGATCCTCACACCGGACAGATAGCCGGGCAAGGCCGCCACGGTGCGGTCCAGCGCGGCGTTGATCGGCTCGTCGAAGCGGACGACCAGCGTGTTGCCCTCCACCGACGCGCTGTAGCCGGTTTGGCGCGGCCAGTCGAAGACCATGCGCCCGAAGGTCTTGTGGGTGGCGGCGCGCACCGGAACGTCGACGGCCCAGGCAGACGGGGTGACGGCGATCTGGGCGGCAAGCAGAGCCGTGGCGGCCACGAAGCCGCTCAGCCAGCGCCGGTATGCCCTGCCCCGCCCCATCCGTTTCACTCCTCCGGCTCCGCATCGGTGGCCGCCCCGGACACCGGCGGGCCCGCCGTCTCCTCACGCACCACCACATCGACCCGCGCACCGCCGGGCACCGGATCAACGCCAGGCGCTTCGCTCATCAGGCTGCGCGCCACGAGGTCGCGCTTGTAGCCCGTTTCGCGCAGCAGCGCCGCAACGGCAACCGCGCGCGTCAGGGCGCGTTCCCAGGCCAGCCCCGCGGACTGGTCCTCCCGCTCGGCGTGGCCGACCACCTCGATCCGGTTGCCGATCCGGCCCACCGCCGCACCCAGCAGATACAGCACGCGCCGCCCCTGGTCGGTGAAGCTGCCGCCGGTCGGGTCGAACATCACATGGGCCGGCAGGCCGATCACCACACGGTCGTCCTCCCGCCGCACCTCCACCGCCGCCAGATCCTCGTTGGCCGCGGTCTGGGTACGAAGCAGGGCGCTGAGATAATCCAGGTTGATCGCCGAATATGACTCCACCGTGGCGGCGTTGAAGGCGGCCTTCGGCTCGGGCGGCGTCGCGGAGGGCGTCACCGCGGTCGAGCGGGCCGACGACAGCGACTTGACCAGCCCGGTCCAACGCTGGGCCTCCGGTTCGCTCATCGAGTACATCAGCACGAAGAAGGCGAGCAGCAGCGACATCAGGTCGGTGAAGCTGATCAGCCAGATCGTCCGGTTGTGGCCGCCGCTCTTGTCCTCGGCCTTGGGCAGTTTGGGGAGGCGGATCATCGGCGCCCTCCCCCCGGCGCATCGTCCATGGCGCGCAGGCTGAACAACAGGCGGACGGCTCCCGGCGCGCCGCGCTCGATGCCCACCGTCACCGCGTCCGCCGGCGCCCCGTCGGCGATCAGCAGCCGGGCCAGCGCGCCGGCCCGCACCACCGGGCCGGGCGGCTGGCTGGGGCCGCCCGCGGCACCGATGGACAGCAGCGCGTCCAGCTCGATCCGCTCGCCGGGCCGGTTCTGCAACAGCGCGTCGGCCACCCGGTCGATCAGGCCGATGCGGTCCGGTCGCAGGTCGGCGGTGCCGGGCAGGAACAGCTCGTCGGCGGGCAGGCGCACTTCCAGCAGGCGGCCCGGCGTGACGCTGTCGACCTTCGCCACGGCGATGGCGGTGGCGAACAGGTTGCCCAAGCCGTCCAGCCGCTGCACCGCGAAGACGGTGCCGGCGCGCGAGGCCAGCGGGTCGGCCGGCTCGCGCAGGCGGGGGTCGATGTAGAAGGCGGGGAAGCTGCGCTCCAGCGACACCAGCACCGTGCGCACCCGCTGGGCGGTCTGCACGGACTGGGCGTTCAGCACGATGAAGAAGACGAGCAGCAGCAGGAACAGCGACAGCAGAAGCACGATGCTTCCGTTGTTCGGGTTCGGCCGGCTGCCCGACAGGTCCGGCTTCCTGTGGCCGGGCGCAGCCATGGGATTAATCGAAGCTCGCCAGCAGGCGGTCGATCTCGTCCTGGTCCATGGCGGCGCTGGTCATCTGCGGCCCGTGCAGCAGCCCGGCCTCCGGGTCGTCCGCCGGGCGGTCGGTGGCGAAGTTCGGCGACGGATCGGTGTGGACATCGGCCGCGGCGACCGCGGCGGCGGGGCGGGTGTGGTTCTGCCGCACCTCGTCGCCGAAGGCCGCGACGATCATGTCCACCTTCGATTCGATGTGCTTGAGCGTGCGCACGACCTTGGAGATGCGCTGGCCGGTGATGTCCTGGAAGTTGCAGGCCTCGAAGATCTTGGTCACCTGTTCGGTCAGCTTCGCGGAATTCTCCGGGTCGATCTGGCCCGAGATGCCGGTGATGACGTCGCAGGCGTCGAAGATGGCGAAGGTGGCCTGCTCCGTCGCGCCGACGACGGCGTCCAGCTCATCGGTGGCGTTGGGGATGTGCTGGTCGCGGATTTCCGCGGGCTGGAGCGCCGCCAGTTCCTGCTTGGCGCTCTCGATGAAGCGGGCGAGGTCGACCACCTCCTTGTAGAGGCGCAGGTCGGTGGCGGAGATGTCGCCGTCCATGCTGCCGAGGATGGAGCGGACGATGTCCGTCACCTCTTCGCGGCTCAGCGGCTGGGCCGCTTCGGCATGGGCGGCGTCGAGCTGCTGGCGCAGGAGCTTCTGGTCGGCGAGCGAGGTGGAAACGGGCGGGGCCATGTGCGTTCCGATGTGAGCGTTCCGTGGTCTTGTCCGGCCTGCGTGCGATCGGGTGCGTCGGCCGGCCCGGACGCAGACGCCCGAAGCGGGTTCGACCCGACCTCGCGTCCTCGCACGGCCGCCGCCGACTCGGAGCCTCGTCAGCCTTTCCAACCCTAATTTCGCTCGGTTAACACGCCGTTAAGCGCCTGAAACGTCGCAACGCAAAGACGGCATGGAATCGCCCTGCTGGAAAGAAAGCGGAAGCGTTGTTCTGCGCCCGTCCGCCTTCGACCAACGCTCGCCACTGTCGAACTTTAAAGAAAGCTGCGGCAATTTGTTTCAATCGAAGTCCGCAAACGGACAAAGGGCCGCCTTGCGGGCGGCCCTTCTTCACCGTTGCGCCGTGCGACTGTTTCGTCAGGCTGGTGCGCCAGTGAAACAGTCAGGGGTGAAACATTCCGGTAAGACAGTCCCGGTGGTCAGCTGCCGCTGCCCCGCCCGCCGCCATGGCTGTGTTCGCCGCCCTTGCGGCCCGCTTCCGATGCGCGTTCCGGATCGTTCTTGAAGTTGCCGCCGGACGCCTGCCCACCCTTGTGGCCGGCTTCGGACGCACGCTCCGGATCGTTCTTGAAGTTGCCACCGGAAACCTGACCGCCCTTGTGGCCGGCTTCGGAGGCGCGCTCCGGGTCGTTCTTGAAGTTGCCGCCGGAAACCTGACCGCCCTTGTGGCCGGCTTCCGCCGCGCGCTCCGGATCGTTCTTGAAGTTGCCGCCGGAGTGCTGACCGCCCGAGCTACGGCCCTGGTTCTGGTCGTTCATCTTGTCTCCTTCCTTCTTGTTGTTGGGCAAACTTGCGCTGCCCGAACACGCCGGAGCCAACATGAACCGAAGCCGACCGTTGCAGGCCTTCTACCATCCTGACAGTACGTGTACGTATATTCAGTAGAGGCGCCGCCGGCGGCGGGTATGACCAACCGCACGGTCATACCCGTCTTGCCGTCACCTCAACCAAAGAGCGTATTCAGTTCTTCGGTGACGCGGGCACCCCGCGCCGCTCGATGAGGGCGGAGGTCAGCTCCTTGGCCTTCAGCGGGTCCATCGCGGCCAGGATCGGCGCCGTCTTGGTTTCCTTCATCTTCTCCACCACACCCAGGAGGACGGGCATGTCCAGCTCCTCGAAGATGCGTGCAGCTTCCTTGGGCTTCATCGTCTCGTAGATCTTCACGAGGCTTTCGAGCTGTGCGGCCTGCTTCTCATCGCCCTGGCGCATCAGCTTCTGGATGTCGGAGCGGACCTTGTCCATCTCTTGCACCTTCTGATCGATGCGCTTCTCGGCGGCGGTCAGCAGGGCTTCGCGCTGCTCCAGCTCCTTGGTGCGGCGCTCGATCTCGGCGCGCCGCTCGGCGAAATGCTGGAGAAGCTCCTCGTTCTTCACCGGGCCGAGGGCGGCGTTGTCCGGCGGCGTCGGGTTGGGCGGTGCACCGTTGCTCGATCCGCCCTGGGCCGGTGCCGGTTCGGGTGAGGGCTTGGCGCCGTTGGCGGCCAGCTGCATGGGTGGCGCCGGAACGGCGCTCTGCCCTTGGGCCAGGGTCGCCGGGAACTCCGGCAGGCGGGCATCGCGCGTGGTGATCCGCCACAGATCGCCGACGCGCACCCCCAGCATCAGGACGGCGACGAAGATGGTCAGCGGCAGAATGCGGAACCGCCACGCCTTCATCTTCTCGCGCATCCGCTCCGACAGCGGGCGGCGCGGAACGGCGGGCTTGCGCTTCGCCTTCACCTTGGCCTTCGGCTTCGCTTTGGCAGCGGCCTGGGCCATGTTCTGGGCCGGCGGTTGGCCGGCAACGCTCGGGATGGTGCGGACGCCGGTCGGGGTGGCCCCGGCCGGGCGGATCACAACCTTGGGCTCCCCGCCGCCGACGGCAGCGGATGCGCCTTTCGTGGTGGTGGCGTCGCTCATCCGACCCCCTTGCCGGCGTTCTCGATGGCTTGCAGAAGTTCACGTTCGGCGCGGGACAGGCTTTCGCCCTCGCGCAGGATGGGATCGGACGACGGCGCCGGGCGGCGCGACAATGGATCGGCCCGCAACGGATCGGCCCGCAGCGGATCAGCGCGCAGCGGCTCGTTCCGGAAGGCGGCGGAACGCAGCGGCGGCAGATCGTCGTGATCGATGTGACCGCCGTCGTGGAGATCGTGGCCGTGGAGATCATGATCGTCGTGATCGTGATCGTCGTGACCGAGATCGTCCTCGACGATCGGGCGCGGGGCGACGGCCGGGCGCGACGCGACGGGCGGACGGGCGGACAGGCCGGGGCGTACCGCCGGACGCGCCGCCGGGCCCGGCTTCGGACGCTCCCCGCCAACGTTGCCCAGCCGGTTCGCCATGGCGTCGGCGGCCTCGATCATGAATTCCAGCTCGTCGCGCAGGGTCTGCGCCTTGGCGACCGTGCGCTGCAGATCGTCGCCGGTGTCGTGGGCCGTCTTCTTCAGACCACGCACGCCGGTTTCGGCGCGCGACATGGCCTCGTTCAGGCCGCGCACCAGCTCGGCCATCTCGCCGCGGCTCTCGCGCAGCTTGATGATCTGCCGGTTGAGGATGATCGCGTAGGCGATGGTCGCGGCGAGCAGCCCCACCATCACCAGATCGAGGACGAGCGTGAGGGTCGGGCTCATAGCCGCATGACCTCCTGCTTGGGCAGCTCCCGCTCGATCCGCACGGCGATGTGCCCGCCCTTGCGGCCCATGCGGCCTTGGAACATGGAAACGTCGCCGCAGCGCAGCTCGATGGTGCCATCCGGCGTGGCGTTCAGAAGGATTCGCGTGCCGACGCGCCAGTTCAGCACGTCGTGCAGGGTCATCGTCACCTCGTCCAGCACCGCGGAGATGTCCACGTCTGTGACCAGCAGTTCCGAGGCGAGGTGGGTTTCCCAGATCGAGTCGCGGCCGAACTTCTCGCCCATGAACATCTGGAGCAGAAGCTCGCGCACCGGCTCCAGCGTCGCGTAGGGGATCATCAGCTCCAGGCGGCCGCCGCGATCCTCCATGTCGATGCGCAGCTTGACCAGCACCGCCGCGTTGGCCGGGCGCGCGATGGTCGCGAAGCGCGGGTTGGTCTCCAACCGGTCGAAGCGGAAGGTGACGGGCGACAGCGGGTCGAAGGCGGCGGACAGATCGGACAGCACCACATGGACCATGCGCTCGACGAGGTTGCGCTCGATGGTCGTGTAAGGCCGGCCCTCGATGCGCATCGCCGCGGTGCCGCGCCGCCCGCCCAGCAGCACGTCGACGATGGAGTAGATCAGCGCCGAGTCCACGACCATCAGGCCGTAGTTGTCCCACTCCTCCGCCTTGAAGACGGACAGCATCGCCGGAAGCGGGATGGAGTTGAGATAGTCGCCGAAGCGCACCGAGGAAATCTGGTCGAGGCTCACCTCGACGTTGTCGGAGGTGAAGTTGCGCAAGGACGTGGACATCATGCGGACGAGGCGGTCGAAGACCACCTCCAGCATGGGCAGGCGTTCGTAGTTGACCAGCGCCGAGTTGACCAGCGCCATGATGCCGGAGTTGTCGCCGTCCCCGGCCCCGCCCTGGTCGAAGCCGAGCAGGCTGTCGATCTCGTCCTGGTTCAGGACGCGGGTCGAGCCGCCACCGCCCATGTCCGCCATCTCGCCCATGTCGCCGCCGTCTTCGGCGAGGGCGGCCCATTCGGCGGCAAGGCGTTCCTCTTCGCTCAGTTCCTCGGTGTTGCTCATGGCCCGTTTCCGCCGCCCCTACTGGACCAGCATTTCCTTGAACAGAACGTCCTTGACCTTCACCGGATGGGCGGACGCGGTGATCCGCATCAGCAGTTCCTGGCGCAGGCGGTACATGCCGGCCGACCCCTTCAGGTCCTCCAGCCGCAGTTCGCGCAGATAGACCTGGAAGTTGTCGATGATGCGCGGCAGCACATGCTCGATCGCCGGGATGTCCTCGCCCTTGGCAAGCTGGATCGAGATCTTGATCTTCAGGAAGGCCGGGCGCTTGCCGCTGCTGTTCAGGTTCACCAGCATGTCCGGCAGGTCGTAGAAGACCGGTGCCGCGTGCGGATCGGGCTGCGCCGGCTCCGCCGGCACCTCCGCGTGCTCCTCCTTCTTGCCGAGCAGCGAGTCGAGCAGGCCGCTGAAATACACGCCCGCCCCGGCGCCGATCAGCAGCACCAGCGGCAGGATGACGAACAGGACCAGCTTCTTGCCGCTGAATTTCTTGCGCGGCAGGCCATCGGTCGAAACGTCGTCTTCAGCGTGCGCGGTCATGGAATCCTAAGCGCGAGCGGTGGCGGAGCGTGGCCTTACCAGCGCAGCAACCCTATCTTTCGGATAGTTAACAAAGCCTTTCAGGCACAGTCCGGGGCTGTGACAGAAGCGCAACCACAGACAGCGGCACGGTTCTTGATTGGGGCATCGCCGGAAATCCCCGTCAACCGAGGAGCGAACGCCCGAACCACGCCCGCCATCCCCGTCCGCACCACCCTGCCCCGCCTTCCCATGCCCGCCGCCTCCGGCGGAGGAAGCTGCCATGATCCGCGCGCCGTCCGCGCCGCGGCACCGGGACGCTTTTGCCCGGCGTCGGGCGGCAGCCCTTGCCAGCCCACCGGCAGTTCTTGCCCGGCAGGCGCTTCCCCGGCGGCGGCATCCGCGGCCATTCCAATCATCCTGGTCGTTTTCGACGCTGGCACGCGCCGTGCATTGCCATTTGCGCCGGTCGGGACGCTCCCCCGGTCCGAATGGAAAGAGGCCGCCGATGGAAAACCCGATCTACGTGTCCCTGTCGCGCCAGATGACCCTGCGCCGCCAGTTGGACGTGATCTCGAACAACATCGCGAACATGAACACCACGGGCTTCAAGCAGCAGCGCATGCTGTTCACGGAGTTCCTGGAGCGTCCGGGCATGCACGAGCAGATCAGCTTCGTGCAGGACCGCGCCGTGGTGCGCGACCTCTCGGCCGGCGGGATGATGCAGACCGGCAACCCGCTGGACATGGCGCTGACCGGCCACGGCTACTTCACGGTCGATACGGCGAGCGGCCCGCGCTACACCCGC